>CANQBB010000027.1 GCA_947588905.1 uncultured Clostridia bacterium
AGCAAAGCCCAGATATTGCTTTAGGTGTAGATTCTGGAGGAGCCGGAGATCAAGGCATTATGTTTGGATTTGCATGTGATGAAACAGAAAATTATATGCCTTACCCAATATATATGGCACATAAACTTGCTAAAAGATTAGCAGATGTAAGAAAAAATAAAGAAATAGATTATCTAAGACCAGATGGAAAAACACAAGTTACAGTAGAATATGAAGACTATGTTCCAAAAAGAATTGAGGCAATACTTATATCTACACAGCATAAAGAAGAAGTTCCTTTAGAAGAAATTAGAAAAGATGTTATTGATAAAGTTATAAATGTAGTTGTACCAGCAGATATGATAGATAAAAACACGAAAATATATGTAAATCCTACTGGAAGATTTGTAATTGGAGGTCCTTTAGGAGATACTGGACTTACAGGAAGAAAAATAATAGTTGATACTTATGGTGGATTTTCTAAACATGGTGGAGGCGCATTTTCTGGTAAAGACCCAACAAAGGTAGATAGATCAGTAACATATATGCTAAGACATATTGCAAAAAATATTGTCGCAAATGGATATGCAAAAAGGTGTGAAATTCAAGTTTCATATGCTATTGGAATGGAGCAACCACTTTCAATTTATATAGATACATTTGGAACAGGAACAAAAACAGATGAAGAATTAGTTGAACTAGTAAAAAACAACTTTGATTTAACGCCTAACGGGGTTATTAAATATTTAGATTTACGAAAACCAATTTATACACAAACAACAAATTATGGGCATTTTGGCAAAGAAAATTTACCATGGGAAAGGATAATTAAGCTATAAATTTGTTGCAAAATAGGAATAAAAGAGGTATAATTGGTATGTTGAGCAGTGGAGGTGCATTTTTAAATGGATGAAAATTTAGAAAAAGAAAAAAAACCAAGAAATAAAGAAAAATCTATTGCAAGAGAAATCTTTGAATGGATTTTTTGCTTGATTGCAGCTTTTGTAATTGCGCTAATTATAAAATATTTTATTTTTACGCCAACATTAGTGCAACAAGGTTCTATGACACCAACAATTCTAAATGGAGAAAGAGTTTTGATAAATAGACTAGTTAGGACATTTAAAATGCCTATTTATAGAGGAGATATTATTACATTTGAAAAACCAGATGATACTGATGCAGAAGGGCTTGCTGTATATAATGATGAAACAGGTATAATGAATTTTATAATGCATGATTTATTAGAAATAAATAAAACAAGTTATATCAAAAGGGTAATCGGTATCGGCGGAGACCATGTAAAAATATCAAAAGGAAAAGTATATGTTAATGATGTAGAACTATCGGAAACATATCTTGTAGAAGATCTTGCTACACCTATTACTGGAGAATTCTATGATTTAATAGTTCCAAATGGATATATTTTTGTTATGGGAGATAATAGACCAGGTTCAAGTGATAGTAGAGAGTTTGGTTGTATTCCATTAAATAAAGTAGAGGGTAGAGTTAAAATTAGAGTTTGGCCACTTAATAAAATAGGAAAAATAGATAAATAGAGAGGTAATAATGGAAAATATAATTGGGCATGAAAAAGAAATAGCTATATTAGATAAAATGGTAACTGATAATAAAATTGGTCATGCATATTTATTTATAGGAAAAGACGGAATTGGTAAAAAAATTGTTGCTATTGAATTTGCTAAAAAAATCAATAATGTAGATTTTTTAGATGAGTCAGATTTTAAAATTATATCTCCCGAAAAAGATTTAATTAAAGTTGAAGAAATAAGAAATTTAATTAGTGATATTTATATAAAACCTACATATTTAAAAAGAAAAATTTTTATAATTGATGATGCAGATAAGATGAATACAAATGCTCAAAATGCTCTTTTAAAAGTTTTGGAAGAGCCACCAATATATGCAACGATTATTTTAATTGCAACTAATAAAGAAAAAATTATAAAGACGATTCAGTCAAGGGTAACTGAAATAAAATTTAATCCATTAAAAGATGAAGAAATTGAAAAGATTGTTGGTAATAACGTTAATGTAAAATTTGCTAGAGGAAGTGTAGGAAAAGCAAAAGAATTACTTGAAAATAATTATTATGATATATCTAAAGAAATAATAGAATTATTTGATAAAAAAAATTATTTAGATATAAATAAAAAGATATTTGAAAACAAAGATGAAATTGTAGAAATACTAGAATATATAAAATTGATTTATTATAGTGAAATCAATAAAAATACCTCAGTAAAAGTTAAAATAATTACTTTAATAGATGAAACAATTAAAAATTTAAGTAGAAATGCAAATACAGATTTAGCATTAGATAAAATGATAATACAAATTTGCAAAATCTAAGGAGGTAAAAATGCAAGAAATTGTTGGCATAAGATTTAAAAAAATAGGTAAAATATATTTTTTTGATGCTCAAGGAATAAAACTAAAAAAAGGTGAAAATGCAATTGTAGAAACAGCAAGAGGAATTGAGCTTGGAGAAGTCGCAATAGAAAATAGAAATATAGATGAAAATAAAATAGTTGCACCATTAAAACCTGTCATTAGAGTAGCAACTAAAGATGATGAAAAAAGATATGCTGAGAATGATGCAAAAGCACAAGAAGCATATGCAATGTGTGAAAAGAAAATAAAAGAACATAATTTAGATATGAAATTAGTAGATGTAGAATATACTTTTGACAATACAAAATTGTTATTTTATTTTACTGCTGATGGAAGAATTGATTTTAGAGATTTAGTTAGAGATTTAGCTGCCATATATAAAACAAGAATTGAATTAAGACAAATTGGTGTTAGAGATGAAGTTAAAATGCTAGGAGGATATGGTTCTTGTGGTAGAGAACTATGTTGCTGTAATCATCTTTCAGATTTAAATCCAGTTTCAATAAAGATGGCAAAAGAGCAAGGACTTTCATTAAATCCAGCTAAAATTTCAGGAGTTTGTGGTAGGTTAATGTGTTGTTTAAAACATGAGCAAAATGTTTATGAAGAAAAATTATCTAGGCTTCCAAGTGTTGGTGCTATTGTAAAAACAGCAGATGGTACAGGCACAGTTGAAGAAGTAGAAGTTTTAAAAGAGATTGTAAAAGTTAAGATAGAAAAAGACGGAAACACATCAAAGAAACCATATAAATTACAAGATATTGAAATTATAAAGAATAAAAGAAGAAGAGAAAAAGAAGATGACGATGTTGACATGAAAGAGTTAAAAGCATTAGAAGAAGGATTTAAAAGGGGAGAAGAATTTTAGAGGAGGTGAAAAAAATGGCATTTAAAATTACAGAAGCTTGTATAAAATGTGGAGCTTGTGCAAATGCTTGCCCTGTAGAATGCATTAAAGAAGGAGATGCAAGATATGAAATAGATCCTAATAAATGCATAGAATGTGGAACTTGTGCAGGTGTATGTCCTGTAAGTGCTCCAGAACAAGAATAGAAAATAGGAGATGGAGAAAAATCTTCATCTCTTTCCTATTATTTAAGAACAATTATTTATGGCTAAGCATGGCATATTTTAAAATAGATTACGTCTTCTATTAAAATATTTATGATTACAAAAAAATAACTTTGTTATTTTTTGTGCTCGTCTAATCTTGCATAAATTATTTAAAAATAATTCAACTTGCCTAAGAGAACATATTAGATTAGAAAAACAATTATTCAAGAAATCACATCCTTTAAATTATTATATGATAGGGAGATAAAAATGGAACTAAAAGAAAATGAAAGAATAGATGATTTGCAATATAAAGGATTGAAAATAATTCAAAATAAAAAGATGTTTTGTTTTGGAATAGATGCTGTTTTACTTTCAGATTTTGCTAAAGATATAAAAAATAATTCTATAGTTTTAGATTTATGTTCTGGAAATCGGAATTGTTGCAATTCTTTTGGCTGAAAAAGCGAATGTAAATAAGATATATGCTGTAGAAGTTCAAAAAGAAATTGCTGACATGGCGAAAAGAAGTATCGAGATGAATAATCAAAAAAATAAAATAGAAGTGATAAATGATAACTTAATGAATATAACACAAACAATAAAACCAGATTCTATTGATGCAATAACAGTAAATCCACCATATAAAAAGGCTGGAACTGGTATAATAAATGAACTAGATACAAAAACAATTTCAAGACATGAAGTGCTTTGTACATTAGAAGATATTATAGAAAAATCATATCAAGTTTTAAAATTATATGGAAAGTTTTTTATGATTCATAAAACAGAAAGATTAGTTGATATATTATCTATTATGCGAGAAAAGAAAATTGAACCTAAAAGAATTAAATTTATTCATCCAACATATGATAAAGCATCAAATTTAGTTTTAATAGAAGGTGTGAAAGGTGGAAAACCTTTTTTGAAAATAGATGATCCTCTTTATGTGTATGATAAAGATGGAGAATATACAGATAAAATATTAGAAATATATAACAAAAGGAGTAGGTAAATTTGGAGAAAGGAAAATTATATTTAGTTGCTACACCAATTGGAAATTTAAATGATATAACATTTAGAGCAATAGAAACATTGAAAAGTGTAGATATGATACTCGCAGAAGATACAAGAAAAACAATAAAATTGCTAAATCATTTTGAAATCTCTAAACCAATGATAAGTTTTTATAGACATAATGAAGGTACAAAAGTTAAAGAAGTAATTGATATGTTATTAGAAGGTAAAAACTTAGCATTAGTTTCTGATGCTGGTACACCTGCAATATCTGACCCTGGTGAAGACTTAGTAAAAGAAGCAATAATAAATCAAATAGATATAATTCCAATTCCACGGAGCAGTAGCTTTTATACAAGGTTTAATTTGTTCTGGTTTAGATACAAAAAGATTTGTATTTGAGGGATTTTTACCTATGAATAAAGCTTCAAGGAGAGAAAGACTAGAAGAATTAAAAAATGAAACAAGAACAATTATTTTTTATGAGGCTCCACATAAACTTAAGAGAACATTAGATGATTTTTATAAATTTTTTGGTGGCGAAAGAAAAATTGTTTTATCTAGAGAAATAACAAAAATATTTGAAGAACATTTAAGATTTACAATAGAAGAAGCAGTAAAATATTATGAAGATATAAATATAAAGGGAGAATTTGTAATTGTACTAGAAGGTGCAAAAAAGCAAGAAGTAGTTGTTACAGAAAGCATAGAAGAATTGATGCAGATGTATTTAGAAGAGGGATTAAATGAAAAAGATGCCATGAAAAAAGTGGCAAAAGAAAAAGGAATTACAAAATCTATGGTATATGCTAAAATTAAAAAGAAATAGTTTTATAATAAAAATTCTTCGTTTTGACACAAGGTATTGATTTTATAAAAAAATTATTGTAACATGTAGCCATGTTAATAGTTTTGGGTGGAAAATTCTTAGATAGGAATTTTGCGCCCTTTTTTGTTGCTCAAAAATAGACGTTTAATTATAAATAAGGAGTTATTTATGAATAAAGAAAAACTTAATGATATAAATTCATGGCTACCAATAAAATATTTTGATGATAATATTTATTTAAAAACTGGTGAAATTATAAAAATTCTAGAAGTTAAACCTATAAATTTTAAATTGAGATCAGATGCTGAGCAAATAGCAATTCTTGAATCTTATAAAAGGTTTTTAAAGCAATGTGATTTTCAAATACAAATAATTATCCAAACATATAAAAATGAAATTGGAAATCATATAGACAAAATTGAAAAATATTCTTATGGAAATGAAAAATTAACAAAAATTATGTTAGGCTATAAGAATTTAATAGTTGATATAACTAATAAGAAAAAGAGTATTACAAGAAAATTTTTTATAGTAATTAAATCAGATAAAAATATAGACGAAAATATTAAAAGAATTGTTAATGGTTTAAATGCTTGTGGAAATGAGGTTGTTTTATGTAGTAAAGAAAAAATAGAAGAAATTTTAAAAGTGTATTTTTTTAGTAAAGTTAGTAGTGAGGAATAAAAAATGAATTTAATTAAGCGAAATGATAATATTTATCCAACTTTTGTAGATACAAGAGACCCAAAATATATGCTGATTGATAACAAATATGTAGCTTCTTTATTTGTAATAAATTACAATAGGGAAATGGAAGGTGGATTTTTAGATAGGCTTATTTCTTCTAATATTAGTTTTGAAATGTCTATTTTTTATGATAAAAGAAATTCTTTTGAAACATTGAAAAGTTTAACAAGTTATATTGGTAATGCAGGTTCAAATTTAAAAATGTCGAGTAAAAATCAAATTGATATTGATTTAATGAATACAAGTTATGAAAATGCAAAATATATAAAAAAACAAATTCAAGTCGAAAATGATGATATTTATTTTCTAAATATTTATATTCTAACAAGTGCAGATAGTTTAGAAGAACTAGAATCAAATCTTCAACGAATCGAAGGCATTGCAGCAGGAAGTGGTCTTGCTACTAGACGAGCAATTTTTAGGCAAGAGTTACTTTTTAAATGCAGTCTTCCAATCTTATATAATCCAAATGAAATAAAAAATATTAGCAAAAGAAATGTTTTATCAAGTGGAATCATTAGCACTTATCCATTTTTATCTAATGAACTTTGTGACGATAATGGAATTTTAATAGGAGTAAATGCATTAAATAATTCAATTGTTATGGTTGATAGATTTGATAGTGAAAAATATAAAAATGCTAATATGTGTGTAATTGGTGCAAGTGGTTCTGGAAAATCATATTTTATGAAACTAATGATTGCTAGAAATAGATTGCTAAATATTGAGCAATATATTATTGATCCAGATAGGGAATATATTGATATTTGTGTTGAATTAGGTGGAACTTATCTTAATTTTGGAAAAGAAAATATTATAAATGTGATGGAAATAAGAGAGATTATTCTTGACGAAGATGAGAGCTTTTTGCAAAATAAAATTCAAAAATTGATGGCATTTTTTAGTATTATCTTACCTAACTTGAGTGATGAAGAAAAAAGTAATTTAGAAGAAAAAATTATTGAATGTTATAAAGAAAAAGGAATTACTTTTGATAATAATTCATTATATTCTGCTAATGAAAATGGAAAATTACTTTCTAAAAGAAAATTTAAATCAAGCAGTGAGATGCCAATACTAGAAGACTTATATAATTTAATAAAAAAAGATGTTAATATGAAAAAGATAGCAAAACTTTTAAAAACATATATTTCTGGAGCATTAAATTTTATGAATAATTATACAAATGTTGACCTGAAAAATAAATTAATTGTTGCAGATATTTATAATATTGAAGAACAGTACTTGCCAATGGCATTATTTGTTATTATTGAGTTTTACTGGGATAAAATACGAGAAAATAGAGGGCGCAAAAAAATTATTTATTTAGATGAAGTGTGGAGACTTATTGATAGAAATGAGGATACTGCAAATTTTGTTTTTAAGATATTTAAGACTATTAGAAAATATGGAGGTGCAGCTACTGCAATTACTCAAGATATAAATGATTTTTTCTCTTTAAATGAAGGTATGTATGGAAAAGGAATTCTAAATAATTCAAGCATAAAATGTATTTTTCAAATAGAAGAAAATGATTTGAAAACATTGAAAGATGTTATAAGTTTATCGGAAATAGAAACATATAAGGCACTTAATCTGGAACGTGGAACTTGTTTGATGTTTGCTGGGAGAAATCATTTGTTAGTTAAAATTTTGGCTTCAGACTATGAACATCGTTTTATTAGTACAGATAGAAAAGATTTATAAATAGGAGGAATTAGTATGAAAAGAATAATTACCGCAATGGGAAATGATGTATTAAATAATGAACTTAAGAGATATTCAAAATATGATGTAATATTAGAAGATATTGTTTGCCAAGATATTGTTATTGATAAGCTTTTGACAAATGAAGCAGATATTTTAATAATTAGTGGATTATTGCAAGGTCAATGGAATTTAGAAGAGTTTGTAGATAAAATAAAAAGTAAAAATAATTTAATTAGGATAATTATTGTAACTGACGAAATAGATAGTACAACTAGAAGAATTTTAGAATCTAAAAATGTATTAGATATTTTTATTGATAGTACTGTTGAAATTCCAGATATAATTGATGCAATTGATAGAGAAGAAACTATTAAAAAGAAATATGAAATGATTAGAGAAAATGAAGAATTATATGATGCTGAAAAGGAAGTGAAAAAAGAAAATATAATTAAGGAAAAAACGTATAAAGAAAAGCCAGTTAAAGAAAGTTTTTTAATTGAAAAAGCAGTACAGAAACAAGAAATTATTGCTATTAGTGGAATACCAGGAGCAGGCAAATCAACAATAGCGGTAAATTTGTGTAAAGTGCTATCACAAAAAAGTGATTCAAAAATCTTACTTATAGATTTAGATACTTTAAATGGAAATATAGATGAAATATTACAAATAAGTAAAGTGCCGAAAAATATTGAAGTAATTATTGATGATGATAAAAAATCTGGAATAAATTATGCTAGTGAACTTATTATAAAAAATAGATTTGATTCTAATGTGTTTGATGAGGTGATAATTAACGCAGACGGATTTGATGTTCTAACAGGAAATACATCACTTCATTATTGCCAAAATGTTTTAAAAGAAGAATATTATAATAAGATACTTCAGTCAGCAAAGGAAAAGTATGATTTTATAGTTATTGATACTAGTAGTAATATTTTTCTTGATTCAACAAAATGGGCACTTCAAAATGCAAATAGAATATTATTTGTTACTGAAAATAATTATTTGTCTATTAAGAAAATGCAACAATTTACTAATATAATAATTAACATTTGGGGAGTTTATAAACAAAAAATAGAAATCATTGTTAATAAAAAATCAAAAAATGATTTAGAGATAGAAATAATTTCAAAGATAATGGAAGGTTTAAATGTGGCTGGAGAAATAAAGCTAAATGAAGAATGCAATGTTGTTTCATATGAAAAAATTTTATCTAATATAAATTATATTCCAAAGAAAAGTATTATAGAAAGACTTAAAAATAATATGTTTCTATCAAATATAAAATTAGATAAGGAAGTGATTATGCATGCTAATTAACCCACTTAAATCCAATAAAGTTGATATTATCGTTAAGCCAGATGTTAATAAAGACAAGGTTATTGGAGAAATAATTACATATTTAATAAATAATTATTCTGATTATTTAAGTGACATTGAAATAAACAGAGGTATTGTTGAAAATATTGTTAGAGAAAAAGTTTACAAAGAATATTCTAATATGAATACAGAAACTACAATAAAAAATATTTTAGATAAACTTTTTGGGTATCACATTTTACAAAAATATATAGATGATAAAGAAGTTTCAGATATTCGTGTAACAAGATTTGATAATATTTTTATAAAAAGAAATGGTGTTTGGAAAAAGGTAAAAGAGGAATTTAATAATGAAGAAGATTATATAAATTTTGTGCGATACTGCATTTTAAAAAACAGAGGAAAAATTACAAATGAAACGCCAATTGTTATTGTGAGTGATAGGAAAAATAATCTTCGTATAGAGGCTGGAATTGAGCCGGTAAATGTTGTTTCTCCAAATTTGGTTATTCGTATACATAGACCAGAAATGTTACAAAGTTTAGAAGAACTTTTTATATCTAATATTGAAATGTTAGATATAGAAATATATAAGTTTTTAATTAAAGCAATTATTTCTGGATGCAATATTATTATTAGCGGAAAAGGTGGAAGTGGTAAAACTACACTTATGAGAAATTTAATAAATAAAATTCCAGAAGATTTATCTATTACATCTAATGAAGAAACTGCAGAACTATTTAGTACGCATCCTAATATTATTCAAAGAGAAATCTTGAAAAATAGAAATGAAGATAAAAATATTACTCTTGCAAAATTAACGGCACATTCACTTGTAATGTCTAATGATGTAGTTGTTATAGGAGAATTAAAAGGAGAAGAGGCAATGGTATTTTTTGATGCTGTTGCAACTGGTCATAGAGGATATGCAACTGTACACTCTGATAGTAGTACAAACACAATAGATAGGCTAGTTACTTTAATGAAAAGAGATTCAAATGCTCAAAGCTATACAGATAAATATTTGAGAAAATTATTATCACTTTCAATCGATATTATTATTTTTATGAAAAATTTTAAGGTTCATGAAATAGCTGAAGTGCTATATGATGAAGAAACTCAAGATGTAAAATATAATATTTTATTTGAATTTAAAGTTGATAGATATGATAATGGAAAATCAATAGGACAATTTCAAAAGATAAATGACCCAATTGGTAAATGTAAAGAAAAAATAGATTTGAGTTCTTATGAAATAGAAAGGATTTTATCATGATTTTTAATATATTGTTGTTTGTACTCATTGGCATATCAGTATATATTTTAATTGATATATTTGTAGAGAAGAAAATATTAAAGAAAATAAATAATTACTTAATAAAAAAGAATGAAGAGTATTATAATGAATTTCTAAAATATTATGAGAAAAATAAAAAAGTTAAGCTTAAAGAAAGACTTAATTACATACATAAAATAAATATACTAATTGATAGATGTGCTTTAAATAGGAGCATAATTATAAATCCTTTAAGCATTATATTGTGTGGATTTATTAGTGTGATTATTGCATATATTTTTGTTTTTAACTTTTTTAAAATAATTTTATTATCGTTTATTATATCTATATCTGCATTTTATTTTCCGTTTGCAATCTTAAAGATGATAGCAAATTATAAAGAAGAAAAAACAGAAAAAGTCTTTTTAAATTTTTTATTACAACTTAAAAATCATACTCAAATTACAAATGATATTGTTTCTGCAATGAAAGAAATTAAAACTGTTGAACCACTACAAGGATATGTTAAAAAATTTTTAATTGAGATTTCAAGTGGAATTAAATTTGAAAAAGCTATAGAAAATTTTAAAGAAAAAATAAATATCAAACAAATAAAATCATTTTTAACTAATGTACAACATTGTTATTTATATGGTGGAAATTTTTCAGAACTAATTGATAAAAGTTATAAAATGATTAGTGAACTTCAAAAAGAAAAAGAAAAGAGGATACAAGAAACAAAAAGTGCAAGAATAGTATTGTTTATACTAATTTTTATGGATCTGTTTGTATATATTTCTTTTGTAAAATCAAATCCAGAAAATTATTTAATAATGAGGAAAAGTATTGTTGGAATGATGATATTATATTGGAATTTTATATCAATGTGGATTTTACTATGGATATCATCAAAAGTAAAAAAACTTGATTACTAAAAGGAGGTTTTAAATGGAATTAGAATTAACTAAGAATAATATTTTAGATGTTAGTGATAATATAAGAAATGCTTCAACTCTAGTGAGCACAGCTTTTAATAATTCTCTTGATAAGGGATTAAATAACATGGGACTTGGCGAAAGTATGCTTGACAAGATAAAAAAAGGGTTTGAAAAAATAAATATAAAAGATGTTGCATCAAAAACAATAGATACAGCAATGAAAACAACGCTTAAAGTAGCAACAGGAATAAAAGCTAAAACGGTTGATTCTTTGAAAGATATTGGAAAGGCAATACGAGATTGTGATTTAAAAAGCGGATTAAAGGGAGTTTTAAATATTGGAATAGGAGCAATCAAAGGAGTTCCTACATCAATAAAAAATGTTGTTAAAGATGGTGTAGACTTAATATTAGGAGATACTTTTGATAATGAATTGCAAAAAGTAATGGTTAAAGAAAAAAATACTTTAACAAGAATTGATAAAAAGTGTAATGAATTTGAAAAAGCATTTACTGAGAATAATGAAAAAGACATGAAGAAGTATGCAAATGGAATAAGCAAAGATTTAGAAAAAATATCACTTATATCTAAAACAATTGATAGAGGTAAAGAAATAGTAAATAGGTATGAGCTTATAAAAAATAAAGGCTCTACAGAATTAAATTCTATAGAGCAAGAGTTGGTTAAAATGCTTTAGACATCAACTATTGTAAAGATAAAAATAGCACTTGCAGCCATTGAAACAATAAAAGATGCCATGTAAAATAGTATTGTAATAGTTCTATTAAAATTATGTTTTATCATATTAACATTTCTGTTATTTAAAGAGTTTTCACTCTTTTTCACAAGAGATTTTTCAATATTATTTTCTTTTATTTCCATATTTTTATATTCCTTTCGAGAGACTACGAAAATAGTATAGCATCGTTTACATAAAATGTCAACAAATAATATTAAATTTATTTTGTCCATAATCAAATTGTTTATATAAATTTATAAGCTAAAAAACAGATCAATTTATAGTAAAAAAATAAAAAAAATCCTATTTAAAATAAGCTTTTTTTCTTGCATTTCCGTAAGTGTTTTAGTATAATTTTAATGTACGGAATAGTGCGTTTGCGCTATATTTATGCAAAAGATAGGAGATATAAAAATGGAAGAAAATGCAAAAAAAATTGTCAGGGTTGATATCGAAAAAGAAATGAAGAAATCTTATATAGATTATGCCATGAGTGTAATTGTTTCAAGAGCTCTTCCAGATGTTAGAGATGGCTTAAAACCAGTACATAGAAGAATTTTATATTCAATGCATGGCTTAGGTCTTACACCTGATAAACCTTATAGAAAATCTGCATATATTGTTGGTGAGGTTATGGGTAAATACCATCCTCATGGTGATGCATCAATCTACGATGCATTAGTAAGAATGGCACAAAATTTCTCACTTAGATATATGCTTGTTAATGGTAATGGTAACTTTGGTTCAGTAGATGGAGATTCTCCTGCTGCGATGAGGTATACCGAAGCTAAAATGCCTAAAATAGCTGTTGAAATGTTAAGTGATATTGATAAAAATACAGTTGAGTTTATGCCTAACTATGATGAAAAAATTATGGAGCCTACAGTTTTACCTTCTAAAGTTCCTAATTTATTGATAAATGGTTCATCAGGTATTGCGGTTGGTATGGCTACAAATATACCACCACATAATTTAACTGAGGTAGTTAATGCAATTGTTAGATTGATAGATGAAGATAATGTAACTGATGAAGAACTTATGGCAGAAATAAAAGGACCAGATTTCCCAACAGGAGGAATTATTGTTGGCAGAGAAGGTATCAAAAACTGCTATACTACAGGTAGAGGAAAAATTATAGTTAGAGCAAAAACAGAAATAGAAGAACATGGTAATGGCAGATATAGAATTATAGTAACAGAACTTCCATATCAAGTAAATAAAGCTAGGCTTATTGAAAATATTGCAGATTTGGTTCGTGATAAACGTATTGATGGTATTTCTGATTTAAGAGATGAATCAGATAGAGACGGAATGAGAATTGTAATAGAACTTAAGAGAGATGCTAATCCAAAGGTAGTTCTAAATCAACTTTTAAAAAATACACAAATGCAAGATACATTTGGAGCTATTATGCTTGCTTTAGTAAACAACGAACCAAAAGTATTAAGTTTAAGAAGAATGCTAGAGTGCTACATTGATCATAGAAAAGAAGTTATTGTGAGAAGAACACAATTTGACTTAGACAAAGCTTTAGCAAGAGCTCATATTTTAGAAGGATTGAAGATTGCATTAGACTATATAGATGAAGTTATTGCAATAATAAGAGCAGCTTATGATGATGCAGCAGAAAGACTTATGAAAAGATTCAAATTAACTGAAATTCAAGCTAATGCTATTCTTGAAATGAGATTGAGAACATTATCTGGTTTACAAAGAGAAAAAATAGATGAAGAATATAAACAATTACAAGAGCAAATTGAGAGATATAGAGCTATTCTTGGTAGTGAAAAACTTGTATGTGATATCATTAAAGATGAGCTTATTGAAATGAAAAACAAGTATGGAGATGAAAGAAGAACTCAAATTATTGCAGCAGAAGATGAACTTGCAGATGAAGACTTAATAAAAGAAGAAACAACAGTAGTTGCATTAACTCATTTTGGATATATTAAGAGAATGCCTGTTGATACATATAAGACTCAAAGACGTGGAGGAAAGGGCATCACAGGAATGCAAACTAGAGAAGAGGACTTTGTTAAACAATTGTTCATTACATCTACTCATAATACTTTAATGTTCTTTACAAATAAAGGTAAAGTTTATAGATTAAAAGGATATGAAGTACCAGAAGCAGGTAGAACAGCGAAAGGAACTGCAATAGTTAATCTTCTTCAATTAGATGGAGATGAAAAAGTTACAGCTGTAATTCCAATCCAAGAATTTGTTGATGGACAATATTTATTGATGGCAACTAGAGGAGGAATAATTAAAAAGACAAAACTATTAGAATATAATAGTGCTAGAAAGACTGGATTACAAGCTATATCATTAAAAGATGATGATGAACTAATAGATGTTAGACTTACAGATGGAGAAAGAAATGTTGTAATGGTTACACATGAAGGAATGTCTATTACATTTGCAGAAAGTGATGTTAAACCAGTAGGTAGAGTTTCTCAAGGTGTTATTGGAATTAGACTTTCTAATGATGACTATGTAATAGGAATGGAACCTATATATAATGAAAAAGCATATTTGCTAGCTATTACTGAAAATGGATTTGGAAAGAGAACAGAGCTTGAAGAATATAGAGTACAAATAAGAGCTGGAAAAGGTGTTATCACTTATAAAACTACTCCAAAAACTGGTAAGGTTATTGGAATTCAGGTTGTTGATGATAATGATGATATAATGCTTATTACAGATAAAGGAATTATAATTAGATTAGAAGTAAATAACATTAGTATACTTGGAAGATCTACTCAAGGGGTTACACTTATGAGAACAAATGACGGAGGCAAAGTTGTTAGCATAGCGAAAATATCTGAAGACAACTTAGAAGAAGAATAGTTTTTAGCAATTATTAAAATTAGTTATAAAAAACAAGGAGCCAATTTAAACGGCTCCTTGTTTATTTTGTTTTTAATCGTATATCTTCTCCATAAAATCGAACAATATTAAAATTTCCCATAAGACGTGAAATAATCCTATGGTCATATGTAGCAGATAAATCATTTAATGATAAATTAGTTGAAATAATAGTTTTAGTATTAGGAGTAATTAACCTAGAATTTATAATAGTAAATAATTCTTCTGATTTGGCAGAAGTTAAATTTTCCGTTCCCAAATCATCAATTATTAAAAGATTAACTGTAAATAAACTATCATAAAGCTCTTTTGAATTTTCTTGTTTACTATACTTATATTCAAAAATACTATTTAATAGTAGAGATGAAGTTTGATATAAAACAGTATAATCTTTACTAATTATTTCATTAGCGATACAACTAGAAATAAATGTTTTACCTACTCCGAGGTGTTCCAGTAAATAATAAATTTTTTTGAGAAGGATCTTCAAAATTATCAATAAAATCTTTTGCTATTTTTATGATTTTCTCCATATTTGCTCTTGGAGAAATTTGATAATCTTTATTAACTTCATTAGAAAAAAGATTTAAATTAACTTTATCAAAAGATTCTTCTTTCAATTTATATAAATTAGATTTACTATATGATTCATTTATAAGTTCTTGCTTGAAACATGAACACATTTGACTAGTACCATTTTCATAAATATACCCAGTATCATTACATTTGGTACATGAATATTTAGGAACTAATTCGATATTTAATTTTGAAAGGATTTGTTCTCTTTCTTTTTTTAATTTAGCAATTTGATTTTCTAAATCTTTGCAAGATTGACTTTTATCAGATGTAATAGAAAGCCTAACAGCTTTAATACCTAATTTTGAAATTTCTAAATCAATTTCTTTTAATCTAGGATTATTGTTATATGTATTTTCTTTTAATTTTTGAAAATTCTGATTTGCTAAATTCCTTTTGCTTTCGTATTCACGTTCAATACGTTTATATGTATCTTTGTACATGTTAATTGTGAATATATCTCCTTTCTGAAATTTAGTTCATATAAAATTTTGATAAATCTTCATATTGATTTGTTGTATTATCTTTATAAGCTTGTACAACATTTGATTTTGTTAAATTCT
This sequence comes from uncultured Clostridia bacterium, assembly GCA_947588905.1. GTDB lineage: Bacteria > Bacillota > Clostridia > TANB77 > UBA1234 > UBA1234. Next base: position 16,031 of record CANQBB010000027.1, read on the forward strand.
TAATATTTTTATTTTTTTCTTTTTGCTCTTTCATAAATGTATTTACTTCTTCGGCAGTAGATAAATTTCTTTCGTGCCAATCTGAAAGAATTTTATCTATATAATCAAAGCTAGGATTAGTTTTTGAAGTAGTTTTCTTTAAAGCAATTTCGATAACATTCATAGGATAATTAAAATCAAATATCCATTTATCAACATATGCTTCTTCATATTGAGATAATTTTCGAGTCAAGCCTAATTTTTTACCAATTGCTTTTTTAGCCTGAATAGCTTTTTCATAATTTATAGAATACCTATCTAAATCACTTTGTGTTTTTATACCATTTTGTGCCCATGCATCTGCAACTGTAAATAAATATTTACGATGTAAAGCGTTTCTATTATAACAATAATTAAATAAAGCTATTACGACATCTTCATTAAACATATATTTTGAAAATAATAAGTTAATATCAGCAAACCAAGATTCTGACATTAAACCTTGAAAAAACATTTCACTAATAGCAGTAATAGCTTGAGAACGATAAACATTCTTTTCTGTGTTTTTGATAGCATCTTCAGTTGATAAAGCTAACCTTGGTTTGTATAGTTTATTAACTTCTAATTGCTTCAAATCTGATAAAATATATGAGTCGCCTTTCCTTATAAGAGCATTATTTTCTTCCCAATATTTTAAACCTTGTTCGATGGTAGATATTGGCAAAGATAATTTTTTTGATAAATCAAGTGGCATAATATCTATTTTATGTTTACACAAAAAAGCACAATACAAATATATTTTTATGTAATCCCCATTAGCAGCGCATAAATATTCTGAAATAAATACTTCTGGGAGCTGTAAATCTTCAAATAATAATGAAAAATTATGTTCAAAGTTCATAATATTGCCTCCTGCTTAAATAATATATGTTTTTTGTGATTTTGACAATATTATACTAAAAATATTTAAATTTTGTCAAAATAAACATAATAACAAACGAGCAATTTGGTATGGAATTCTGCAATAAAAATTTGTACATAAAATAGGGGTTTTTTATGTTTGGATGATAAGCTTTATTATATTTAACTATCTGGGCCATAAAGATAATTTAAAAATAAATAAGATAAGGGTTTATATGCAGTTGGGATTAATTCCACACCAAATTACCCGCTTGTAAAGATAAATTTTACTCGACAAAAAATGTTTATATACTGCTACTATAAATGAATAAAATGGTTCAGAATATACTCTTGAATTTAAAATAAGTAAAAGGGGAAAAAATAAGACAATAAAAATACCTGTTTTAATAAAGAAATCAAAAGATAATGCTCTTAGAATGAAAAATAATATAGCACCATAAATACTTAATGGAGTTAATAATTTATATTCAATTATTCCTAGAAATTTACTAGAATAATCATAATTTAATGGAAAGAAAAATTTTTTGTTCATACAAGATGCAATCCTTTCTGAATATTATTTTAGAAACATAGATTTTATTCCAGATATGCCTGCTTGAAAATTAGTGCTAATTCCCACTCCGCTAAAAAATTCTTTTACAAGTTGTTCTGACTTTAATAATGCAGAAATAGAACCAACTAATAAAATTTGATTAAATAGTGATTCGGAATTTTCTTTTAGTAATGCATATGGGATTATTAAAAGAACAGATAAAACAATTTGAACTAATAACATTGATAAAAAAGATCTGTACCAACTTTTAAAAAATGGTTCTGTTGTTTGATTAGCGAGGCAAAGAAAAGCAAATGGCGCTGCTAATATAAGTACTTTAATAAGAATATATCTAATAGAAAAACTTGTCAGTAATGCAAAAGAAGATATAGATAACATTGTTGAAAGAATACCATTTATAGAAAAAATATTAAAATCTTTTGAAGTAGTTATATATGTATTTAATATTGAAAATGATATGTCTTTTTTAAATAGTTCTTTACCCAAATATGTGAAAAATGTTGTTATTTGTGATGCACCAGTAACTAATAATCTGCATATTTCAAGAGAAATATTCATTGCAACTGTTGCAAAAACTATTCTTAATAAAAATCGCCCTGGAGATTCTACTTCATTACCAGTAAAATGAGATACTAATAATCTAATACAATAATATAGTATAAATGCAAATACTAAACAATTAGCAAGCATCAATATACCTGAAGAAGTAGAAGTTCCAAAAATCTTTTCAAAGAAAGAATCATTAGTAATATTTTCATCTATAAATATAATTTCATCTAAAAGAGGATATACTTTTTCATTGATTGAAGAAATGAGAGAAGAACACAGAGAATTAACTGTTTCAATTATAACTTTTGCAACGTCTATTGTTTGTATGGTTTCTTCAGACATAATAAATCCCCTTTCTTATTATCCAAATAATGTTTTAATTGCATTTAAAACTAAATCAACACTTAGTATAAATGCATATGAGAATAATGTACTTCTAATAAGCTTTCTACCAGAAGTTATTCTTTCTTCATCACCAAAACTAAATTTTTTCATCATTATACCCGCTCCAATTGCAACAGCAGCTGCAGGAGTTGCAATTGTAATTATCCAACTTTTTATGGTATCAAGATTTTTTTCAAGATTTTTAATTAGCTTTGGAGTTGCAGCAAAGCAAACTGAGTTTAATAATAATGCAATCAAAAATGATATAATTAAAATTTTTTTCATAGTGTTATCCTTTCAAATTAAATAAATTTTTTTGATATATGTTCTGGAAATAATTGAACGATGCGAGGTCTTAAAATTTCTGAACCTGTTGATAAAAAACATATAGCTTGAAATGTGCATAATTCTCTAGAAAAAGTATTTATATCGTAAATAAAATCATGTTGAATTTGAGTACTAATACTTTCAGATAAACTGGAGTTATTTGATTTAAATGTGTTTAACACATAGCTATATTTTGTTTCATGTGCATTTTCAGATATTGTTCTAGAATATTTTGTTTTATCCTCCTTTCCCAGTTGCTTTTGGGCTTCTTCGATTGTAAATATATCATCTGTACGAAACCAAATTTTATTTACTAGACTTTGAATTATTACCTTTGCTGCAGAGTTTTCTTTAACAGAGTTTAAAAGAGAAGTGTAGCTCTGGGTAGATATGATATTTATGCATTTTGCCTCACGGCTTTCTGAGAAAAAATCTGCATCATTTTGGGTGGAATATTCATGGTATTCATCACAAACAAAAGCAACTGGCTCAATTATATTATTTTTAGCTAATCGCATGAGTACTTCTGATTGAAAATCTAATTTAAGATAAGTAGCAATTATCTTAGCAAGATTTCTATATTCAGCAATATTCATATTAAAAACAACAATATTATTTTTCAAATCTTCAAAGCCTTTAAAAGATATTTCTTCTTTTTTAGGGCAAAATGTTCGTGATACTTCTAGATCACTTACAAATAATTGTGTTATTCTTGAAACTTCTGATTGAATAATCGAAAGAACTCTTGAATCAAGAGATTTGAATTCTGATGTAAAAAACTCCAAACAAGTTTTAAAATCATATACTTGAGAATACGAAAGATTATTATTAAGGAACAAAGATTTAACAATAGATATTTTTTCTTCTAAGTATGCTTTATCATTTATTAGTTTATGAAGTTCAATAAAAGTGACGTAGTTATTATTATAAAGTCTACATAGCTTAATACATTCTGTTAGAAAAAGTTCTACTTTATCTAACCAATATGAATCTGTTGTGTTTTGATTTGAAAATAAAGTTAAAATTGTTTTTAAACGATTAGCCAATATAGATGGCTTTAAATTAGGTTTGTCTAGAGGATTGTAAGTATATTTACCATTTAATTCTATTACTATTACATTTCTATTTAATGGTTTTGCAAATTCATTTACTTTTTTATGAAAGTTACCTTTAACATCTAAAATTAACATTCCTATATTCATTTTTAAAAGTTGCTTCGTAAAAGGATACATTGCAGATGATGTTTTACCTGTTCCAATTGTTCCTGTAATTAGCATATTTTGATATAATCCCTTTTCAGGAATTGATATAGTTTCATTTGTTAGAATATCTTTACCTATTATTAAAGAATTTTTACTATTTAATATTTTCTCGGAATTATCAGCACTTTTCTGCTTTTTAAAAATATATTTATTATATATGTTATTTAATATAAAACTCCAAGTAATTAGTAAGAAGATAATATATAAAAATTTAAATATATTGGATATATTTTTTGGAAAAGTATGCTCTTTAGACAAAAATATTAAAGATATTTCAGATTGCATATAAATACTACTAAAAAGAAAGATATTGAACAAAAATATAATAGATAAAAATATTGAAATAAAACAAATTTTAGTGTAAAATAAATTCGTATTAGAAATAAACATCATCTCCAATCGGGATGGAATTTTTCTTTGCTTAGAATTAGTTTAGAACCTTGCTTTTCATGAAGCACAAATATCTCAAACAAAGAATAACATATGTATAAAGCAACAATACCATGAAAAAATAAAGAATAAAAGAAAAGTGAAATTAGATTTGAGTATGATAAAGTAAATTTGAGCAAAATAGAAATGAATAATAAAAATAAAGATATTAAAAGGTATATACGAGTGATTTTCAAAATGTATCACCACCTTTTGATGTGATTATAACATCATTTTTATTTTTGTCTAGCTTTTTATTAAAAAAAGTTTGACTCATTTTGCGTCGAGATAAAAAAGGAGGGAAATATATATGGTTTCAAAGGATATGCTTATAGGAGACATAATACAAATAAATGAAAAATTTGTTGATATTTTGTTAGAAGCTGGTATGCATTGTTTAGGTTGCCCAGCATCAGCAGGAGAAACTTTAGAAGAAGCATGTGCAGTACACGGCATTGATGTAGACAGCTTAGTAGAAAAATTAAATAATATTGAATAAATTTGCCAGAAAAATGTTGACAACTGTATGAAAATGTAGTAGTATATAAAAGCAGTCGCAATTAGTATGACTGCAGATGGGCCATTAGCTCAGTTGGCAGAGCACTTG
>CANQBB010000028.1 GCA_947588905.1 uncultured Clostridia bacterium
TTCAGATTATATTGAAGCATATAAAAATATTACATTAGAAGAAACCGAAAAGATTTTAAAAGAACATTTTGATTTAGATAAAATGGTTGTATCGGTTGTAGAAAAATAGGTGGTGAAGTGATTTGAAACCAATACTGTTCCCTGGACTAGGATTAGAGATAAATATAAATAATGTAGCATTTAATATTTTTGGACGTGATATTTATTGGTATGGACTAATTATTGTTACAGGAATGTTACTTTGTTTGTTTTTAGTATATAAAGATAAGAATAAATATGGAATAAAATGGGATGACATTATTACATTTTTAATTTATGCTTTAATAGTTGGAATTATTTGTGCAAGAATATACTATGTTGTATTTAGATGGGATTATTATTCTGTACATCCAAATGAGATTATTAGTATATGGAATGGTGGTATTGCAATATATGGAGGAATAATTGGAGCCTTAATTGTAGCAGTTATATTTTGCAAAGTAAAAAAATATAAATTTTTAAATTTATGTGATTTAGGAGCTCCATATTTGGCGCTTGCACAAAGCATTGGTAGATGGGGAAATTTCGTCAATAGAGAAGCTTTTGGAGGAGAAACAACTTCATTTTTAAGAATGGGAATTTATGATAATAGCATTTCAGATTATATTTTTGTACATCCTACATTTTTATATGAGTCGTTGGTTACTTTATCAATTTTTATTATTTTATTATTAGTTAAAAGAAAGCAAAAATTTGATGGGCAATTATTTTATTTGTATATGATTATATATGGTGTTGGACGAGCATTAGTCGAAGGATTAAGAACAGATTCTTTAATGTGGGGAAGTTTTAGAGTTTCTCAAGTTTTGGCAATTATATTAGCTGTTGTTTTTTCAATTATATATGTTTTCAAACTTTATAAAACGAAAACTAAAAAGTCATAAACTACTTGAAAAATGGAGAATAATGTCGAACGAAAGTAGTAATATTTTATTGACTATAGATTTGATAAGTGTTTATAATATTCTTTAAAGAAATCTAGGAGGGATGCACAATGATCGAAGAAAAGATAAACAAATTGAGGGAGGAACTAAATCGTTTGATAAATGAAAAAGCTGAATTTGAAGAGATACAAAAAGTTAGCCAAAAGCTAGACGAATGTGTATTGAATTATTATAAAGAAACAATGGAAAGAGAAAGATAGAGATATTTTTCTCTTTTTTTGTGAGCTGTTTTAACTAGGGAAGAACGGAAAAGGAAACATTACAGAATAAGTTTACAAAATATAGAAAAAATACTTTATTTTTCGCCAAAAATATGTTAAAATAAATATGTAAGGTATGAACAGAGATTATAGCAAAAGACGAATCATGGCAATTTTTAATCAACTAATTTATATTTATGGGGGGATTAATTATGGCAGATGAGAGAGTAAATAGTTTTGTGGAGAATATTAGAAAACGTAATGAAATATATGCTGAAATATTGGGAGCAACAGAAGTAAGATTGCACGGAGGAAGATATACTAATAGAGATGGTTCTTTAAAAAGTTTGAGAGCAAGACTTAGTGCTAGAGATAATGATATAAAGCAATTTATATATGATTTTACTGAAAAAACTCCTAGAGACAAAATGAGTGATGAATTAAAAGCTCTTATTGGAATAAGAGAAGAATCTGGAACATCTTTGGTTAGACCTACAATTCGTCAACATTTAGAGCCTATTGAGAATTTGGAAAATGAGCTTAAAGAAATGGATAATGATTTGAATTCTGATAAAAGTGAGGAAGAAAAAGCAAGAATTAAAGAAGAATATGATAAAAAAGCTAAAGAATTAGAAGACAGAAGGAAACGTTTAGGCAAAAAATGGGAAACAAAATTAAAAATAGATAAAATTACTAAAAGAATCAATGAATTAAATAAGCTATTAAAAGCAGACGATGTACCACATTATCGAAGATTAAAAAGAGAGTTAGCTCTTTTAAAATCTCAATTAAAGGAATTATCTTCTGAATATATGAATATATTAAATGATATTGCAACAGAAATGGGTAAAGCTATGCAAAAAGATGTAGAAAAAGAAGATGAGGGTAGAGATTCAGGCGGTAATAGGGGAAAAGAAAATGAAGGAGAGAGAGACACTGACGGCGAAGAATTACCAAGTGGAAGAGAACCTATAGTACCATCAGCAAGAGGAGAGGCTGGAGGAGATTCTTATCCCGCTGTAACACCTAGCAGATTGCCTGATAAATCATTATCTAGAAGGGAAGAAAGAAAGCAAAAAAGACAAGATAAAAGAGAACTTAAAAAAGCTTTAAAAACAATGAGAAAGAAATATAGAAATGAGTATGACGATTATGATGAAGGAACATGTGACCCTAGATTCTTTGATATGTTTGATGAAGAGTTAAAAAATGTGAATACGGAAAATATAACTAAAGAAGATAAAGCTAATAGAAAAAAAGTAATATATTTAAGAGATAACTGCTATTTGGGAAATCAACGTCCAGCTAAAGTTGTAAAAATGATTTTAGGAAAACATTCTCATGATGAAATTGTTGATATGGTAAAAAATATAAAAGAAGCCAAATCTGCTGTTGAATTAGAATTATTGTTGCAAGATAAAATAAATGGTAAAGACTATAGTGAAAAAGTTGGATTAAGAAACACTAATAATCATGGTGAGCTTGATGATTATTATGATGATTACGATGATGACTATGAAGATGAAGATATTCCACGTAGAAGAAGAGGTTTTAGTCTTGGACTTGAAGATGATAGTCGTGACAAAGAAGAATCAAGATTAGCTAAAGAAGAAAATAAAGATAAAGATGAAGATGAAGAACCTCCAGTACCAGTATTTGATAGAAGTAGAAAAAGAGAAGTATCGGTTACTCCAAAAGAGAGAAGAAAAGAACTAGAAAAGGAAATAGCTGAAGGTGGAGTTTTAGAAGTGCATAAAATTAAAGAATTAAAAAATTTTGATATAAAAAATTTAGATGCTTTTATATATCTTGCAGATGGTAGAAATGGAAAAGAAGTGCCAATACCTTATGTATCACGAAAAGAATATTTTGATCCAAGTGAGCATTCTATATTAAATGGCATAGGTGCACAAAAAATTCCAATAGGAAGAGAAAAAAAGATGTTTGTAGAGTGGACTGATAATATAAAAGGAAAATTTGACAAAGCACAAAATATAAGAAGAAATCCAGGAAAAAATTCAAAAAATAAATCAGTAGGAGAACTTGAAAAATAAAAAAATAATTATATTTCAAAGGGACTGTAAAAATGCAGTCCCTTTTGTTATGTTTAAATATTATATTATGTAATCTAATTATAGAAAATTTATAAAAAAAATTAAAAAATTATTGAAAATACTTGCATTGGTGTTAGTTTTATATTAAAATTAACTTAAAAGTGGAGGAAAGTGGAGGAAAGTGGAAGACAATTTGAAAGTAAGAAAGGAGGGGTTGAGATGTTAATCGGAGAATATTCACACAATATTGATGCTAAAGGAAGAGTAATTGTTCCTGCAAAATTTAGAACAGAACTTGGAGAAAGATTTATTCTTACTAAAGGTTTCGATGGTTGTTTGTATGGATACTCTTTAGAAGAATGGAAAAACATCGAAGAAAAAATAAAAACCCTACCTTTAATTACTGGTAAAGATGCTAGAAACTTTACAAGATTTTTCTTCTCAAGTGCTATTGAATGTGAGATTGATTCTCAAGGAAGAATTTTAATTTCACAAGGATTAAGAGCACATGCTGAATTAGAAAAAGAAATTGTTATTATTGGTGTTTCTTCTAGAATTGAAATTTGGAGTAAAGACAAATGGGAAAATTACAATGAAGGTCTTGATTCAGATGATATTGCAGAGAAGATGACATTACTTGGTATTTAATGAGTCGCAAGACTTACTAAATAAAATTTTACAAAAGATAAAAATTTAAAGTACAAATGAAAAATGATTTAAAATTTACAAAAGAAAAAAGTAATTGAAATTTAACAAAAGACAAAATTTTAAGTTACTAGAGAAAAACGAGGATGATTTACTAAAGAAAAATTCCGATGAAGTTATCGGGGAATTGCAAGGCATGCGACCCTGAATTGTTTCAGGGTCGCATTTTTAAAATTAAAGGAGTAATTAAATGGAATTTAAGCATGAACCAATAATGCTAAATGAATGTATTGAAAATTTGAATATAAAGCCAAATGGCATATATGTTGATGGTACTATGGGTGGTGCTGGACATTCTTCTCAAATAGTAAGTAGACTAACTAAAGAAGGACTTTTAATAGGAATAGATAGAGATAAAGAAGCTTTAGAAACATCACAAAAGCGATTAAAAGATTTTGATAATGTTAAATATATTTGGGGAAGACACGAAGATATTAAAGAACATATTTCAAATATTGGAATAGAAAAAGTTGATGGAATACTTTTAGATTTGGGTGTTTCATCTTATCAAATAGATGAAGCTAGTAGAGGATTTAGTTATACAAAAGATGCTAAGCTTGATATGAGAATGAATAAAGAACAAGATTTAACAGCAATGGAAATTATAAATTCTTATTCTGAAGATGAATTAGAAAAAATATTTCATGAATATGGAGAAGAAAAATTTTCTAGAAAGATTGCAAATAAAATTATAAATATAAGAAAAACAAAAAAGGTAGAAACTACTTATGAATTAGATGACATAGTAAGAAATGTTGTGCCAGGAAAAGGAACAGTTGATTCATTAAAAAGGATTTTTCAAGCATTAAGAATTGAAGTAAATGGAGAATTAAAAGAATTAGAAAAGGCAATTAGAGATGGTGTTGATATTTTAAATGATAATGGAAGGATTTGTATTATAACATTTCATTCGTTAGAAGACAGAATTGTAAAAAATACTTTTATAGATTTGCAAGGAGTTTGTAAATGTCCAAAAGATTTTCCTAAATGTGTTTGTGGGGTAAAGTCATATGGAAAAATTATTACTAAGAAGCCAATTATTCCAAGTGAAAAAGAACAAGAAAGAAATCCAAGATCAAAAAGTGCGAAGTTAAGAGTTTTTGAAAAACATTCTTTATAATGAAAGGAGTAGGTTATTGTGCCAGCAACTAATTATGCATATGATTATTACTATAGAAATAATCAAGGCGTAGCTAGAAAAGCTATGTCTAATCAAGCATATGCTAATGCACAAAGAAGAGCTTCTTCAAATGTGAGAAGAAGTACTACTCCGGAATCAACTAGATATTCAACAAGAATGGCAACAAGGGCTGTAGCAACAGCTTCTAAGCAAAACACAAATGCAAGAAAAAAAATAAATCATGATGCTATAGATGTTCCAATAATTGTACAGAAAAAAGTGGCTCTTGAGAAACCTGATGAAATGAAACTTACTAAACCGAAAACTGATTCAAAAGCTAAATCAAAGGCTAAGGTAGAAGGTTTAAAGAAAAAAATAATTGTTGGAGCTTTTTTAATAGCTACTTTATTTATGATTTGTGCTCGTTATGCTCAAATAAATGAAAAATTTAATAATGTTAATTCTTTAGAAAAGAAATTAGCTTCAGCTCAAGCTTTAAATGAACAAATAACATCAGAAATTGAGAGTAAAACAGATTTGAATTATATTGAAAAATATGCAAAATATCAATTAGGAATGCAAAAACCAAAGGACAGCCAAATAGTTAAAATTGCATATGATAAACAAGATAAGATTTCAACGCCTGTTGTAATAGAGGAAGAAAAGGAAGAAAGCTTTTTAGAAAAGTTGTTAAATGATTTAAGAAATTTAATTGACTAATATATATAATTATGGAGAGGCGGGAATTTATTTTCTTACCTCTCATTTTCTCATATATCAGAAAGTTATTGAATATATTAAAGTAATGCAGGAGGTGAATTTATGGCAAAAAATACTAATAAAAGTAAAACTCGTGTTTTATGGCTATTAAGTTTTTTTGTTATTGCACTGGTATGCTTGTTTGGAAGAATGTTTTATTGGCAGGTTGTTAGAGGTGCAGAATTAAAAAATACAGCTTATTCGCAACAAACTAAAAATAGGACTATAAGTCCTAGCAGAGGAAAAATATATGATACTAATGGAGTAGTTCTTGCGGAAAGTGTTACAGTAGAAACTATCAGTGTTACACCTAAAAATGTTAAAGATAAAGAAAAAACAGCAGCTGGATTAGCAAGTATTTTAAATTTAGATTATGATACAGTTTTAGAAAAAACTAAAAAAAATACAGCTGATGAAGTTATTGCTAAAAAACTAGATCAAGCTACCACTACTAAAGTTAGAGAATGGATTAAAAGCGAAAAAATTAGTGGTGTAAATATTTATGAAGATACAAAAAGAAACTATCCTAAAGGTTCTCTTTTATCGCATGTATTGGGCTTTTGTGGTACAGACAATCAAGGCTTATGGGGACTTGAATTGCAATATGAAAGTTTATTAAAAGGTGTTGCTGGTCAACTTGTTATTGGAACTGATGCAACTGGTGCAGAACTTCCTCTTACTGATGAAAAATATATTCCACCTGAAAATGGACTTGATTTAGTTTTAACAATTGATTCTACGATTCAATATTATGTTGAAACATATTTAGACCAAGCGATTGCAGATAATGCTCCTGTTGATTATGCTTCTGCTATAGTTATGAATCCTAAAAATGGAGATGTACTAGCAATGGCGGTTGCTCCTGATTATGATCCAAATGATCCATTTGCAATTCCTAATGGTTATGATGAAGAAAGTTGGAATGCATTAGATTCGGCACAAAAAACAACAGCTTGGAATAATATTTGGAAAAATAAAGCTGTTACTGATTTGTATGAACCTGGTTCAGTATTTAAAACTGTAACTGCTGCAATTGCTATTGAAGAAGGATTGGTAACAGATGTAGATAAAAAAGATTTTGTATGTACTGGTGGACTTTCTATTGAAGGATGGCAAATGAAATGTTGGAGATATTATAATCCTCATGGTACACAAAGCTTAAGAGAAGGTTTAATGAATTCATGCAACCCAGTAGCAATGACATTAGCTTTAAAGATTGGAAAAGAAAAATATTATTCTTATCTTAATGCTTTAAAAATTGCACAACAAACTGGTATTGATTTACCTGGAGAAGTAAAAGGAAGCATACATTCTGTTCAAAATGTAACTGATTCTACTATTGCTTCTGCAGCATTTGGTCAAGGTTTTACTCTTACAGAATTGAACATGATAAATGCTATTTCTGCTATTGCTAATGATGGTAAGTTGATGAAACCTAGAATTGTTAAAGAAATTAGAAATTCGGATGGAGAAGTTGTTCAAACAATTGATCCTGTTGAAGTTAAACAAGTATTTTCTGAATCAACATCAGATAAAGTTCTTGATATGATGGAAAGTGTTGTTTCAAGTGGAACTGGTAGAAATGGTCAAGTTAAAGGATATTATATAGCAGGAAAAACTAGTACTGCAGAACAAGGTAGAGGAGATAGCAAAACTTATTTGGCTTCATTTGTTGCTTTAGCTCCAGCAGATGATCCAGAAATTGCAATAATTTTAAATGTTGCAAATCCTAGAGGACCAAATGGACACCAAGGTGGTAGTGTTGCTGCTCCTGTCGTTTCAAATATTATGGAAAAAACATTAGAATATTTAAATATTGAGAAAGACTATAGCATTACAGAAGATAAAACTGTAAAAGTCAATGTGCCAGATGTCACAAATAGAACTTTAGGGGAGGCAACTAGAATGCTTACAGAATCTGGCTTAAAGTATGATATTGATACTTCTGATTTAAATAAAATTGTTATTAGTCAAGTGCCAGCAGCAGGGGAACAAGTCGTAGAAAAATCTTTAGTTAAACTATATTTAGATGGAAATGATTCAAGGTTTAATACAATAGTCCCTAATATTGTTGGTATGGATATTGTAACAGCAACTAAAACTTTATCAAATGCTAACTTAAACATAAAAATTTCTGGAAGTGGTGTTGTTGCTTATCAATCTCCAGTAGCTGGAACAAGTGTTGAACAAGGCTCAATGGTTAGGGCAGAATTTAGAAATCAAGGAATAGACACAGAATAAAATTTGTAATATAATAATTGGCAAGGACTAAATAAATTTTAGAAAGGGATTTGTATATGAAATTATCACAGATTTTGACAAATATTGAAGATATTATTTTTAGAGGAGATATGAATACAGATATTTCTTCAATAGAATATGATTCTAGAAAAGTTAAACATGGAAGTATGTTTGTCGCAATAAAAGGATTTAAAGAAGATGGTCATAATTATATAAATGATGCAATTTTAAGTGGAGCAGTTACTATTGTTATTCAAGAGGGATTATATAGTGTTGATAGTATTCCTCAAGAGATAAATGTTGTAATTGCAAAAGATACAAGAAACTTTTTAGCATTATCTGCTTGTAATTTCTATGAACATCCTTCAAGAGATGTAAAGATAGTTGGTGTTACAGGAACGAAGGGAAAGACAACTACAACTTATATGATTAAAGCTATTTTAGAAAAGGCTGGTAAGAAAGTTGGATTGATTGGAACAATAGCAAATTATATTGGAGATAAAGAGATTCCTACAGAAAGAACAACACCAGAAAGTGTAGATTTACAAAGACTTTTTAGGATGATGGTTAATGAAAAAGTTGATGCAATTGTCATGGAAGTTTCTTCACATTCATTAGAATTGCAAAGAGTTGCTGGAATAACTTTTGATTATGCTGTATTTACAAATTTAACACAAGATCATTTAGATTTTCATAAAACTTTTGATAATTATTTAAAAGCTAAGGCAAAATTATTTTTAAATGCTAAAGAAGGTTTTGTAAATTGTGATGATATGTATGCTGCTAGACTTATCAGCATGGCTAAATGCCCAATAACAACTTATGGAATTGATAATAATCCTTTTGTATCTGCTAGAGATATTATTATTACAAATAGTTATTCAGAGTTTAAATTACCATTTAATAAGGTAATACAAAAAATAAGAGTTAGCATTCCTGGTAGATTTACAGTTTATAATGCTTTGGCTGCTATTTGTGTTTGCATTAAAATGGGTTGCAGTGTTGAAAATATTTTATCTGCTTTAGAAAATATTAGTGTTCCAGGACGTTCAGAGGTAGTGCCTAATTTGAGAGGATTTACTATTCTTATTGATTATGCACATACACCTGATAGTTTAGAAAATATTCTTAAAGCATGTAAGACATATACAAAAGGTAATATAATTTGTGTATTTGGTTGTGGGGGAGATAGAGATAGAGCGAAGAGACCTATGATGGGAGAAATATCTGGAAAACTTGCAGCTTATACAGTTATAACAACAGACAATCCTAGAACAGAAGAACCAGAAGCTATAATAAAAGAAATTGAAAATGGTATAAAAAATACCAAAGGTAAATATAAAATTATTGTTAATAGAGAAAGAGCAATTGAACATGCATTAAGAAAAGCTAATAAAAATGATTTGGTTTTAATTGCTGGTAAAGGACATGAAACTTATCAGGAAATAAATGGTGTTAAAAATCATTTTGATGATAGAGAAGTAGTTAATAATGTATTAAAAAAATTGCCAGAAGTTAAAGATGAAGATTTGTATTTGTGGTAAATAAAAGATAAAGGTGGAACGTAAATATGAAAGTTGAAATTGAAGCTCTAATTGCTAGTTTTATGGGGACAATTATATTGGGTTTTATAATAATACCATTATTAAAAAAGTTTAAAATTGGTCAAGTGGTTAGAGATGATGGACCACAAAGTCATTTGAAAAAAAGTGGAACTCCAACTATGGGTGGAATAATAATGCTTTTAGTTATTGTTGGAATATCTACTGTGATTTCAACGAAGTATCCTAATATATGGCCAGTTACAATTGTTACTTTAGGGTACGGTTTAATAGGTTTTATTGATGATTTTATAAAGTTAGTTTTAAAAAATCCAAAAGGTTTAAAACCATCATTAAAAATGTTAGGACTAATATTTGTTGCAGTTGCATTTATAATTTATTTAATTTCAATTAATTTTGGAACAGAAACTTATATTCCAATTTTAAAAGAATATATTGTTATACCTGAATGGATTTATATTGTTTGCAGTGTATTTATTATTTTGGCTTGCACGAATAGTTTAAATTTGACTGATGGGTTAGATGGTCTGGCATCAAGTGTTACTACTGTTATTATGATTTTCTTTACATGCATATCTTTAATAAATGGGAATAAAGAGTTAGCTGCTTTTTCTGCAACTGTAACGGGATGCACATTGGGTTTTCTTTTATTTAATGGATATCCAGCAAAAGTATTTATGGGAGATACAGGTTCGCTTGCGCTAGGTGGTGCTTTTTGTAGTGTTGCAATCATGCTAAAAATGCCACTTATATTAGTAGTTGTTGCTGGAATTTGTGTAATAGAAGCTTTATCTGTTATTTTACAGGTTGTTTATTTTAAATTAACAAAGGGTAAAAGATTATTTAAGATGGCTCCAATTCATCATCATTTAGAACTTTCAGGAATGAAGGAGCAAAATATTGTTATTTTATTTACGGTAATTACTATGGTTCTTTCATATGTTTCTTACTTGATGGTGGTATAGTGGTAATTATGCATTAAATTATTCGATTTAAATGTTTTGGGGGAAGATATGGTTGAAGAAAAACATCTTGTAAAAAGAAAAAAACGCCATGTTGATATTGGTCTTGTAATTGTAACTCTTATATTACTCGCTCTTGGAGTTATAATGGTTTTAAGTGCAAGTGCACCTTCTGCTTTTAGACTAGAAGGGGATAGCTATTATTATTTCAAAAGGCAAGCAGCATTTGCTGTAATTGGAGTTATATTGATGTTTATTATTTCTAGGGTCAATTATAAGATTTATTCTAGCAAGCTTATTGCTAATTCACTTTTGATTGTTGCATTAGGTTTATTAGTTTTAGTTCTAGTTCCAGGTGTAGGTTTAACTATAAATGATGCAACAAGATGGATAAAAATTGCTGGAGTTCAATTTCAACCATCTGAAATAATGAAAATAGCTCTTATAATTTTTATGGCATCTAACATTTCCAGAGACCCAAAAAGATTACAAAGTTTTTGGAATGGTTTAGTACCATATTTATTATTAGTTGGATTGATTGGTGGACTTCTTTTACTTGAACCTCACATGAGTGCTACAGTAATAATAGTTGTTATTGCCGGTGCAATATTGCTTGTTGGTCGGAGTAAAGATGAAACATATTTTACCTTTTATTCCTATTGCTGGAATTGCAGGTTTTATACTTTCAAAAGTAGAGGCTTATAGATGGAAAAGAATGATTATCTTTATGGATCCTTGGCAAGATCCATTGGGAGATGGTTGGCAAATAATTCAGTCACTTTATGCTATAGGTTCTGGTGGTTTATTTGGAGTTGGACTTGGTCAAAGTACACAAAAATATATGTATATTCCAGAGCCTCATAATGATTTCATTTTTGCAATTTGGGCAGAAGAAATGGGATTATTTGGTGTGTTAATTATAATGGTTTTGTTTGGAATATTTATATGGAGAGGTATAATGATAGCTATTAAAGCTCCTGATTTATTTGGTTCTCTTCTTGCTATTGGAATTACTGTTATGATTGGTATTCAAGCTGTGTTTAGTATTGCTGTTGTATCTTCTTCAATGCCTGTTACTGGAATCCCATTACCTTTCTTTAGCTACGGGCGGCACGGCACTTTTAATATTACTATCCTGTGTGGGAATTTTATTAAATATTTCGAGAAATACAAAAGTTTAAAAAAGGGCCTTTATTTATAAGGCTCTTTTTTGTATCAGCTTGAAGTAGTACATTTTTTTGGTAAGTTTTATGTGTAATTTTATTAAAAAATATATTATAATTTCTCATTCGTAGAAGATTTAATAAAAGCTAAGACTTTCCATACGGTTTTGCGGGGACCTCAGCTTCGTTTCACTCGCCCCCACAAAACTTTTTCGTATTCCAAGCCTTAGCTTTCATAACATCTTCTAACTCTTCGAAGTAATATATTTTTATAATAAAATTATACATTTATAACTGCTTTGAAATGTTTTTTATATAGAAGATTGAAGCATCTTATAACTTTTTTAAAATAATATATTTTTTATAAATAAAATTACGCATTTATAATTGCTTTGAAATGCTTTCTGCATCGATTCTGTATAATTTTTCAATTTCATCTATGCGTCCGTGTTTTATAAATTCATCTGGATAAGCAAAAAATTTGCTTTCTATATTTTTTTCATTGACTATTAAATCTTTTATGCTAGAAGCAAGTCCACCATTTATTACATTATCTTCAATTGTTATAACTTTTTTTGTTTTTCTTATAGAATTTAAAATAGTTACTTTATCTAGTGGTTTCAAAAACCTTGCATTTATAATTTCTATAGATTTGTCTTTTAAAATTTCTTGAATTTTTGTAGCAGTTCCAACAGTTTTTCCAATTGCAACTATTGTTAAATCTTTACCTTCTTTAATAATTTCAGCAGTTCCAAATTTAAGAGGAGTGGTACAGACAAGTTCGTTTTTGAATCCACCTTTAGAATATCTTATTGCTATAGGACCATTATAATTAACTGCAAAGTCAAGCATTTGCTTTAATTCATTTCCATCTTTAGGAGCCATAATTACTAAGTTGGGTATATGTGAAAGATATGACAAATCAAATATACCATGATGCGTTTCACCATCTTCACCAACTATTCCGGCTCTATCTATTGCAAAAATAACATGTAAATTTTGAAGAGCTACATCATGAATTATTTGATCATAAGCTCTTTGCAAGAATGTTGAATAAACTGCAAATACTGGAATATATCCAGAACTAGCAAGTCCTGCCGCAAAAGTTACAGCATGTTCTTCGGCAATTCCAACATCAAAAAATCTGTTTGGAAATCTCTTGCTAAAGTTTTTTAAACCTGTGCCAGAAGCCATTGCTGCGGTGATAGCAACAATTTTATCATTTTTTTCTGCCAATCTATATAGTTCGTCACCGAAGCATTGAGAATAAGAGCTAGATGGTTTTGCAATTATTTCACCAGTAGTTTTATCAAATTTTCCAACACCATGGAATATATCTGGATTTTGTTCTGCAGGTTTATATCCTTTTCCTTTTTGAGTCATCACATGAACTAAAGCTGGTTTTTTAGCAGTCTTTGCTCTTTGTAATATTTTAATTAAAGATTTTAAATTGTGCCCATCTATAGGACCAAGATATGTGAAACCAAATTGCTCAAATAGTATACTTTTTGGTAATATCCAATGTTTAATAGTATTTTTTACTTTAATTAAAAATTTGTATATTGGTTTTCCTATTATTGGAATAAGTAATAATATAGTTTTTAAGTTTTTCTTACTGCTTCTATAAAATTCATTTGAACGTAAACTTGTTAAATAATTCTCTAAATTTCCAACACTATGGGATATTGACATTTGATTATCATTTAATATTACAATTAAGTTTGTATCATTTATTTTTGCGTTATTTAAGCCTTCAAAAGCAAGTCCACCAGTTAATGAGCCATCTCCAATAACTGCTACAACATAATCACTTTTTCCAGATAATTTATTTGCAGTTGCAATTCCTATTGCAGAAGAAATTGATGTACTGCTATGACCAGTATTAAATATATCATGTATGCTTTCTCGGCGTTTCGGAAAACCACTTAAACCATCTAATTGTCTTAATGTATTAAATTTATCTTTTCTACCAGTTAAGATTTTATGCACATAACTTTGATGACCAACATCAAAAATAATTTTATCATTAGGTGAATTGAAGACATAATGCAATGCCATTGTTAATTCTACAACACCTAAATTAGGGGCAAGATGTCCACCTGTTTTTGATACATTATCTACCAAAAATTCTCGTATTTCTGATGCAAGTTTAGGTAAATCTTTAACTGGCAAGGATTTAAAGTCCTCTAAGTCATTTACATTATCTAAAATATTGCTCATTTAAATATTCATTCCTTCCATTTAAAAGGTCTTTTGCGATTATAACATAAATTACTAATATTTGTCAAAATTGAGTGCATTATTTAATATATTTTAAGGGAAAATCAGAAATCGCATTGAAAATATTAGATATGCAAATAGATAAAGAAACAATATTAAAAGTAACTGGGCTTAATATAGATGAAATAGAAAAATTAAAAAAATAAATTATTATTAAAGATATTTACTTTTAATGATAAATGTTGTATAATGAACCCATATTTAAAGGCAATGAACAAGAGGAGTAAGTTATAGTGTCATTTAGAGAGAAAGGGTCTGATGGCTGAAAGCCCTTTTATGTAATGCATAACTGAAAGTAGCTTGGGAGCTGTACTTTCGAAATATGAGTAAAAAGTAACGTATGCATGCGTTAAATGCTAATGAGGTAATATAACTTTTGAAAGTTTATTATAAATTAAGGTGGTAACACGGTTATTAGAAGTCGTCCTTTTTAAGGACGACTTTTTTTGCTTAGTCATAAATAAAATAGTTTTATATGAAGTTAGGAAGTGATTTTATGTGGCTTGAATTAGTTGGAAGTATTATTGCACTCGTCGGTGTAATATTTATTTTTGATGGTAGACGAGTCGTGAAAAAGTATCTAAATTTTGGAGAAGAAAATCTGGCAGTGCAAGGAATAAAAATATTTGGACTTTTACTTGCTATTGTTGGTTTTGTAATGATAATTTAATTATATTTAAGGAGGAAAAATAAATGAAAATAATAGGAAAGACTTATGAACCAAAAGACTTTGAAGAAAGAATATATAATAATTGGGTAGAGAAAAGATATTTTGAAGCACACAATGATTCTACTAAAAAACCATTTACTATTGTTATGCCACCACCAAATATAACAGGTGTTTTGCATATGGGTCATGGTATGGATAATACTCTTCAAGATATTATAGTTAGATATAAAAGAATGCAAGGATTTGAAACTTTGTGGGTACCTGGTATTGATCATGCAAGTATTGCAACAGAGGCAAAAATAGTTGAACAAATGCGTAAAGAAGGTATCACAAAAGAAGATTTAGGAAGAGAAAAGTTCTTAGAGAGAGCTTGGGAATGGAAAGAAAAATATGGTGGAACAATTTTAAATCAATTAAGAAAAATGGGTGTTTCTTGTGATTGGACAAGGGTAAGTTTCACAATGGATGATAATTTAACAAGAGCTGTAAAAAGAGTTTTTGTTACTATGTATGAAAAAGGCCAAATTTATAAAGGAGAAAGAATGATTAACTGGTGTCCAAAATGTTTGACAGCAATTTCGGATGCAGAGGTTGATTATGAAGAAGAAGCTGGACATTTATGGCATATTAGATACAAAACTCCTGATGGAAAAGATGAAATTATTGTTGCTACAACTAGACCTGAAACAATGCTTGGAGATACAGCTGTTGCAGTACATCCAGATGATGAAAGATATAAGCATTTAGTTGGAAAAACTGTTATTCTTCCAATAATGAATAAAGAAATTCCAATTATAGCTGATGAATATGTTGAAAAAG
Organism: uncultured Clostridia bacterium; assembly: GCA_947588905.1. Taxonomy (GTDB): domain Bacteria; phylum Bacillota; class Clostridia; order TANB77; family UBA1234; genus UBA1234. Next base: position 15,519 of record CANQBB010000028.1, read on the forward strand.
AATTTGGAACAGGAGCTGTTAAGATTACTCCAGCACATGATCCAAATGACTTTGAAGTTGGACTTCGTCATAATTTAGAAGTTATAAAAGTATTTACTGATGATGCTCATATGAATGGCTTGGTACCTAAGTATGAAGGAATGGATAGAATTACTGCAAGAAATACAATAGTAGAAGATTTAGAAAAATTAGGAGCTTTGGTAAAAACTGAAAATTATTCTCATAATGTTGGTAAATGTTCAAGATGTCATGAAACTGTTGAACCTGCTATTTCTATGCAATGGTTTATGAAAATGAAAGATTTAGCAAAGCCAGCTAATGAAGCTGTTAGAAATGGAGATATGAAATTTATTCCAGAAAGATTTGATAAAATTTATTTTAGCTGGATGGATAATGTTAGAGATTGGTGCATTTCTAGACAACTTTGGTGGGGTCATAGAATTCCAGCATATTATTGCGATGACTGTAATGAAATGTTTGTTTCAGAAGATGATTTAAAAATTTGTCCAAAATGTGGTGGAAAACTTCATCAGGATGAAGACACTTTAGATACATGGTTTAGCTCTGCTTTATGGCCTTTTGCTACACTTGGTTGGCCAGAAAAAACAGCTGATTTTAAAAAGTTTTTCCCAACAGATGTTTTAGTAACAGGTTATGATATTATTTTCTTCTGGGTTGCAAGAATGCTATTTTCTAGTATTGAGCATACTGGAAAACCACCATTTAAACATGTTCTAATTCATGGTTTGGTTAGAGATGAGTTAGGTAGAAAAATGTCTAAATCATTAGGAAATGGTGTTGATCCATTAGAAGTTATAGATAAATATGGTGCAGATTCATTTAGATATGCATTAGTTCAAGGTACTAGTCCTGGAAATGACATGAGATATTTACCAGATAAAATTGAAGCTGGAAGAAATTTTGCAAACAAACTTTGGAATGCTTCTAGATTTGCTATGATGAATTTTGGCGATAGTGAATTAAAACATGATGAATCAAAAATGTGTATTGAAGATAAATGGATTTTGAGTAAAGCTAATACTGCTATAAAAGAAATTACTGACTGTATGGAAAAATATGAATTTGGTATAGCTATTCAAAAAATTATGGAGCTAATTAGAGACGAAATTTGCGATTGGTATATCGAAATGATTAAGCCTAGACTTTATGATATGACTAATGAAACAAGAGATGAAGCTCTTTATACTTTAAATGAAATTTTAAGGATTTCTCTTAAATTATTACATCCATTTATGCCATTTATTACTGAAGAAATTTATATGAACTTAAAACATAATGATGAAAGCATAATGATTTCTGAATGGCCAAAATATGATGAAAATAAATGTTTCAATAAAGAGGAAGAAGAAATAGAATTGATTAAAGAAATAATAAAGAACACTAGAAACATTAGAGCGAATATGAATGTTGCACCATCTAAAAAAGCAAGTATGATTTTTGTTACGGATAATAGTAAAGCTATCGAAGAAGGTAAATCATTTATAGAAAAATTAGCTTATGCAGATAAAATAATAATTCAAAAAGATAAAACTGGAATATCTGAAAATAGTGTTTCTATAGCTGCTCCTGGAATGGAAATATATATTCCATTTAATGAATTGGTAGATATCAAGCAAGAAATTGAAAGACTTGAAAAAGAATTATTAACTTATCAAAATGAGATAAATAGGGTAGATAAAATGCTTTCTAATGAAGGTTTTATTAGTAAAGCTCCAGCAAAAAAGATTGATGAAGAGAAAGCTAAAAAAGCTAAATATGAAGATTTATTAAATAAAACAAAAGAAAGGATTGAAAAATTAAAATAGATGGTTTTAAGGAACTGTAAATTAAATTTTTACGGTTTCTTATGTTTTTATAATAAAAAGGGCACCGCCCCTTGATTGCCTGGGGTGGTGCCTAGTGCAACAATCCAATTAGGACTGCCACGAGAAGGAGAAGTCCAATCACTTCGAGGAGCAGGCCGAACAAACTCCCGACGACTTTCATCAGGAAGTTCAGCAGCGGCCGTACAAGGCTCCACATGATTCCCACGAGAATCACGGAGCCAATCATGCACAAAATTTCCATGTTCTTTCTCCTTTCATTGGTAGGAAAGTCGGGTGTGCAAAGTTTCCGAAAAATTATCTTTCTCGGAGTGAATTTCAAAACAATGAAATAAATCACTGAGCCAAATTCACCAAAGCTACATTTATACTTAAATTATAACATAAAAATTAACATAAGTAAATATAACCAAAAGGCTTTTTGTAAAATATTTCCAATAATTTTTCCTAATTTATACTTTTGGAAATTTACAAGGGAATTTTTTTTTGCCTCATAAGATTTAGATTTTTGGGACAACTTAAATTTGAGAAAGAAAGGAGTTCAAAATGATGAGGCAAAAAAAGATTTTTTTTCTAATTATATTATTTGCAATTTTTTTTGCATATATTACAAATTTCGAAAAAATTCCTAAAAATATAACGTTATTTCAAAATGAAAAATATCAAATAGGATATTTAAAAGGTATAGAAATAGAGGGAAATGGCTTAGAAAAAAAAGAAGGATTTTGGAATAAATTGGCTACAATAAATACTGATTTTATAGGAAATTTAGAACTTAAACTTTCTACTCTTGGCGGATTATTTAATAAGAAAATAACTGTAAATGTTGTGCCAACGGTTGAAGTGATACCAGGAGGAGATTTAATAGGGGTGAAACTATATAGTAAAGGTGTTTTAATTGTTGGAGAATCAAAAATTCAAGGAATTGATGGAAATTGGTATGAGGCATATAATAGTGGAACATTTAAAGCTGGAGATATGATATTAAAAATTGATGATTATGATATAGAGGAGGCAAAGGAAATTCCTACAATTATAAATAATATTGGCGAAAATGAAATAACTATAACATGCGAAAGAAATGGAAACATTTTTGAAAAAAGAATTAAACCTATAAAATGTTTAGAAGATAATGAATACAAATTAGGTTTATGGGTAAGAGATGGAGCAATGGGAATTGGTACTTTATCTTTCTATTTACCAGAATATGAAAGTTATGCTGCATTAGGACATGGAATATCTGATGAAGATTCTAAATCATTGATAGACATAGAAAATGGAGAAGTATATGAAGCCACTTTAATTTCTGTTAAAGAAGGTAAAAAAGATGTGCCAGGTGAAATAAAAGGTTTTCTAAATGGAGAAAATAGTATAATAGGCAATATAGAAGTTAATTCTAATAATGGAATATATGGTAATGTAAATGATGATAGTGAATTAAACACTAGAGAGAAAATCCCTATTGCTTCAAAAAATGAAGTGAAATTAGGTAATGCAAAAATTTATTGCACAGTAGATGAAAGTCAACAAGTAAAAGAGTATGACATTGAAATTCAAAAAATTTATTCTAATACTCCTGGCTCTAAAGGAATGGTTATTAAAGTTACAGATGAAGAACTAATCAACAAAACTGGAGGCATTGTTCAAGGAATGAGTGGAAGCCCTATAATTCAAGATGGAAAATTAGTAGGTGCAGTGACACATGTATATGTAAATGATCCAACAAAAGGATATGCTATATTTGCTGAAACTATGTTAGATGAAATTAAAAATAAATAAAACTAAAAAGGGTTGTAATATTTTTTACAACCCTTTTAATATATAATGTTATTAAAATTAGACATTTTGCTAAATTGACATTAGAATATAGATTTAGTAAAATTGAATTTATGGAGGAAATCACATATGAATAAGAAAAATCTTATTATTTTAATTACAATATTTTTAATAGTTGTATTGAGTTTTTGCATAATATGGAACATGACTAGCAACAAAAATGAAATAAACCAAGACTCTATAAGAACAATAACTATTATAAATACTTCAACATATGATTTACCTAATAATGCATATTTATCAGATTATTTCTCATCATTATTTTCATCAAAAAGTGATGAAGATGTATATGGATGGATTATAAAAAATAAAGAGGATAATATGTATGATTTATATATTGGTTCAACAAATAAAATAAAATTAGTTGATGGACATAGGTTTTTTGCAAATTTTATTAACTGTAAAAGTATAGATGGCTTAGAAAATATTGATTTATCAAATGCTATTAGTATGTCGGAAATGTTTTATAATTGTAGGAGCTTAAAGACTATAGATTTGAGTACATTTGATACTAGTAAGATAGAAGATATGCAAGGGTTATTTTCAAATTGTTATAGTCTTGAGTATATAAATTTAAGTACATTTAATACATCAAATGTAGTATCTATGGGTTGGATGTTTTCATCGTGTATTTCATTAGAAAGCTTAGACTTAAGTAATTTTGACACAAGAAAAGTTAAATATATAATGAACATGTTTCGTGATTGTAATAGATTAGTAAATTTAAGTATAAATAGTTTTGATACAAGTAATATTACAGATATGGAAAATGTATTTTATGGTTGTAGTTCTATTGAAAACTTAAACTTAAATAATTTTGATACAAGTCAAGTAACTAGTATGGATAGTATGTTTTATAATTGTACAAAATTAAATACGTTAAGGTTAGAAAATTTTGATACTCAAAATGTTAAATCAATGAAATTTATGTTTTATGGGTGCAATAATTTAAAATATATATTCATTGATAAATTTGATGTTTCAAATTTACAATATGTAGGTGGAATGTTATATGGGTGTGACAATTTAAATAATTTTAATTTTGATGAATATGATAAAACAAACCTTGTAGACTATTCATATATTCATTCTAATGAAGAAAAAATTTATAAATTTGATGTTTATACAAGTAATATCATACTTAATGATGAATATTCTTATTATAAAATACCTAATCTTAGTTCAATGTCAGGCGATTGTGTTAGATTAAATAATTATTTTAATGGATTAGTAGATAATGTTGAAAATGAAGGATATAACAAAATAGATTATAAATTCTACATTTGTGATAACGTTTTATCTTTAATTGTATATTATGTATCAGATTATGGAGATGCAGCTAATAAATATGAAGTATATAATATAAATGCTACAACTGGTAAATTGATTTCAAATTCTGAATTACTGAATTTAAAAAATGTAACGGCTGAAGAAATACTTGGTAAAGCATCAATGTTTTATACTGAAGAATTTATTTCTTGTTGGAAAGATAAACTTTCTCAAAATGATATGGATAAACTAAGAAGAGGGGAAGACATAGCTAATGAAAATGCAAATACTGCCTATAAAGTAACTATAAATGCTATACCAAATGATATAAATAAATTAGCTATTTATATTGATAATATGGGAGAAATAAATATTGCGGCATATCCAATTCAAGGATATGCAGGAGCTACTATTTAAAAAAGAAAACAAAAAGAGGGGGCTGTAAAAAAAGTCCCATCTAAAAACGAGTGAAAAATTTTCACTCGTTTT
>CANQBB010000029.1 GCA_947588905.1 uncultured Clostridia bacterium
TAAATATCAATTAAAAAATGGTAAAAGCTTTTAAGCATTTGCAAATTTTAATAAAAAATAATATTGCTCCGAAGAGTTAGAAGATTTTATAAAAAATAAGGCTTGGAATACGAAATAGTTTTGTGGGGGCGAGTGAAACGAAGCTGAGGTCCCCGCAAAACCGTATGGAAAGCCTTATTTTTAATTAAATATTCTTACGAATGAGAAATTAAAATATTATTTTTTATTAAAATTTGCAAATAGCTTATTATTTTCGAGTGATTTATAATAAACTAACATATTTTGTAAAGAGTGCTACTTTCTTAAACAATAACATTTAAATTGTCTTTTTCTTGGCGGTTTAGGCAAAACATTACTTTTTTAAGTGCCCGAGAAAAAGTAATATTTTGCAAAGAATGTACTATCTTAAACAGTAACTAAAAAAAGGCTATTTTATATAGCCTCCTTTTTAAAAAACACCTTTTATTTAAGTGAAATTACAACTTTTCTATAAGGTTCCTCCCCTACACTTACAGTCTTAACCTTTGGATGATTTTGAAGAGTAGTATGAATAACTCTTCTTTCAAAAGGAACCATTGGTTCTAATGTAACACTCTTTCTTTTACTAACAACAGTATTTGCAACCTTTACAGCCAATTCTTCTAAAGTTTTAATTCTCTTATTTCTATAACCTTCAATATCTAATAAAACTTTAACATAATTTTCTTTTTTTCTATTTACAAAAGTAGAGACTAATAATTGCAATGCTTCTAGAGTTTCTCCTCTATATCCAATAATTAAACCAGCCTTTTCACCAGTAATATCTACCTTTAAAATATTATCTTCATATTTTGTTTCTATATTTAATGAAACACCCATTTTTTCAAAATATTCATTTAAAAATTCTATTATCTTTCTTTTTGCTTCTTCTACATCTTCCTTTGGAGCTGGCTTAATTTCATATGTTTTACCTACATTTTCTTTCTTTTGATTTTCTACCTTTTCTATTTCTGTAACTCTAACTTTTATTTGTTTATGCTCTAAAATACTAAAAAATCTCTTTTTAGGTTCTTCAATTAGCTCAACAGAAACTTGTTCTTTTGTTAATCCAATTTTACTTAATGCATCTTTAACAGCTTCTTCATAATTATCTCCTATTCCTTCTGCAACTTTAGCCATCTAAAAACACTCCTTTCAATATATATAAACACAGCTTTTACTGTATTATTCCAGTACTTTTCTTTTCTTTATTTTTCTTAATAATTCTAATTACAAACATTTGTATCAATTGTAAAAGATTATTTACTGTCCAATATAAACCTAATCCTTGTGGTGCGATAAATGCTATATATCCAGTTAAGAACGGCATCATTATATTCATTACTGCCATATTTGGCATTGGAATTTCTTCCCCATTTTCATCTTTTTGTGATGATTTCATTTGCTCTTGCATTTTCTTTGTTTCTGCAGAAGATAATTGTAAAGAAATAAGTGTTACAATTACACAAAGTGCAGGAATTATATACAATACATAATTTGTTCTGTCTTGACTAGCAATATCTCCTAGATTTATACCAAGAAAATCCATATTAAATAAATTTTCTTGATCTGCAACAACTAATTCTGTGTATCTATAACCATTTAGATAATCACCACTATAAATTTCAGCAATTTCACCACTTGTAAGTGTTTCTCCACTAATTTCAGCTTGCTTTTGTGCCTCTTCTATTGCCTGCTCTGCATAATATGTATTTAAATTTTGTTCATACTTATCTATTTCTTCTGCTGGTAATTTTAAAATATGAGTAAGAGGATTTGCCATCATATAAAACAAACCTATAATAATTGGAAACTGTAATAATTGTAATAAACAACTAGTACAGCCCATTCCAGAGGCCATACTCATATTTTTTTCTTTTAATAATTTTTGATATTCCAATGCAAATCTTTGTTGATCATTTCCATATTTTCTTTGAAGTTCTTGCATTAAAGGTTGTAATTCTTGAGTTTTCTCTAAAGATTTTTGTTGTTTTATTGTTAATGGTATTAAAATTATTTTTATCAAAAAAGTAAATAAAATAATTGCTAAACCATAATTTTGAACTAAATCATATATAAATTTCATTATATATCCAAACAATGAAGCTATAAAATTAAACATCCTTTTCCTCCTCAAAATTCAAAATATTAGCTTTCTTAAAACACTTTATTAAATCTTTTTTTACAACTTCAAAATTAACATTTTCATATAAATTGCTGTTTTTCCAAACTATTACTATAGAATTTCCTTTATCAATTTTGTCTTCATTTAGCCTATATGCTTCTTTTAATAATCTTTTTACTCTATTTCGTTTCACACTACTTTTTGAAAATTTCTTTCCAACAGCAATACCTAATAAATTAAAATTTTCTTTGTTTTTTAATATATAAATGCTAATTAAATCTCCTGCAAACCAAGAACCTTTTTTCATTATGTATCTAAATTCATTACTACTCTTTAATGTTTTAGTGTTTTTCAATCTATCACCTCTATTTTGGCTTGCATAATAGAAAAAAAGACCCAACTCGGGCCAGCTTTTCAAATGTTAAACAAATACTGTTAATATAAACCTTTATATTAAGCAGATAATTTCTTTCTTCCTTTTAACATTCTTCTTTTTATTACTTTTCTTCCATTAGATGTACTCATTCTAGCTCTAAAGCCATGTACTTTCTTCATTTGTCTATTTTTTGGTTGATATGTTCTTTTCATATATAAGCACCTCCCCGAACTATTATTTCTATATTGATCTTTTTTTCTAATAATATTTAAAAATCACAGCAGAATTATTATACAACTATATACCAACTTTTGTCAACTAAAAAAATTATATTTTAACTTATCAAAGAAAAGATATTTTTAGGTTTGTTATTATAATTATAAAAAGTTTATATAAATGGCATCTTTTTTTCTAAAAATTTTGTATTATAAAAAATTTTTATTATTATAAAATATTATGTAAAATTGTTATTATTTCCAATTTATGTTACGGAACTACGAGTTTCGATTTTTTTATTTTTAATATTGCAATTATTGACTTAAACATATATAATGTGAATAAGTCTTGAACATACTGATTTTAATATATTTTTAGACTGCAAATACATAATTTATTTTATGTATTGTAAACATAAAATAAATTTAGTTTTAGAATGTATGTTCGCACAAAAAAGTAAGAGAAAGGTTGATTTTTAATTTAAATCCCTTTTATATCAAGCTTTTCAAGATTTGACATTTTTAATGTCTAAAAATGTTGGATTTCTAGCATTTAAAGGCAGTTATGAATAATTTATTCACAATTTTATTAACATTTGTTAATAAAATGTTAGTAACTTTGTAAATCTTTAGAGGAGGTAAACATAATTATGTTAGAGGAGTATTGGGCTACGGTTTCAGAATTGATACAAGAAGAAATACCAAAAATAACTTATGAAACTTGGATAAAAACTCTTACACCTGTTTCAATGAATGAAGATACTATTATCTTAAAAATAAAAACAAAATTTCAAAAAGATTATATTCAAGAAAGATATTTAGACTTTATAAAGAATGGTTTTAAGATTGTAACAGGCAAAGAATATAATGTAGAAATTGTTACTGATAATAATTCTATTGAAACTAATGTAGAAATTAATTCAGCTAAAGAAAAAAATAGTATATTAAATCCAAAATATACTTTTGATACTTTTGTTATAGGTAAAAGTAATGAATTAGCCCATGCAGCTGCTTTAGCTGCAGCTGAAAATCCGGGAAATGCATATAATCCATTATTTTTATATGGAGGAGTGGGACTTGGTAAAACTCACTTAATGCATGCTATCGGTAATTATATTACTTCTCAAAAAGAGGATTCAAAAGTTATATACATAACAACAGAAAAATTTACAAATGAATTGATTCAAGCTATTCAAAACAATAAAACAGAGGAGTTTAGAACGAAATATAGAAATATTGATGTTTTACTAATAGATGATATTCAATTCTTGATGTCAAAAGAACGTTCTCAAGAAGAATTTTTTCATACTTTTAATGAACTTTATGAAAATCATAAACAAATTGTTATATGTAGTGATAGACCACCAAAAGATATAAATCCATTAGAAGAAAGATTAAAATCAAGATTCGAATGGGGACTTATTGCAGATATTGGAAAACCAGATTATGAAACAAGATATGCTATTCTTAGAAAGAAAAGTGAATTAGATAACATAAAAATAGATGATGAAATTTTATCTACAATAGCATTAAAAGTTGAATCTAACATTAGAGAATTAGAAGGAACTTTAAATAAAATTATTGCTCTAGCATCACTTACTAATAGTGAAATAACCATGCAATTAGCTGAAAATGCTATTAGAGATTTACATTATACTCAAGATAAAGTTATAAATATAGATTATATTCAAAATGTAGTTGCAAAATATTATAATTTGTCTCAGTCAGATTTTAAAATAAAAAGAAGATCAGGGGATATAGCATATCCTAGACAAATAGCAATGTATCTTTGTAAACAATTAACAACATCTACATTAGTAGAAATAGGAAATCAATTTGGAGGAAGAGATCATACTACAGTTTTGTATGCATGTAATCGTATTGAAAAAGAAATAAGTATCAATCCAAATACTAAGATGATTGTGGATAACATTAAAAAAGCAATTTTAGATTGATATATAAATGTTTATTTTGAATTTTAAATTTTAAAAAATTTTTTATTTAAATCTTTCAATCTTTACTTACGGAAGCAATAGATTGGTTACTAACATATAATTGTGGAAAACATGTAAATAAACTGTTATTAACTTAAATTTAACTTTTAAATGTGAAAGATGTTAATAGTTTGTGTTTAAATTTAACAATTTACTAACATCTTCAAACTTAAGGCTCTACTTATTTTTATGAGTTTTCCACATTACTAACATACATTACTACTATTACTACTAATATTTTATTTATTTTATTATTAAGAAAAAGATTTTCTAAAAAATTTTTTCAATTTACTTTTTCTTAAGGTAGGAGGTTTTTATGAAATTTATTTGTGAAAAAGAAAAATTAATGATTGGATTAAACACTGTAAGTCGTAGTTCCGTAAGTAGAACGACAGAACCTATTTATGAAGGAATTTTAATAACATTAAAAAATAATGAGATAGTTTTAACAACAAATGATTCTGAAATAGGAATGGAATGTAAAATTATAGATATTGATTGTGTAGAAGAAGGAAAAACAGTTGTTGATTGTAAAATGTTTTGTGACATAATTAGAAAATTACCAAATAGTGAAGTGAAAATATATATAAATGATAATGATTTACTTGTAATTGAATGTGAAGGTTCTACTTACAAACTTTCAACATTAAATGCAAACGAATTTCCAACATTACCAACAATAAATGTTGAAAAAAGCATTTCAATTGAATCAAAAGTGTTAAAAGAATTAGTAAAGAAAACAAGTTTTGCGATAAGTGTGGATGAAAATAGACCTGTTTTTACAGGAGAACTTTTTGAAATAGCTGAAAATAAATTAAATGTTGTTTCTGTAGATGGTTTTAGACTTGCATTAAGAAAAGCAAATATTTCAAAAGCTAGTGAAGATTTTTCTGCTATAATACCAGGAAAATATTTAAATGAAATTGTTAAAAATCTTCAAGAGACAGAAGATTTAGTAGAAATAGGTATTTCAAAAAATCAAGCATTATTTGAATTACCTAATTGCAAAATTGTAACAAGACTTTTAGATGGAGAATTTTTAAATTACAATAATGTTATTCCAAAAGAAAGAGAAACAAGGATAAAAGTAAATAAAAATGCATTGCAAAGTGCAATAGAAAGAGCAGCAATTTTTTCTATAACAGCTGCTGAAAAAGAAAAAAAATATCCTATAAAGATGTCTATAAGTCTTGGCTTGCTTACAATTTCTTGTACATCACAAGTTGGAGATGCTAAAGAAGAAGTTGTAATAGAAACAACAGGAAAAGAACTTGAAATAGGATTTAATCCAAAATATATGTTAGATGTATTGAAAGTAATTGAAGAAGAAGAAGTTTATTTAGATTTTGGAACAAATATTTCTCCTTGTATTATAAAATCAACATTAGAGGACAAATATACATATATGGTTTTACCAGTTAGACTAAAAGAATAAAAATAATTCACAAAAGGATAATAAAATGTTAATAAAAAGTATTTATTTAGAGAATTTTCGTAATTATGAAAAACAAAAAATTGAATTAAGTAACAATATAAATGTTTTTTATGGAAATAATGCACAGGGCAAAACAAATATTCTAGAATCTTTATATTTTTGTGCACTAGGCCGTTCTTTTAGAACATATAAAGAGAATGAACTGATAAAATTTGGAGCAGAAAATTCTAAAATAAAAGTGGAATATTTAAAAAATAATAGAGATAATGAAATTGAAATAAATTTAAATAATAATTCTAAAAAAATAATTAAATTAAATAAAATAAAAGTTAATAAAAATAGTGAATTACTTGGAAATCTTAATTTAGTTCTTTTTTCACCAGATGATATTATTATTTTAAAACAAGCGCCTGCATTAAGAAGAAAATTTTTAGATATTTTAATTAGCCAATTGAAACCAAATTATATTCATTTGCTTTCAGAATATAATAAAGTTTTAGAGCAAAGAAATGCTTATTTAAAAACAAAAAATACTGAAGCTATAGATATTTGGGATGAACAACTTGCAAGTTTTGCAGAAAAAATTTTCGAATATAGAAAAAATTATATAGAAAAATTAAAAGAAAAAATGGAGCAAATTCATCCAAAACTTACAAATGAAAAGGAAATAATAAATATTATATATAATTCTAACTTTAAAAATAAATTAGAATTTTTAAATAATTTAAAAAGAAGTTTGCAAAATGATTTATTTAAAGGATATACTCATTATGGAATACATAGAGATGATTTTGAAATTACAATAAATAATAAATCTTTAAATATATATGGCTCGCAAGGTCAACATAGAACAGCAATATTATCTTTAAAAATTGCAGAAATGAAAATTATAGAAGAAGAAATTCTTGAAAATCCAATATTACTTTTAGATGATGTTACATCTGAACTTGATTTAGAGAGAGTTAATTCAATTTTTAATATTGTTAAAGATTATCAAGTTTTTATTACTTGTACAGATATAAATTCAATTTTAAAATTTGATTGTTTGACAAAAAACATAAAATTGTATAATATAGAAGGTGGCACGATTAAAAGTTAGCAAAATATTATTTCCGTAAAGGAGAATAAAATATGTATACACATATTGGAAACAATTTAATTTTGAAAAATAAAGATATAATTGGAATTTTTGATAAAAAAACAATCGATTCAAGTAGAGAAAATAAAAGAATTCAATTTCAAATGAAAGATTTAAAAGAAAATATAAAATCTGTAATTTTATTGCAAGAAGAAGATAGATATGTTGAAATATATTCTCAAATTTCAACAGCAACTTTAAAAAAGAGAATTGAGAAAGGAATAATTTAACAAAAGAGAGGTAAAAAAATGAGTAAAAACGAAAAGGTTGAATCAGTTTATAATGAGGAAAGTATTCAAGTATTAGAAGGACTAGAAGCTGTTAGAAAAAGACCAGGTATGTATATAGGAACTGTATCAATTAGAGGTCTACATCATTTAGTATATGAAATTGTAGACAACTCTGTTGATGAAGCTTTAGCTGGATATTGTACTGAAATAAATATAACAATAAATAAAGATAAAACTATAACAGTTATAGATAATGGTAGAGGTGTTCCAATAGGAATACATCCTAAAATGGGAATACCAACAGTTGAAGTTGTTTATACTGTATTACATGCTGGTGGAAAATTTGGTGGTGGAGGCTACAAAGTTTCTGGTGGTCTTCATGGAGTTGGTGCTTCTGTTGTTAATGCTTTGTCTACATGGCTTGAAGTAGAAGTTTCAAATGGAGAAGGAATTTATAAACAAAGATATGAAAGAGGAAAAACAAAAAGTAAACTTGAAAGAATAGGAGACACTAAAAAGACTGGAACAAAAGTTACTTTCTTAGCTGATGATACAATATTTGAAACTCTTGATTATGATTTAGAAACTTTAACTGAAAGATTTCGTGAAATGGCATTTTTAAATAAAGGGTTAAAGTTTACTGTAGAAGATTTAAGACCAGAAGAACCTGTAAAATATGAATTCCATTATGAAGGTGGTTTAATTTCTTTTGTTGAATTTTTAAACAAAAATAAAGAAGTAATAAATGCTAAACCTATATATATTGAAGGTGGAGATGAAGTTCCAGTAGAAGTAGCAATACAATATACTACTACTTATTCAGAAAATACTTTAAGTTTCGTTAATAATATTCATACTCCAGAAGGTGGAACTCATTTAGAAGGATTTAAACGTTCACTTACTAAATGTTTTAATGATTATGCAAGAAAATATAATATATTAAAAGAAAAAGATGCCAATTTACAAGGTGAAGATATTAGAGAAGGTATGACTGCTGTTGTTAGTGTAAAAGTATCTGAACCACAATTTGAAGGACAAACTAAAACTAAACTTGGAAATAGTAATGTTGCAGGAATAGTTTCAAGTATTATGAATGAAAAATTAGCAGCATATTTAGAAGAAAATCCTTCAATAGCAAAAGCTATATTAGAGAAATGTATTAGTGCATCTAGAGCAAGAGAAGCTGCTAGAAAAGCAAGAGATTTAGCTAGAAGAAAAACAGCTCTTGAAAGTAATTCACTTCCAGGAAAACTTGCAGATTGTAGCGAGAAAGATCCCGAAAAATGTGAATTATATCTTGTCGAGGGAGATTCAGCAGGTGGTAGTGCAAAGCAAGGTAGAGATAGAAAATTTCAAGCTATTCTTGCAATGTGGGGAAAAATGCTTAATGTTGAAAAAACTAGAATAGATAAAATTTATAATAATGAAAAATTACTTCCTGTTATAACAGCAATTGGAGCAGGATTAGGCAGTGATTTTGATATATCTAAAATTAGATATGGAAAAATAATAATGATGGCAGATGCCGATGTTGATGGAGCTCATATTAGAACATTATTATTAACATTTTTCTTTAGATATATGAGACCACTTTTAGAGGATGGAAGAATTTATGCTGCTCAACCACCACTTTATAAAATTGTTAAAAAAGGATTAAAAGAAGACATATATTGTTATTCAGATGATGAATTACAACAAAGACTTGATGAAGTTGGAAGGGATAATACAACAGTTCAAAGATATAAAGGTCTAGGAGAAATGAACCCAGAACAATTATGGGAAACAACTATGAATCCAGAAAAAAGAACTTTAGTAAAAATTGAACTTGAAGATGCAGCAAAAGCTGATCAAATTTTTACTGTGTTAATGGGTGATGATGTTGCACCAAGAAGAGATTTTATTGAACAAAATGCATTATCTGTTACAAATTTAGATATTTAAAAATGCTATATAAGGCGATTGATGATTGCTTCTATGAAAAAACAAGTAATTGTCAGTCGCTTAATTTTTTATTTTAAAGATTTATATATTAAGGGGGAGGTATATGAAAAAATATGTAATTATAATTTTAATCTTTGCAATAGTTTCATTTTCAATAACAGGTGTTTTGATTTATTTAAAAAATAATAATGTTGAAAGTTCGGAAAATATAATTTCTTTAGGTAATGAAGAAAATAATGAAAATAGTGGAGAAATAATATATGCAAATAATGAAAAAACAATAGATTTATATGGAACATTTGATGAAAATGATATTGAAATTGAAAGATTAGAAAAGAAATATGATGGAGTAGAAGATACAATAAAGATACCACAAATAAGAGGATTAAAAAATAAAGAAGTAGAGGAAAAAGTAAATAAAGATATAGAAAAAAGAATAGATGAAAAAATAGAAGAAATTAAAGCGAAAGGTGGACAAGACATAAACAATATTAAGTATTATGGAGGTTATTATGGAGAAGATGGAAATATTTATAGAGGATTTTCAAATGTAATTTCTTTCGATTATTTAATTCCATATACTTTTGAAAAAAAAGAATCTTATTCAGATAACGAAATAGAAAAAGAAAAAATATACTTTAATTATGAATTAGTAAATGGAGAAAGATTAAAATTTGAAGATTTATTTACAAAAAATACAGATGTAATTAGCATAGTAAGAAGAGCCTTTTATAGAACTATGTCTAGAGAGATAAGTTGCTTAGGTACAGGATTGTTCTTGGATAAAGAAAAAAATGTATGGCTAGAAGAATTATTTGATGATAAAGAGTATACACCAGTTATAAATGAAAATGATATAAATAAAAGAATAAATAATTTTATAAAAAATGGAAAACAAGAATTTTATTTTACACCATCAACATTATATATTGGAAATGAAGAATATATTTCAGAATATATTGAAGAAGATAAAGAAGAATATTTTTTTAGTTTTATAAATTTGAGTGATTATATAGAATTGAAAGACATTGTAGATGAAGTTGTAATATATGATAAATATTTAACAGAAGAAAGTATATATGAAAAAGATAATATTGGTTATAAAAATCTTTGGACTTGTGCTAATGTGAATCTTTTCCCATATAATACATATCAAGAATATGGATTTGCGGAAGATAATTTGTTTTATGAGGTAAATGTGCCAGGTTTATTGCTTGGAATGCCAGATAATTATCCATTTAAAAATTCAATAAGTAAAATAATAGTAGAATTATCAAAAAATAAAATAGATGAATATAGAAAATTAGCACAAGAAAATAAAGATAAATTTTATATAGTATATTTATATGTACCTTCAATAGACTACAATACTGATAATATGGAAAAAAATTCATATTTAATTTCTTCTAATATATCAGAAAAGATAGTTCCAGTAGATATATCTTATAAAAAAGATGTAATAGATGAAATAATAGAATTTTATAGATATTATGATAATGGATTCTATAATTTTAGTGGTCTTGATTTTGGACTAGAAAGTTTAATTAGTAATAAAAAATATAATATTGAAAATGTAGATAGAAAAGAAGAAGTAATAACATATGATGCAAAAACATTAAAAGAAGTAAATTCATTATAAAACAGTAAGTACAAATGAAATGGAAAAATATAATTTAGATATAATTAAAAGTGTCGTAAATGCTAAAAAATAATTAAATTTAAATATAAAATTAAAAGGAGGAATTATTATGAAAAAAGCTTTACCAGTTATTATTGCAGTAATATGTATGGTTTGTATAGTTGTAGGTTGTGTTTGCTGGTATAAAAGTGCTACCAAAAATTCTAATGGAGTATTAAATAATCAATCAGGAGAAGTAAATAGTGGAGAAAATATTTCTAATGAACCTATATTTACATTAGAAAATTATCCAAAAGTTGATGCATCACTTGCTATTCATCCTTTAGTAGATAGCATAGCTTCAAATTTTCTTGGAATAAATGAAAGTGAATTAAATTTTGAATATACAAAAACACGTTCAAGTGATGTTTATAAAAATCTAATTGATAAAAATGTTGATGTAATTTTTGCAGCTGAAGCATCTAGTGGTGACTTAGAATATGCAAAATCAAAAGGAGTTGAATTAGAAATTATTCCTGCTACAAGTAGTGCATTTGTATTTATAGTAAATTCAGAAAATCCTGTAGATAGCTTAACATTAGATGAAATTGTTAAAATTTATAAAGGAGATATAACAAACTGGAAAGAAGTTGGAGGAGAAGATTTAGACATAATACCATATCAAAGACCTGATGGTAGTGGAAGTCAAACAGCAATGATTTCTCTTGTAATGAAAGATCAAAATTTAATGACAGCCCCTAAAATGCAAGTCGAAGCTGAAATGGGAGGCTTAATAGATGCTGTTGCCGAATATGATAATTCAAAAGCTGCTATTGGATATTCTTATTTTTACTATGTAAATACTATGTATAAAAGAGACACTATTAAAATGGTTAAAGTAAACGGAATAGAACCTACAATAGAAACAATAAAAGATGGTTCTTACCCTATCTATACAAATGGTTATATAGTTCTTAGAAAAGATGAGCCAGAAGATAGCAATACAAGAAAATGGGTTAATACTGTATTATCAGAAAGAGGAAGCAAAATAATAGAAGATGCAGGATATGTTCCAATGAAATAAAATTAAATTTTGAATAGAAATATTATAATTTAAATGAGAAATTGTTTATTAGGTGATACGTATGAAAAAATTATTGCTCATAGTTTTAGCTTTTACTATAATTTCAATTTCTTTAACAGGAATTTTGATTTTAGTAAAAAATAATTCAAATAATAGTATATGGAAAAATTCTGAAAAAACTATAGATTTATATGGAACTTTTGATGAAAACGATATAACTTTTGAAAAATTAAGTAAAACAGTTAATAGTGGAGAGAATATTCAAATTCCACAAATTAAAGGATTAAAAGATAAGCAAATTGAAAACAAAATAAATCAAGATATAGAAAAAAGAATAGATAAAAAATTAAAAGAAATTAAAGATAATGGTGGACAAAAAATAACAGATAAATATAATGACAATGAAAAATGTTATAGAGGATTTTCAAATGTATGGTCATATAAATACACAATTATATATTATTTAGAAGATAAAAAAGAAGAGGAAAAAATTTATTTTAATTACGAATTAGTAAATGGCGAAAAATTAAATTTTGAAGATTTATTTACAACAAATGCAGACATAATTAGCATAATACGAAGAGCTTTTTATAGAACTATGTCTGAAAATTCAACAGAAGATATAGGAAATATTTATTTTGATAAAGAAAAAAATATTTGGATGATTCAATTAAATAAATATGACTATGAAATTGAAGACAATGTAAATGTATATGAAGAATATACGCCAAGCATAAATGAATATGATATAAATAAAAAAATAAATAATTTTATAAATAGTGAAAAACAAGAATTTTATTTTACACCATCAAGATTATATATTGGAAATGATTATGATTGCATTGAGTTTAAAGATATTGCAAATGAAGTAGTAATATATGATAAATATTTAACAGATGAAAATTTATATGAAAATAACAATATAGGAAATAAAAAGCTTTGGACTTGTGCTACAGTGGGAATATATCAATATGATAATACATATCAAGAATATGGTTTTGCAGAAGATAATTTGTTTTATGAAATAAGAATGTTACCAGATTA
Organism: uncultured Clostridia bacterium; assembly: GCA_947588905.1. Lineage (GTDB taxonomy): Bacteria > Bacillota > Clostridia > TANB77 > UBA1234 > UBA1234. Next base: position 13,219 of record CANQBB010000029.1, read on the forward strand.
TGATGCAGATAGTTATTATCCATTTAAGGATGCTATAGAAAAAATAAATGAAAAAGCAATAGAACCTATTAAAAGTAAACTTGAAGAATATAAGAAAATTGCGAAAGAAAATAAAGATAAATTTTATCTTTTACTTTTAGAAAATTCGATAAATTATAGTACTAGTGAAGACATTCATTATTTAATTTCAGTTAATATAAATGAATTCATATTTCCTCCTGTAAATATTTCTGAAAAAGAAGGAATGATTGATAAAATAATAGAATGCTATAGATATTATAATCTTGCATTTTATAATAATAGTGGACTGATGTATGCTATAGAAAGTGGTAATGATATTTTCGATAATCAAAATATTACATATGATAAAATAGAACGTAAAGAAGATACAAAAGTATATGATGCAAGAAATTTAAAAGAAATAAATTCTCTTGATGAAGTTTTTGTTGATAGTTATGATTATATGTCTATGTTGAAAAACAAATTATCTTTCATAATAAAAAGCAAAGAAAAAAATATTAGTCAAGAAGAATTAAATAATTTTGTAGATAATGCTGAATTTTATTTTGATGCATATTATATTAAAGCAAATGTGCAAGGTTTTGACAATATGATTTATTTGAAAAATTGGGAAGATATTGACAAATCAGTATTAAAAATTTATGATTTAGATGTGGAATAATTGATTAAGGAAAGAGGTAAAACGAATGATAATTTCAAGAAATGTTTTTAGAGGGTATGATATTAGAGGTATTTATCCAACAGATATCAATGCTGAAGCAGCAGAAAAAATAGGAAAAGGATTTGCAACTTTAATGAAAAGAGCAGGTCAAGACAAAATAATAGTTGGTCATGATATTAGACTTTCTGGTGAAGATTTATTTGGAGCTTTATCAGAAGGAATTATATCTACAGGAGTAGATGTTATAAATATTGGTCTTTGTGCTACGCCTACTACATATTTTGCTAGAGAATTATTTGGTATAAAACCATCTATAATGATTACTGCAAGTCATAATCCAAAAGAATATAACGGATTTAAAATTTGTGGACTTGGTGCAGACACAATTTATGGAGATGAAATACAAGATTTAAGAAAATTTATAGAAGAAGGAAAGTTTGAAGTTTCTGATGTTCCAGGTAAAATTGAATATAGAAATATAACGCAAGAATATATAGATTATACTGTAAATAAAGTTAAACTAGGAAATAGAAAGTTAAAAGTAGCTGTTGATTGTGGTAGTGGTAGTGGATCATTATATGCAAAAGAAGCTTATACTAGATTAGGTTGTGAAGTACTAATGGTAGCAGATACTCCAGATGGAAATTTTCCAATCCATCATCCTGATCCAACACAAGAAAAATATATGCTTGAATTTGAAGAATTTGTTAGACAAAATAATTGTGATATAGGAATAGCTTTTGATGGAGATGCTGATAGGGTTATTTGTTTTGATGAAAAAGGAAATATTCATTATGGCGATGAATATATGATAATTGCATGGAGAGATTTAATGCCTAAATATCCTAATTCTGTTGGAATTCTAGATGTAAAATGTACACAAAGTTTATATGAAGAGATAGAAAAACTTGGAGGAAAAGCTGAATTTTGTAGAGTTGGAAGTTCTTTAATTAAAGCAGAATTAAGAAAAAGAAATCTTGTTTTTGCAGGAGAATATGCAGGACATATTTATTTTAATGATGATCATTATGGATATGATGATGGTCTTTATGCAGGAGCAAGAATGCTTCAAATATTATCTAATACAGATAAAAAAATGTCTGAACTTTTAGATGGTGTAACTAAATATGAAGGTTCTCCAGAAGTTTTATATCCAGTTACAGATGAAACAAAATTAAAAATTGTTGAAGATGTAAAAAATAGATTTAAAGAAGAGGGATATGAAGTAATAGATATAGATGGCGCTAGAATATTATTTGGAGACGGTTGGGGCTTAATTAGATCATCTAATACAGGACCAAATTTAACGCTTAAATCAGAAGCGATAACCAAAGAAAGATGTGAAGAAATATTAGAAAAAATAAAAAGTTATGTTGAGGAATATAAATAAAAAAATATGTAAAAAATAGAAAAGGAGTAAAGAAAAATCTTTACTTCTTTTTGTAATGATACTGTAACAGTAATGTTATAAAAACTTAACAATACAGAAAAACATAAAAATATGTGCAAATAGCAAGGTTTTGACGGAATTTAATCTTTTTTGTAAAAAGATTGATTAGTGGACAAACATTAGAAAAAAAGGTAAAATATACCTAGGAGGGTGTCGCCCATGGAGATGAAAATGTTCATAAAGAGGAATAAAGGTATTTCATTAGTTACACTTGTGATAACTATAGTAATAATAATAATATTAGCCGCAATTTCAATGTATGCATTTTTTAGTCAAGAAAAAGCCAATTTTGCAAGATTTGTTCAAGAATTTGAAGAAGTTAGAAAAGGTGTAGAAACAAAAAGACTTATAAATGCAGAAAACGATATAGAATATATAGATGAAGGTTTTTCAAAAGTATATGTAACAGGAAGCATTCCATATAATTTTATTTCATTAGAAAGCCAAGATGGAAAAGATAGTGCATATCTTGTTGATTTACATGATATAGGTTATGATGAACTACGTACAGGTAGAGATTATCCTAATTTTAAACAAGAAGGAGAAAATATAAAGACTGTAACTTTTGGTAAAGATGATGTTTATGTTTATGATTCTACAGGAAGATTGTTTTATGCAAAAGGATTTTTAAATGAGGATAAAGTTTATTACGAAAGTTTAGATAATAAGACGATAAATATTGTAGATGTAAAAGTTAATAATGTTTCAAATACAACTGCTGGAATTTCTATTACAATAGAGAGTGAAAAAGAAGTAAAAAGTGTTACTGTTAATGGAAGTCCAGCAAAAGAGATTACAAAAGGTAAAACATATGAATTTGATGTAAATAAGAATGGAACATTTGAGATTATCGCAGAAAATGTAGAAGGAGAAAAAGACACAGAAAATGTTTACGTTTCTGGCTTAAAAAGCAGTAGTTCATTATCTGTTAAAGCTGTTGTTACAAATGGAACTTTAGAAAGTGGTAGATATGTTATAAAAGAAAAAACTGCAAAAATAGAAATTACTTCAGACGGTGCAAAGGAATTATATGTTGGAAATTCTTCATCAGACGTGCCTGGAACATATCTTCCATTTGCAAAAAATATAGAAAAATATTATACAACAGATGGAGAAAAAGAAGTATATATATATGTAAAAGATGATTTTGGAAATGTAAGTGATTGTAATTTAAGAATTTTAGTAAGTACAGATGATTCGGTTACACCAGGTGTACAACCACCAGAGAGTATAGATTTTGGTGAAATTCAACATACAATTACATCTTCTACACCAACTGCTGATGGATGGAGTAGAACTAAGTATTTGAAGATAGAATATCCAGCAGGTAAACAATCAAATGGATATACATCAATGTATAGAATTTCTGTAGATAAAGCAGGAACTGTATGGGGAAGATGGACAATATCTTATGATAGAGTAATTACATTAGAACTTACAAAAGAATGTAAAGTTGAAGCTAAGATAGTTTATGAATCTAATTATAATAAAAAAGAAAGTGCGGTAGCCGGACCAATTGTAATAGATAAGATTGATAGAACAGTTCCTATAGTAACGATGTTAGAATCAGAAGATACTGGAACAAAAACAATTGTAAGAGTAGACGGAAGGGATAATGAATCAGGATTAAATGCAACACCATATATGCTTTCTTTAGATAATATAGATTTTAGTAATGTGGATAAAGTAGGAAATTATACTTGGACAAGTCAAAAAGAAATTGATGTAAATAAGGATGGTAAATATTATTTATATGTAAGAGATAAGGTAAACAATGTGGCAGTTAGTAATATAAATGTAGATGTAGTAGATAGAACACCTCCTGTTATTACTTCAGTTATTGCAACAGCGACTCTTGACTATGTTTCAATAAAGGCAACAATACAAGATGAAACAGGTGTTGTAGCATATGCATTAACAAACACAGAAGCAGAGCCAACAGAATGGATATCTGTAAATGAACAAGAACTTATAACAACAGAAAATACTGTTACAGAAGATGGAGATTATTATGTTTGGGCAAAAGATGCTGCAGGAAATAAAGCTCATCGTAAAATTGCTGCTAAAACTAGTAAGTTCCCAGAACTAGATAATACGAAACCAAGTAATGTATACATAAAAGAAGGAGAAACGGCAACATTTAGTATTGTTATAACTAAAGCAGGTGAACCTCCAACTTATGAATATGAATGGCAACTTAGCAATGATGCTGGTTCAACATGGCATAAAATAGAGGGTGCTAACGCAGCTACATACTCATTTGAAGCACAACTTAAAGATAATAATAATCAATATAGGTGCTTAATAAAACATGCTAGAGGTGTTTTAACGTCAAAAGTTGCAACACTAAATGTTGTACAAATTACAACAGATAGACCTAGTGGAGTTGTATCAGCAGAAAAAGATATGTTCTTGGGTGGAATTATTATAAATGATGGAGAAACAGAAACAACATCTACAAAACTATCTCTTGAAATTGTAGCTTTAAATGCATATGAAATGAATATTAGTGAAAGTTCTACATTTTCAAATGATAATTGGCAAGGTTATCTAGAAAGTATAGATTATGAATTGAAAAATAAAGATGCTGGTAAGAAAACAATTTATGTTAAAATAAGGGATGCAAAAGGAAATGAATCTACAAAAGTAGTTAGTGCTGAAATTACTTTAAGAAAATAAAAAAGATTTAAAAACGGGGCTGTAAATAAAAATTACAGTCCCTTAATTTTAAATAAACTTATGTCTTTTTCTTGGCGGTTCAGGCAAAATATTACTTTTTTGAGTGAAGTCATATTTTGCAAAGAATGTTACTTGCTTAAACAGCAACAAAGAGGAACTGTAATTTCCATTTAAAAAGCATAAACATTTTCCCCTATTGTGATTTTACAATGAGTATTATAAATAAAATACAAAAGATCATTTAAGTTTATATAACTTCTTGAAAGATATTGTTTTATACTATTACTCAAATCTATTCCAATAAATTTAGAATTACTGCAATCAACAATTTTTGAAGATATGTTATCTATAACAATATAATAATTATTTAGCGAGTATTTAACATTACTATCATTCCAATCACAAGTACCACCGAGTGATTCAATAATAAATCTTATTGGTAAATAAATATTATTATCATCTAAACAAGCGGAATATTGAATTTGCTTATCATTCACAAAAAGCTTTGAAGCATCGCCATTTAAATTATAATAAATATTATCGGTATATTCTAAAATACCATAATATTTATAAAAATATTCTAAAAAATCAGCATTTTCATATCCCATTATATGTGAATATTTATGATTTATATTTGTGTTTATATTTATTTTTCCAGTACTACCATAATTTTTAATACTTTCTTTCATATCATCAATTATTTCTTTATTATTATAATATCCTATACAAGTTGGTGTAATATAGCAAATTCCAGTAACGAAGAATAATAAGAGTAAAGGTATTTTTACTTTTATATTAAAGTTAGAAAAAATATTTGCAATACTTAAAATAATTATTAAAGTTAATGGAAAAAGTGTTCTATATGACACTTCTCCTAATCCAAAGGCAGTTCCTTGCACACATGTAGCGACGATTAAAAATAATGATAACATTTGATATTTTGAATGTTTAAACAAAACAAATATTGAAAACAAAATATAAATAATAATTATAACAGTTGCTATTGTTGCAGAGATTTCATTAAAAAAGTTTAACAAGTGTAATAAAAAAATGCTAGTTCCAAGAGGAATTCCTAAAGTTAATATTTTATTTAAATTTTTATCTTTAATATAAAGTATGCCAATTGATATAAGTAATAAACTAATCAATATTGCAATACTGTTTGGCCCAACTAAAGTAAGAGATAATTCACCAAAGTTTTCTTCAAATAGTTTATATATTGGATAATTAAAAATTGTGTGAGAAGTAGTGGCTCTTAATCTTGATGCAGGAGATAAAAACATAGATAGAAAACCTAATAATTCTACAAATAAGGGTATTAAAAGTTTTATTTTAAATTTTTTATTTTTTAATGTATCTAGCAAAATAACACCAACAGTAAATAAAAATGACATTACAAAACCTTGTTCAGTAGTAGCGGATGCTAAAAACAGTAAAAACAATTGCCAAAAAGATAGTTTGTTTTTACTTAAAATATTTTGCATGATTAGTATAGATAAAAGAGACATGAGCATTGGAAAAATATAATTAAAAGAACCAGTTATCCAAAAAGAAGTCTCTTTTAAAACATATACGGTTATGTGTAAAAAAAGAAAAGAAGAAATTGAAATATAATATAAAATATCATCTTTTATATTAAAAACTTTTGCGGATATGAAAAATATAAGTAGCAATAAAGATGGTAAGAAAAACATATATAAATATTTGCCAAGTTTTAAAATAATTTCGTCTAATAAATGAACAAACCATCTACCATTTACATTTTGGTAATGTTCTATATTTTTATTTATAAAACTTTCAATTCCATTATCTAGAAAAGTTGTATAGTAAAAATCATCAGAATAAAGTTCTATTGCATATAAAATTGTTAAAAAAACTAAAACAAAAACAATAATACTTAAAATATAGCTACTTTTTCGCAACATAATTAGCCCTCTTTTCCATTTAATACAAATTCTAATTATACAATTATTATTTCCAAAATTCAACT
>CANQBB010000030.1 GCA_947588905.1 uncultured Clostridia bacterium
CTATTAGCCAAATAATCCTCAATTTTAGAAATTGCAGATTCAGTCTTTTCATTATATTGTTCAAATATCGTTTTGATAGTTTTAGCATAAAACATATTTCTCCGATAAGTTCTAAAATCTTGTAAATAGCGTTCGCCAAATATTTTAGCCATAGCCTTTAAAAAAAGTCCTGTAGAAGATACTACAACAGGTTCTATAACAAGAAAATTTGAAAATATGAAATCAGTATCAGGCATGTTATATTCAGCTTTGTAATGAATAATAACATGACATTTACGACAATCATCAGAATCTACTTCTTCAACTTTATCAATCCAATCAATATTATCAGTTTTTCTTGTTGCAACAAAAATTTCTTTAATATCATCAAAAGTCAATGCTTTTATATAAGGGATAGAATCAATTTCGACCACCCTTCCATCAGCAGAAACAAAGAAATTCTTATTAAAAAACTCAATATATTCATCGCCAAACTTCTGCTTTAAGAAATTAACCCATTTAATAGCAATGGTTCTTTCTCCAATAGGCTGAATTGCCTTTTCACCAGGAACTACAAAAGACTTTTCACTAGTTAGCTTAGCAGTTGTATCTGTATATTCCAAAAAATAGGTTTTACCAAAGCTATTAAATTCTGCAACACAAGTATAAGAAGTAAAAGAATCATATGAAGGACATTTAGAGAACTTAATTTTTGTTGAATTGTCCCTATACCGAATCAAATCCAAGAATTCAAGAATATCTTCGGGAAAAAGTCTACTTACAAAATCCATGCATCTCACTCCTCCTTTTCACCGGTAGAAGACCTTGAAAAGATAACCAAAATTTAACTTAGACAAGTATACCATAATAGTTGAAATTAGTCAACATAAAAAGTGGCTGTAATTTGAATTTTCACAGCCACTTACAAAACTATTATTTATCTCTTAACACAGCATTACATTTATTTGTAACTTCTTTTATGATTTTATTAAATGCATTTGTAACTTCTTCATCACTAAGAGTTTTCTCATAATCATTAAAAGTTAATGTATAAGCAATAGACTTCTCATTTTCTGCCACATTTTCTCCAGTATACACATCAAAAACTTCAATACTTCTTAATCTCTTGCCACCAGCACTTTTAATTACATTTTCGATATCTTCTGATTTTACAGATTTATCAACAATAAATGCAACGTCTTTAACGACATTAGGAAACTTAGAAATCTCTTTATACTTCATTTCTTCATGATCTTTACTAAATAATTTATCAAGATTTATTTCCATTACAAAAATATTGTCTTTGGTTACATTTGGATGTATTTTACCAATAAAACCAACGATAGTTCCGTCTACAACAATACTTGCTGATTGTCCTGGATGAAGTTCTTCTGGTATATTTTTAACTTCTAACTTATAATTTACATAGCCCAAATAATCAAGCAAATTTTCCATCACACCTTTTATAACATAGAAATCAACATTATCTCTGTACAAATCTGATTTATAATTACCAGTCATTAAAGCTGCTAAATGAAGATCTTCACCATATTTGCCTTGTTTCTTATAAAAGGCTTTTCCTATTTCAAAAATACAAATATCTTTTTGATTACGAGCTTTGTTATAATCATATACCATCTTTAATGATGGAATTAAACTATAGCGAAGAGCATTTCTTTCTTCAGTCATAGGATCTAATATTTTTACAGTTTCAAATTCATCTACTGAATATTTTTGAACTTCACCATCTGGAATTAAAGCATAGCTTAAAGTTTCATTTAATCCAAGCTCAACCATTTTATTTCTAACAGCTCTTTTTAACTTATCATAATGGCCAGGAATAACATCCAAAATCATTTTCTTTCCTTTAATATTATCCATTCCATATAAACGTCCAATATCATGAATTAAATCTTCTTTTATACTAATATCAATTCTTCTAGATGGAACATTGACTATATATGTTTCTCCATCAAATTTTACATCAAAACCTAATCTATTAAATATATCTAATATTTCATCTTTTGAAATTTCTATTCCTAAAACTTCCTTGATTTTAGTAAAAGTAACAGAAATAATTTTATCTTCTTTTGAAACTTTATCATAAACTGCCATACCTCCAACAATTTTTGCATCTGCATATTTTTCTAATAAATTACAACTTCTTTTAATAGCCATTAAACTTCTATTATAATCTAATCCTTTTTCAAATCTATTACTTGCTTCACTTCTTAAAATCTTTTTAGAAGTTAATCTAATTTTAACAGGATTAAAAATAGCTGATTCAATTACAATATTTTTAGAATCTTCTTCTACTTCTGTAGAAAAACCACCCATAACACCAGCAAGACCAATTGCTTTTTCTTTATCTGCTATAACAATATCATCTTCTGTTAATACTCTATCTTGCTCATCAAGTGTTTTTAAATGTTCATCTTTTTTTGCCATTCTAACAGTTAATGTATCTCCTAGTCTATCAGCATCATAGAAATGAAGAGGTTGACCAAGTTCAAGCATAACATAGTTACTTATATCAACAACATTATTGATTGGTCTAATACCAGAAGCAATAAGTCTATTTTTCATCCAAGTAGGACTTTCTTTAATAGTTACATTTTCTACTTTTTTAGCATAGAACAAAGAACAATTTTCTGTTTCAATATTTAAATTAAAATTTTTAGCAAAATCTTCTTTTCCTTCAGTAAAACTTAAATCAACATCTTTTACTTTATTTCCATATAAAGCACCAACTTCATAAGCCATACCTAATATGCTAAGTAAATCTCCTCTATTTGCTGTTAATTCAAAATCAACAACTTCATCTTTTAATCCAAGATATTCAAGAGGGTCTTCTCCTACAACTGCATCATCACCTAATTCTGCAATTCCTTCAATATCTTCTGGTTTCAAGAATTTATGCTCAAGACCTAATTCTTTTATTGAACATATCATACCATTAGACTCAACACCTCTAATTTTACTCTTTTTAATTTCGATACCAGGAAGTTTTGCGCCAACTTTTGAAACAATAACTTTAATACCAGCTCTAACATTTGGAGCACCACAAACAATTTGTACAACTTCATTTCCAAGATCAACTTTACATACATGAAGATGATCTGAATCAGGATGCATTTCACATTCTAAAACTTTACCAATAGTTAGTCCACTAACTTCTAGTAGAGGGCCAGCATAATCATATTCATTTCCTATATTAGTCATATCTTCTCCAAGAGTAACTGCATCTACTGGAACATCAACGTAATCTTTTAGAAAATTAGTACTTAATTTCATATTCATCATCCTTTCTGTCAAATTGTTTTAAAAATCTAATATCATTTGTATACATATATCTAATATCTGGTATTGCATATTTAAACATTGCAAGTCTATCAAGTCCAGTTCCGAAAGCAAAACCAGTAAATTTATCTGGATCATATCCTCCCATTCTTAAAACATTTGGATGAACCATACCTGCTCCTAAAAGTTCTATCCAACCTGTTTTTTTACAAAGAGAGCAACCTTTTCCTCCACATTTAAAACATGATACATCAACTTCACAAGATGGAGATGTAAATGGGAAATAACTTGGTCTAAATCTAACATTAGTATCTTCTCCTAATAATTTCTTTGCAAAAATTTCAAGAGTACCTTTTAAATCAGCAAGCGAAATATTTTTATCAATAACCAAACCTTCAACTTGACCGAATTGATGTGAATGAGTTGCATCATCATCACGTCTATAAGTTTTTCCTGGACATATAACTCTTATTGGAGTTTTTTCTTTATTTTCTTCCATTACTCTTGATTGAGCTGCAGAAGTTTGTGTACGAAGTAAATATTCTTCATCTATATAGAATGTATCTTGTGCATCTCTAGCAGGATGACCTACAGTATAGTTTAAAAGTCTAAAACAATGTTCATCATCTTCAAGTTCTGGACCATCTATAACATCATATCCCATAGAAACAAATAAATCTTCAACTTCTTCAATTATTCTATTAAATGGATGCTTAGAACCAGTTTTAATTCTTTTAGAAGGCAAAGAAATATCTATAGTTTCTTTCTCTAATTTTTCTCTAACTCTTTCATCTTCTAATCTTTTTTGTGTTGAAGAAAAGTTATCATTAAAGAAAGTTCTTAATCTATTTACTTCTGCTCCATATTCTTTTTTCTCATCATTTGGAACATCTTTAATTCCAGAATTTAATTCTGTAATAATTCCTTTTTTACCTTGATAAGAAACTTTTAAATCATTTAATTCTTGAAGAGTTTTAATGTCTTCAAATTTTTTCTTTAGTTCTTCAATTAAATTATCAATTTTTTCTGTCATAAGATTAACCTCCTAAAATTTTTTTGGTTTTTCTATTACATAAAAAATCCCATATGCTTCTTTTAGCATATGGGACGATATATAAACTCGCGGTACCACCCAAATTCTGATTTTGAAATCAGCACCTCAAAAAGAATTAACGCTTCTTAAACGAAAAGACTCCTGTAAGTGAAATTCATTATTTTGTTTATCTTAAAAGGCTCACAGCTTATCAACCTTTATTCTCTATAAAGAACTCAAAATAACTACTATGTTTACAATCAACATCTTTAAATATCTTCTATATAATACTATTTTAAATAATAAAAGTCAACTATTTTTTATATTACACAAGAAAAAACCACACAATAAGAGATATTCTTATGTGTGGTGTGAAATACTTAATATTATTGCTGTTTTAATCTTAAATAGCCTACTTCATTCCATACGTTGTAATCTAGATTTAGTCTAAATACTAGTTTAGGCTTTGAACCTGCCCTGTTTTTATCAACAACACATGCATAATATTTTGTATTAGAAACATCAGGTGGTTCTAAATCATGATATGTATCTTCTGAAGCATCCTCACCTTCTGAAGTTACTTCATATTTATCATATGTAGTATTATTTATTTCTTTTATCAAACATAGATTATCCAAAACCTCTTTAACAGTTCTACTACCAGCAATATCATTGATATTCATACTAAGTGGAGGTGTTGAACTTTCTGCAAGTTGCAAAGTTGAACCAATAAATATATTAAACTTTTGTGCTAAGTTAGAAAGAACTGTAGCAGTCTTTTTTAGTTCTTCTAGATTACCAATATTCTCTATATCTGTTTTTAATGTATCATAAAAATAATATTCAATTCCTTCTTTATAGTAATAGTCAAGAATAATATTTCTAAGTTCATCATTAGTATGATCTGCAGTATGTACAAAATGCAAAGCTGCCTCTTTAAAATTTGAAATCCATTCAGTAGCTTTTACAGTCTTTTTAAATTCTTCAGAGTTTTCATCAAGCCTCTTTAAGAAGTCTTCTCTAGATTCATCTTCATATTGCAATATAAAACCTTCATCATCAACATCAACTTTTTTATCTTTATCTGGTCTAAACTTTAATGCTAAAAGTTCTGCCTCTCTCTTTTTTAATGTTTGCCCATGTTGCTTTTGTATTTCTAAGCAATTTACAATTGTTGTAATTAAGCAAAGTCTCATTTTATCTTCTGTCATTTCGTTTGATATAAGCAAAACTTTTTTCTTTTGAACAAAAACAAGATACGCAATAACATTACAAACAAACCTACTTTTACCAGAGTTAGATGGCATTGCAAAGGACATTGTTTCTCCTTTTCTTAAACCTTTAAAAGTTTTTGTCATTAAAGGAAAAGGCATTGGAATACCATTTGTCAAGTTGTTATTACCAGCTAAAAGGAAATGTGTTTCATCTTGATTTATAACGCATTCATTCATTGAACTTAAGAAAGACAAACTGTTAATTCTAGTAAGTATTTCTTCAATAGTCATTTGTTCATATCTTTGATAGTTCTTTATATCAACAACTTTCCTTTGAATTGATTCTGTCGGTGCATAAGCATATGCTTTTTTCAGCATAAATAATTTTTTTATTTTTACATATATATCATCAATAGGCACTTTTAAAGTACTTGCATAATCTTTACATACTTTAATTAGTTGTGGAATTTCTTCCGTAACTTTTGGAAATGAAAATCCTGCTTTAGCAGCTTCAGATGCATAAGCTTGACCTTCACGGAATAAAACAAGCTTATACAAATCCATCATTTTAGGTACAGTAAATTGACATTCTTTAACATCTAAGTAAAACATTGCAATAGCTTTTGGATTAAGATGTAACATTCCGAATATAAGCAATTTCAAGTTTTTCATCAACTAAAACTGGTGGAAATTTTACTTCCTCATTTATCAATTTGTTTCCCTCCATTTAAATTCTTCTTTTGTTTCTATAATAATCATAACACTAAATAATTATTAAATCAATTACAAAAAATAACAAAATATACACCTACATTTTAAGCAAATCTTCTGTACTTATATCATCTTTTGTAATTGTCTTTAAGATTTTCTTACTCTTTTTATTTCGTGTATTTGAAGCATGCTTTAAAATAGATTTTTCATAAACATTTCTAATAAAACGTGCATTTCCAAAATTCTTAGTATTTTTATATTCATCAATAATTTTATTCATTTCTAAAATTGCTTCTTCATCAATACTAAAACCTGATTTTTTCATCATGCCCTTGAATATTTCAATTAATTCATCAGTAGTATAATCTTCAAATTCTAATGTATAACCTATTCTTGAAACAATTCCAGAATTAGAATCTAAAAATGCTTGCATCTCCTTTGTATATCCAGCAAAAATAACAACCAAATTATCTCGATAATTTTCCATTGCTTGGATTATTGTAGCAATTGCTTCTTCATTATACGAATTACCTGTACTACCTTTGCTTGCAAGTGAATATGCTTCATCAATAAATAGCACTCCACCCAAAGCTTTTTCAATAACAGACATCGTTTTTGGGGCAGTCTGTCCAACAAATTCACCTACTAAATCTTTACTTGAAACTTCAATTAACTTATTTTGATTTATATATTTTAAATTATATAAAATTTCTGCAATTATTCTTGCAACTGTAGTTTTACCGGTACCAGGATTGCCTAAAAACACCATATGAAGATTTATGTTTTTAATATCTAATTCTCCTTTTGATTTTTTCTTAAATTCAATTAAATCAACTAAATCACGTAAAACCTTTTTTACCTTTTCTAATCCTACAAGTTCATTTAATTCTGCAAATACTTCTTCTAAAGATTTTTCTTGTTCATATTTTGGAACTTCCTTATAAAAAGCAATATGCTTACATAAACTATCTCTATAATCAGGAAAATCTAAATTAGTTTTAGGATATGTATTTGATATATAATCAATAAGTTTTAAACGAAATTCATCATTAATTTCAATTGAATCTTTTAAGCATTCTGAAACTTCTTCTACTACATCTTGAACATCTGGTTTTACTTCCTCAATTTTAAATAAAAAATGCTTATCAAGTAGGAAAGACTTTTTAGCAAAAATATTTAATATTTCCAAATTATCTCTGCCAACTACCACTGTAATAGTTTTACTATGTTCTTCCATAGCATTGTTTAAAGAATTCAAAAATATTTCTTGAAATTTTTCATCAAGAGAAGAAAAGCTCGATAAATCTTTAAATATAATTACACCATTATCCACATATAACTCTGATAATTTCTTTTCATTTTCAACTTTATATATCGCAATTTCATTTGATTTTATAGTCTGAGTATAATGAAAAGTTTCTGAACTTTTTACCAATATTTCTTTTATATTTTTTACTAAGTCTGAATTTTTAGTAACTAGTTGTATATTAAATGGTATATATTCTTTTTCTATTTTTTCATCATATTTTCTCATATATTCAATTATCTTCTTTAGCAAATTCTTTGAATCATCCGTAATATATAAATTATCAATATCAAGAAATAAATTTTGCATTATTTTATCTTTATCTTCTTTTGAAATAATTTCTGTTGGAACATTTTTATTAGCTACTTCAATTTTAGGTAATATATTATCATTAAAATTAAGTCCTATTTGATTCAAATCCTTTTTTAATTTTTCATTTTCTTTTTCAAGTTTTTCTATTCCAAAATAATCATTGTATATTTCTTCAAAAAAATCTTTCATAAATAAACTCCTTCAATTTAAAGACAGCTAAATGCTGTCTTTAAATATTATTATGATTTATTATTAACTTTCAATTCAATCATTTTTTCTTTTAGTTCTTTTTCAATTTCTTCTAAATGTTTTTCCGCTTCTTGTCTCTTTGTTCTACCATTTTCATGTATCTCTATAACTTTATCAAGAGTTTCAATCAAATTAGCATTTGTTTTTTGTAATGTTTCAATATCAACAATTGCTCTCTCTGATTCTTCTGCAATTTCTATTGAACCTTGTTTCAAAAGTTCACTATTTTTGCTAAGCATATTATTAGTCAAATCACTAACAGCTTTTTGAGCACCCAAAGCTTGTTTTGCATGATTTATACCAAGAGCAAGTACCATTTGATTTTTCCAAAGAGGAATTGTATTAGTTATAGAACCTTGAATTTTTTCAACAAGTTCTGCTTCATTATTTTGAAGTAATCTAATTTGTGGTGCCATTTGAATAGAAATAACTCTAGTTGTTTTTAAATCATATATCTTCTTTTCTAATCTATTTATAATGCTTTCCATATCATTAACATTTTGTGCATCAAATTGTTCTCCGGTTTCTTGTGCCTTTTTCTGAAGTTCTGGTAATGTAACATTTCTAAGTTCTTCTAATTTTCTTTCTCCAGCAATAATATATAAAGACAATTCTTTAAAATATTCTAAATTTTTTTCATACATAGAGTCAAAGATATTTACATCTTTTAGCATTTGTAATTTATGATTTTCTAGATTTTTTTCAATCACATCAATATTATTATCGATTTTATTATATCTTGCAATAACTTTATCTAGCTGCTTTTTTGCATTGCTAAATAATTTAGTTATTCCAGATTTGCTTTGATTGGCAATATCAGAATCAAAAGATTTAATTTCTGCAACTAAGTCTGATAATAATCCTCCCACTTCACCAAGATTTTTAGTTCTAACATCTTCTAAAACACTATCAGAAAATTGTGATATTTTATTCTGTGCTTGAACTCCAAATTGTAAGATTTGTGTGGCATCATGAACATCAATTTTAGAATTAAATTCATCAATAGCTTTTTTTTCTTCATCTGTTAATGCATCATAATTTAATGAATTTTCAATTTTTTCATTAGTTATTTCTTGTGTATCACTAATAATTTCATCAACCTTTTTCTCATCAATCTTTTTTTCAACTTTTAATTCTAAATTACTCATATTAAATATTCCTCCTATTATTCCTCAATATTTTTTCCTTCAACTTCTTCAACATATTTGGGATCATTTCCTAAATATCCAATAAGCTTATCATATATATCCATTTTTAAGCTTGTTACCGTACTAGAAATTGTTTGAGGTACACCAATTCCTATTGATGATACATCATAGTTACCGCCTGTTATACCTGTTCTAAATCCATATTTAGACCAAGCAATCTGTCCAATTTCTGGATCTTCAAAAGCTTCATATAATAATTTACCACCTTCAGTAAAATATGCTAAACAATGTGAATTCCAACTTGTAGGTTCTGGATATAAAACACGAATTTGATCTTTCACTTGATCAAATCCATTAGGGTTTGAATTAGCAAAATCAATCATACTTTTTTCATAATCAACAATCATTTGTCTTCCACCCATTCCAGTCATCAAATAGTTTTGGAATAAATCTGCAGGTGTATTATTCATATAACCAGATTTATCATAAAACTCTTTTAATTTAGGTAATTTTTCATTAACATTATCTTCTAAAACTTGTCCATCACATAAAATTGAAAGTAATAATCCATAGTAAGTAGCACCTGGTGAAGATGTAACCGGATCCGTTGAAGCAATATTTACATTAGCATACAATTCTTCAAGACCAATATCTTTCCACTTTTTACCATCCAAAATATATTGCATCAATTTAGTCATATCCGATATATAATAAACACCATTTTTTTCTACTCAATATTTTCAGCTATTAACTTATCTACTACCTCTTTCCAACTATATATTACAATTGGAGTATTAAGTGTAAGTCCACCACCAAGCACAGTGTATCTATCTGCTTCATTATTTTCTTTATTAGGTTGTAATTTATAGTAATCATAAAATCTTTGATCAGAAGTAAATAAAGCATCATATTTAGATACACCTTCAGATTTAATACTAAAACTTTCTCCTTGTGATATTCTTTCTACAATGTCTTGATTTCCAAGCCCAACCATTTCTCTTATTAAAGGTTGAGTTATTGTCTTTCCATTACTCCAAGTATCAAAGACAACATTTAATTTATACTTCTCTCTAAAAATTCTTTGTATATCTTCATCTGCCAAAAAATCTTCTTTTCCACCACCAGTTGCAACATAAACTGTGGTAAGACCGGCCGTATCATTTCCGTTATTCTTATTTGATGTCACTACTCCTATAATAACTATTAAAATAATAAGTGCAACAAAAATTCCAATTCCTATTAGTTGATTCTTTTTCAAATTATTTTTCCTCCTTATCATTCAAATTAAAATCATTAGAGTCATATCCATCAGCTTTTAGCATAGAATCAAGTACTTTCATTTCTGCACCTACATCTACCAAATCCGATTGATATAATAATGCTAATTGCTTTTTAAAAGCTTCATTTATAGTATGTATCTTAGACTTAGCTTGCATCATAAATTTTTGTCCTTCATTAGACATAAGTCTTTGATTTTCGATTTCATCATATTTATTTAAAATTTTAATTGTTACTGGTAAATAATAATCAAAAAAATTATTTATTTTCTTTTCCTTATTAGGCTTTTTTAAAATAGTATCAATTATTTTAGAAACAGTTTCATTAATTTCGACTAATTCTTTTCTTATATCGCTATCTTCAATTTTAGGAATCATATTCATAATTTCTTTATTTTGAAGTTTAGCTTTTTCTAATACATCATAAAGATTTCTGTTTGTCTCTTTTAAAGTTTCCGTTTTTCTATTATTAAATACCAATTCACCTGCACAAAATGCAGTTACGCCAATTGCTAATGATGGTATTAAACCGTGCAGAAAGTGCTAAGTAAGGCACGGCAAAAAATGTTCCACCGCAATACAGCTGAAATAATTTCTGGATGTTTCAAAATACATTCCTCACCTTTCAATTTTAATTATAACCTCTAACCTCTTTAAATGCTGCAACTAAATCTTCTTTTCCATCAAATATTTTTCCATTAGTTAAATTTGCAATTATATTTAATTGCGACTCTTTAGCATCTCCAAACATGATAGAATATATAGGTATTTCCCTAGTAATAGATCTATAATAAGATTTGAAACTTTCGGCTGTTCCCACATTTCCTTCTCCATCTGTCATCAAAATTACGGATAAGTTATATTTATCAGTATTTTCATTTTTCAATAGTTCTATACTTTCAACAGCAGCTGGATATAAGGCTGTACTTCCATTAGGAGATTTTCCTCTTACATTTTTTAATAAATCTGCTTTATCCAAACCACTATCTGTTGACCAAGTATCTTCTATACCACTAGAAAATGTAATAATATCTATTTTATCTTCATCAGAAAATTGCAAGAAATCATCAGCCGCTTTATCTGTTAAAATATAATCCATAGCATTTACAAGTTGTCTTTGACCATCTCCATACATACTACCAGAATAATCTAAACAAAAGACAACATGAACTGGTTTTCTAAGACGGTTTTGATATAAATTTAGAGCTAATCTAATAACATTTGCATTTGGATATTTTACTGGTGTAATATATTTGGTTGTATCTATTCCCCAATCTGGGTTAAATACAGTTTTGTCCACATTATTATTTACTCCACCATACCAAGTTCTTCTTCCTTTTTTCTGCAATAAAGCCTGACATTCATTACTTAACAAATATGATTGAATATCATCAAAGATTTTCTTTTTATCATCATTTTTATGATCTATATATGCAAAAGGATTATCACATATCGAAACACCGTCAACTGGATATATAGCATATAATGGTTCTTCTCCTCTAACTTGCAATACTTTGTTAATTTCTATAATTGAAGATTCATAAGAAAAAACAGCATCATAATCTCCATTTAAGAACGAAGTTGTTAAGAAATCTTCACTACCAGAAGTTCTTTCTAGACCAGAAAAAAATGTTTTTAAATTCGATTTAATTTCTTCTGAATCTAACATTTCTTCTGTTAATACTTCAGGATTACCTGCTAAAGTATATAACATTCCTAAATAGGCTGAAGCACCACTATTCGTAGTTACAGGATTCGACATAGTAAATTTTAAATCTCCAGAAGAGATAGCTTTAACTAAATCTTCTGTATATACTGTTTTACCTATAAAGCCCAGTTCCTCTGCTTTAGATTTTTTTATACCAAAAATTACTGGTGTAATATATGTTGATTTTGAATCCTTAACAGTTGCAACATCACTTTTTATCATATATGACCAAATTGAATTAGAAATTAAAAAAGAATCATATCTTTCTCCTTTATTTATCTTATTCATTATATCAAGTGTGCCTGCATATTCTATAGCAACATCATATTTTTTAGATTTAGAATAATTCAAAATTATATCTTCCAAATCTTTATTTTCTGCACTTACTAAAATATTAAATTTTTTTTCATCCAAATTAGACTTATTAGAAGAATTATTATGAGAATAATTATTATAATCACTGTAATAAACATTAAGAGAAATAATATATATCAAAAATAATATCAATATAAATACTAATTGGATTATCAAAGCACTTCTAGATACTCTACCTCTTTTGGCATTAAAATCAAATTTTTTCATCACACCCTCCTTATAAAAAATTATATCTATATATCTTAAAATAATCAATAAAATTATTTATTTTTTAATTTATAATTTATAAAATAACTACTAAAAAAACAAAAAAGGACTATAAAAAGTCCTTTTAATTAGCAATATTTATTTATATTCATCAATAAAGGAGCTTCGGTTTGAAGCTCCTTCATATTTTTATTAAGTACTCATTTATTATTTAATCATTTAAAACTGTATTTTTTAAACTATATTTTGAGTACGCTTTATCTATTCTTTCGTTTATTAAAGATTCAACCTGTTCCTTGTCCATTGCTTCGGCTAAAACAAGTTCACTAACTAGAATTTGTTTAGCATTAGTAAGCATTTTCTTTTCACCAGTAGCTAATGGTTTAACTTTAGCTCTAAATGTTAAATTTCTTAC
Source organism: uncultured Clostridia bacterium (assembly GCA_947588905.1). Classification (GTDB taxonomy): domain Bacteria; phylum Bacillota; class Clostridia; order TANB77; family UBA1234; genus UBA1234. Next base: position 13,235 of record CANQBB010000030.1, read on the forward strand.
TACATCAGCAACTTCACAAATGTCACCACTTTTCATTTTATCTTGGTTATCTCTGTATCTTTTGCTCCAGTTAGAAGACATATCTGTAGGTGCAGCACTAAGTACATCTAAAACATCTTTTGCAACATCGTTACCAATAACATCTCTAACTCCAATAAGCTCAGCATTTTTAGTTGGGACCATAACTTTAATGTCTCCAACTGGCATTTTCATAACATAATATTTTTGTTTTTCGCCTAAAATTTCTTTTTCTTCGATAGATTCAATTGTTCCTGCTCCATGCATTGGATAAACGATTTTATCTCCTACTTTAAACATTTTCGATCACTCCTTAACCATTAAAATGTAATCTTACATTGCGGAAGTGTTCTTTCCCTAACCGCATGTTTATTATATCATAAATAATGGCAAAAGTCAAAGAATTTAGTAAACTTATTTAAAATTTACCATATTACCATATAATATAGCAAATTTCAACCTATTTTATAAAATTTAGTCATATTTTGAAATAAAGGGACGGAGCAAACTTTCAATTTTTCAACATAAACCAAAGCGAAACAAGAAAAACGAAGCAAAAATGAAAGTTTGCTCCGTCCCTTTATTTCAGTTTATCTATAAAATTTAGAGTCATATATTGCTTGTTCATGCATTCTCTTTATGCCTTGCTTAATATTTTTAGCTCTAACTTCACCTATTCCATCAACATCATCAAGTTCTTCTATTGTGGCTCTAATTATATGTTGGAAAGTTCCAAATTTCTTTAGCATATTATCAATAATATTCATTGGCGTTTTTGGTATTTTACTAAGTAGCCTATAACCATTAGTAGAAACTTCTTTATCATCTAGACTACCTTCAACAGTATATCCTAGAAGTTTACCAACTAAAGTATTATCCATCAATTCATTATGAGATAAATTACTAATCTTATCCATAGTTTCTGTAATTTTATTACTGTTAGTAATATAGTCTCTAATCAATAATTTTTCTTCTGATTCAACATCTTTAGAAAGCTCTGTTAATTGCATTTCAACAAGTCTTCCATCTTCCCCTAGTTCTATAATATAACGGTTAACTTCTGCTACAACTCTCATGCAAAGTTCAGCACGTTGTAATGTTTTAACAACATTTTCTAAAGTTACAATATCATCAAATTCAAATTCATTTAATGTATGAATTGCATCATCAAAAACATTTTTATATTTTTCAACAGTTTGTAAGGCTTGATTAGCTTTAGTTAAAACCTTTGAACTATCTTGCACAACATATCTAATATCTCCTTTGTAAAGGGTTATTAAATTTCTTCTTTGAGAAATACTAATAACAAGTTCATTAGTTTGTTTTGCTACTCTTTCACCACTTCTATGTCTTGTTCCTGTTTCAGTTGTAACAATGCTTGCGTCTGGAACTAATTGTGTATTTGCAAATAATATTTTTTTAGCATCTTTACTTAATACAATAGCTCCGTCCATTTTAGCTAATTCATACAATTTAGCTGGAGAATAATCTTCATCAATTCTAAAACCTCCGTCAGCAATTTTTACAACTTCAGGAGAATCACTAACAACTATCAATGCACCAGTTCTTGCTTTAAGTACATTTTCTAATCCTTCTCTAAGAGCAGTTCCAGGAGCAATCAATTTTAAAATTTGTATTAAGTCTTGTTCTTTCATTAAATCATCTTTCATTAAAAACCAACCCTTTCAAAAGAAAAATTCACATAGTAAAAGTTATAAGCCACAAACTCTAAGAGCCTCTTTTATTTCTTTTACACCAATTATATTTATATTTCCTGTATATTTTAATTTTTTTCTACTACTTTCAGGAATAACACAAGTCTTAAATCCCATTTTTTCAGCCTCTTTAACTCTTTTTTCAATAGAATTAACAGCTCTAACTTCTCCAGTTAAACCAATTTCTCCTATTGCAACTAAGTCAGTAGGAAGAGATATATTTTTAAAATTTGAAGCAATAGCTAGCACAATTCCTAGATCAACAGCAGGTTCATCAACTCTAATACCACTTACTACATTTATATATGCATCATAATTTGAAATATGAAGTCCTGCTCTTTTTTCTAGAACTGCCATCAAAAGAGTTAATCTATTATAATCAATTCCGATTCCTGTTCTTCTTGGCATACCAAATGCAGTAGGAGAAAGTAATGCTTGAATCTCAATAAGCATAGCTCTTGTTCCCTCAAGAGTTGCTACAAGAACAGAACCTGACGGATTACCTTCTCTATCAGAAATTAAAATATCTGATGGATTATCTATTTCGCACATGCCTTCTTCTCTCATTTCAAATAATCCTACTTCATTAGTAGAGCCAAATCTATTTTTTACACCTCTTAATATTCTATATGAAAAGTATCTACCATATGTTCTAAAACTCTAGGTCCTGCAATAGTTCCATCTTTTGTGACATGTCCTATTAGTATAGTTGTAATATTTTGCTTTTTACACATCTGCATAATTCTTGATGTAATTTCTCTAACTTGACTTACACTACCAGGAGCAGCAGATAATTGTTCACTATACATTGTTTGAATAGAATCAATAATTACAAAAGCTGGTTTTATATTAAGCAAAGTTTCTTCAATTGTCTCAATACTAGTTTCTCCCATAAATAAAATATTATCATTATCTATACCTAATCTATCTGCACGCATTTTTATTTGAGTTGCAGACTCTTCTCCAGATATATAGAGAACGGTGCCATCAACATTTATTTTATTGCATATTTGAAGAATAAGTGTAGATTTTCCAATACCAGGTTCTCCACCAAGTAAAACTAAAGAACCTTGTACTAACCCTCCACCTAAAACTCTATCTAATTCTTCATAGCCTGTTTTATATCTACTATATTTTTGAACTTCAACAGAATTTAATTTTCTAACTTCTGCTGAAATTCCTTTACGTTCATTTGTAGCTTTATCTTTAATAATCTTCTCTTCATAAAAAGTATTCCAACTATTACAAGCAGGACATTTTCCAAGCCATTTAGGAGATTCATTACCACAATTACTACAAACAAAAATAGTTTGATTTTTTGCCATTTAATTTCCTTCACTTTCTAATAACATTTTTTTAACTATTATATACATTGCGTGAGACCAAGATAATTGACTAACCCATGCAGTCTTATCTCCTTCACGTTCTATTTGTTCAGGTAAGAAATATAAACTATCCGCATGATTTGTTACCCAATCAAATAATTCTTTTGCACGAGGTATATTATTAGCCTTTATATAATACATTGCAAGCCATAATGAAGATATAATCCATGTATTACCACCAACATAACTATCCCATTGGTATCTCATATATCCACCGTTAGCCATATGAAGAGTTCTTTCAATCTCATCAATTGTATTTTTAACTATATCATCATTCACATCAAAAATATCAAATGGAGTTACAACAGAAAGCAAAGATATATCTACTAAATTATTATCTAAACTCCTTTTAAAATGTCCATTTTCAACAAAATAAAATTTAATAGAATCTTTTATATTTTTAATAGTATTATCCACTCTTCCAAGAAAATCTTTATATTTTTCTTTATCAATCATACTTAACATTTCATATCCTGCTTTAAGTCCAGCATATATACTTGCAGTTGAATAAAGATGACTACCTTTTCTTTCTTCCCATATATCATAAGAAGACTTAGATATGCCTTTTTCATTAACAAAATTCATAAGAGCAATAGTAGCTTTAAAAATCATGTCATCTAAAAATAAATAATTAACATGTCTATTTAGTCCAATCAATATTGCACAAGTTTCATCTATTTGAAGTCCCCAAGAAGGAGCAAGTTGACCATTTGAATAATATCTTTGTTCAAATAGTCCATTTGAAAATTGTGTTTTCTTAGCCCATTCATTATAAAATTTATGCAAAAGATTATCCATACCTAGAATTTTTAAAGCTTCATTTATGAAAAGAGCATCTCTTGGCCAACAATACCCATATCTACCACATTTTGAAAAAGTTTCATCAACATCTGGAGATGCAAGCACTGCACCCGTTTCTTTATTAGATAATAGAGCAAACATATATATAGTTCTTTTTATAATTTCTTTTTCATTTATTTTATGAATTGATTTAAGCAAAACATTATCGTCAAACTGTTTAATATATTTATCCCAATACTCTTTAGTATGATTATATAATACATTTTCAACCTGTTCTTTTGTCCATTTAACAGTTTCTAAACTTTCGTTTAATGTTTTATTTAAAGTTATATATAAAGTAATTTCACTAACATCTTCATAAGAAATTATTGATTCAGCAGACATACCAATATAATCTTCTGATTTAAAATCTAATCTATCTAAAGTATTGCCAACATTATTTATTTGATATTTATGTATAGATTTATTTGTAAAAGTTGCCATATACATTTCTTGCGAATATTGAATAAGAGTATTATCAATTATCATGCTTGAAACTTGTTTATTAACATCAGAATTTAAATTTGAATATATAAGCATATCTGATGGTCTCATAAATTTAATTGCTCTAACAAGAATATTTTTGTCTGGCAAAATATAATCACGAAGTGTAACGTCAACACCATTGACGTTAAGTTCTGTATATAAAATGTTTCCATCATAATATTGCTTAACTAATTCAGCATCTTTAAACCAAAATATTTGTGTACCTTTATAAATTCCAATACTATATTTATCTATCAATTGAAAATAATCAATATTAGGATAATATAATCTTAAAATTTCTCCTTTATCACTAAGTGTACCTAGTATTTTAGAATTTCCAATAATAGCATTATTAAAATATTTATCAGACATTTTAATCCTCCTATATAAAGATAAATTCACAAAATATAACAATTATATTTTATCTATAAAAATCTTAGATGTCAAATAAAGTTTTGCATAAAAAATACGGAGTAAATTAAGCAATTACTTTGCTA
>CANQBB010000031.1 GCA_947588905.1 uncultured Clostridia bacterium
TGTTTTGGTACTTTTGGTGTTCCTGTATATGGTGGGAAGTTTTCTCCTATCAATGTTCCACTTTCAAATTTAAATGTTCCATTTTCTGATTCTACCGCATCCTTCTTTCCTTTTAAGTATGGTTCATTCTCATTATCTGTTCCTCCATTTGTTCCTAATGTTAATTCTCCTTCATTTTTTACTGCTGGTCCATTTGTATTCTCTAATGTTCCTGTCTTTCCATTTTTCTTCTCGCCATCTATTTTTAACTTTCCATTCTTTCCTACATGTACCTCTGCATCTTTTGTTACTTTTTTATCATTTAAATCTAGTGTTAAATTCTTGTCTCCTATGTCTACTCTTCCTTTATCTTCTACATCTTGTAATACTTCTATTCTATCTCCATTTACTGCATTATCTACTGCATCTTGTAATTTATTATAATATGTTGTTTGTCCATTTCTCTCTATACTATAATTTGCTCTTAACACTGTTATTGCTATCTCTACTATTACATCTTTATAGTTATTACTTCCTACATATGATATTTTGCCTGTTGTTTGTCCTTCACTTATTCCTTTTATTGTTATATCATTTGTCCCTAAAGTTAATGTTGCTATTCCTGTATTTACTTCTACTTTTCCAGATATATCTCCATTGTATTTATATTTCATACTTATGCTGTTTCCCGCTACTAATGTTACTTTATATTTATATTTTGCTACTTCATTTTCATCTATCGTTGGTGTATTGCTTCCTTCTACTATTCCTTGTCCTTCACTATTACTTGGATTATCTGGTTTTGTTATGTCATATGTTCCTGTTGCCTTTTTTATTTCATAGTCTCTCGTACTTCCCGCTAATACATAGTTTTCTACTCTTCTTCGTCCTCCTGTTACACTTATTAATGTTACTGTTGTTGTATATTTTCCTGCATTTCTTTCTTTGGTTTGTGATATATTTAACGTTTCTCCAGTTACTCCACTATTTACACTTGCTGTTGGAGCATGTAACGCACCATCATATACAAATGTTGATTGTCCTCCCCATGCTACTTGCACACTCTTAGGATTTATTTTCCATGTTAATGTTATATCTCTTGTTGTTCCATCTTTCCATTCATAAACTTCCTTATCCTTTATCTTTATTATCGCTGTATATTCTGTTGCATCTGTTCCTGTTGTTCCTGTTATTGTCATTATATTTGAATCATATCCAGATATATTTACAGTTTGTAATCTACCGTTATATGTATATGTTCCTACTACTTGTGGAATTGGTAATTTTTCTGTAATTCTTTTATGTGGTCCTACTAATGCTGGATCACTTGTTACTATTACTTGTGTTCCATATGCATTTTTTCCTATAACATCACATTTGTAATATTTATCTACAGATTGCACTGTTACATTTAATACTGATTGTGTTGCTTCTGTTGTCCATGTTTCACTTAAAGGTGTATATGGTCCTTCTTTTTTATCTGCTACATACCATTTATATTTTAAATATGATCCTTCTGTTTGTATGTTTAATGCTACTGAATCCCCAACACTGCCAACATAATTATATGGATGATTAAATATTGTTGGTTCTATTTGCCAATTAAATATATATGAATTAGGAAGTATATTATATTTCCATTTACCATTTTCATTAGCATCTAAAAAATATTTTCCTTTAAAGACACCATTTGTAACAGCATCATATAAATTACCAATTTCATTCCATCCTTGCCAACAATTACTATAAAAGGTGCCTGTTGGTGAAGCAGCATATGCCCTACCTCTTCCATTTTCTCCATAATTATTTGATGAACTCCAGTAGCGTCCACCTGTTTTCATTCCTAATGCTATTGCAGCTTCCATCCTACCGCCTCTATGATCATTGCATATCCATGTTCCTCCTGTACTATAGCAATTATTTATGCTTGACCATCCATCAGCACCATAATGTATCATAATTCCAGTTGCATAGCCTCCAGCATACAATGAAGTTCCTCCTGTTTTAATAAAACCTGTATTATAGCAAAAATTTATATCAGCATTTTGACTAACGCAAACAATTCCAGCTGCATAATGTTGTCCTGCATATATAGAACCTGAATTACCACAATATGTTACGTGAGGATTACCTCCTATGCAGTTATTCATTACTCCACCAGCTTTTTGGTTATCACCTCCATGAACAGTTACATTAGCATAATTAAAACATTCATTAATCCATGCTTGACCACCTGTGCAACCCCAAACAACTCCAGCAGCTCCAGTAGACCATCTATTTACATCTCCTCTGTTAACGCATCTTTCTACTAATGTTCCATTTATATTTCCTACTATTCCATTAACTGCAACTCCACCAATATTTTTACAATTTCTTACAATAAAAGTTACTGTAGGCGTATTCATTGTAATATTTCTAGATATTCCAGTACCACCCGTACCGCCAGCGTTAAAGCAATATTGCATACTACTTCCTTGTGCTGCTCCGTCACACCAACCTATTATTCCAGACTCTCCTATCCAGCCGTTATTTCTACAATTATAAATATTCATTTGGTAACCTGTAATTGGTCCTCCAGACATTCCTCCGCCATAGCAATTATAGGCTCCATTAACTGTAGCATTATTTTGGCAATATTTTATCGTTCCACCAAATGCACCTACTATTCCTCCTGCATGATTGCTCGCACCGATTGGAACATTATTTACCAAATTTTCAAAAGTACTATTATATGCTAAACCTGCAAAGCCTCCAACATTTGTTCTTCCATTTATTCCAGATCCGCTAATTGTTAAATTTTTTATTGTAGCTCCGTCGATACACGAAAATAATCCCAGATTATCATAGCCACCTATACTCAAATTTGAAATTTTATATCCATTTCCATCAAAAGTTCCTTTAAATCTATTAGTCGTTGAACCTATTGGACTTCTGCCTCCACTTAATGCTATGTCTTTTACTAAGTATATTGTTTTACCAGCAAAAGTTATTCCTGAATTTACTTTTGATGCAAATGTATTTAAATCAGTTTCATTTTTTATTATATATATATTTGCTGCCGAATTATAATTTTCCATACTTGATACTAATTCTGCAGCATAATATACATATACCTGTTTTGTATCATTTTCTTCATCATCTAATTTTACTGTTTTTTCTCCACCCGTTGATATCCACTTATCTTCTTCTGTTGGTGTTTCTGGATTTTCACTTATGCAAAAGCTTCCTATTTGTATATCCCCAGAAAAAATTATTTCATTTGTATCTCTATTTATTTCATAATTTTCTTCTGGCAATCTACTATATAAAGCCATATTCTCTCCAGATAAATTTTCTTCAGATATCAATTCACCATTTGTACGTACTTCATTCTTTTTAATCCTTTGGCACACAAAAATTGTTGTAAATATTAGTATTAGTACAACAATTAAGATAATAACATTTCTTATCCAATTTTTCATTTACATTCTCCTTTGCACAAATTTTACCCAAATATTTTCATTATATGTTATAAATTTTCAACTCTAGATATATACCAAATTTATTTTTTTATTCGGTATAAACCTATATAATTATTAGATAAAGTCTAACAGCCTCTTCATTTAATCACTCTCATTATATCAGTTATACTTATTAAACTCATGTTAAGTTTTTGTTACTAAATTATTACATTTCTATTACATTTGTATAATAATCCTATTAAATGCATTCAAAAATATTTTTGAAACAATAAAGAGCTGTAAATTTGAAGTAAACTCAAATTTACAGCTCCTATATTTACAATTATTTTTTGTTTAAAATATTTTTTAAAAATCTTCCTGTATGTGACAATTCATTTTTAGCAACTTGTTCTGGTGTACCTGTAGCAATAACTTGTCCCCCTCCAATTCCACCTTCAAGTCCCAAATCAATTATATAATCAGCAGTTTTTATTATATCCAAATTATGTTCAATAATAACAATACTATTTCCACCTTCAACTAATCTTTGTAATATTTCAATAAGCCTATGAACATCAGCCATATGAAGACCTGTTGTTGGTTCATCTAAAATATATAAAGTTTTTCCAGTAGATTTTCTGCAAAGTTCTGTTGCTAGCTTAACTCTTTGTGCTTCTCCTCCCGATAGTGTTGTAGATGATTGACCAAGTTTTATATAGCCTAATCCCACATCATATAATGTTTGTAATTTATTTTTAATCTTTGGAATATTTGCAAAAAAGTCTAATGCTTCTTCAATTATCATATCTAGAACTTCTGCAATATTTTTTCCTTTATATTTTACTTCTAATGTTTCTCTGTTATATCTTTTTCCTTTACAAACATCACAAGGTACATAAACATCAGATAAGAAATGCATTTCTATTTTTACTATTCCATCACCTTCGCATGCTTCACATCTTCCACCTGGAACATTAAAGCTAAACCTACCCTTAGAATATCCTCTCATTTTTGCTTCATTCGTTCCTGCAAATAAATCTCTTATCAAGTCAAAAGTACCTGTATAAGTTGCAGGATTAGAACGAGGTGTTCTTCCTATTGGAGATTGATCTATATTTATAACTTTATCTAAATTATTAATGCCTTTTATTTTTTCACATTTGCCAGGTTTAAGATTAGCACCATTTAGTTCGTTAGCTAATCGTTTATATAATACTTCGTTAACTAATGATGATTTTCCAGAGCCAGAAACACCAGTAACTGCTGTCATAACTCCTAGAGGAATCTTTACATTTATATTTTGTAAATTGTTTTCTTCAGCCTTTTCTTCTTTTTTCTGGAACAAGTATTTTTATTTCTCCGCTTAAGTATTTACCTGTAATTGAATTTTTATTCTTTTTAATTTCTTCTGCTGTTCCAGTTGCAACTACTTCTCCACCATGTACTCCAGCACCAGGTCCAATATCTACAATATAATCAGCAGCATACATAGTATCTTCATCATGTTCAACAACAATTAAAGAATTTCCCATATCTCGAAGTTTCTTTAAAGTTGCAATAAGTCTTTCGTTATCTCTTTGATGAAGTCCAATACTTGGCTCATCAAGAATATATAAAACTCCCATAAGTCCTGAACCAATTTGTGTAGCAAGTCTAATTCTTTGAGCTTCTCCTCCAGATAACGTTCCTGCATTTCTTGATAAAGTTAAATATTCAAGTCCTACATCAATCAAGAATTGTAATCTTGCATTTAACTCTTTAAAAATTTGTGCTCCAATCATTTTTTCTTTTTCAGATAATTTTAGTTTATTCAAATAATCCTTTATTTCAACTATTGAAAGTGATGTTAATTCATAAATATTTTTCTTACCTACTGTAACTGCAAGCGCTTCTTTTCTTAGCCTTGCACCATTACACTCTGGGCAACAAGAAGAAGTCATATAATACTGATAGAATTCTCTCATACCATTTGAAGTTGTCTCTTTATATCTTCTTTCCATAGTATTTATTACTCCTTCAAAAGGAGATGTAAATTTTCTTGTTCCTGTTTTACTTTCATAAACAAAATCTATTTTTTCATTACCAGTTCCATATAATACTTTATCTAAAAATTCTTTTGGTAAATCTTTTATTTTTTTAGTAACATCAACCTTATAATGTTTTCCTAGAGAACGAATATACATTAACCCCATACTATCTTTATCTAAGCTCCAGCCCATTCCTTTAATTCCACCATTTAAAAGAGTTTTTTCATGATCTGGCATAATTAAATCCGGATCCATTTTCATTAAATTACCTATACCTCCACATGTTGGGCATGAACCAAATGGATTATTAAATGAAAATAATCTTGGAGTTAATTCTTCTATGCTAATTCCACAATCAGGGCATGCATAGTTTTGAGAAAATAGTAATTCTTTATCTCCTATTACATCTATAATTACTAATTTATTTCCATATTTAAGTGCTGTCTCTATAGAATCATTCGCTCTATTTCTTATGTCTGGCTTAACAACAAGTCTGTCTACAACAATTTCAATGCTATGTTTTTTCTTTTTGTCTAATTTAATCTCATCTTCATTAAGTTCATACATTTCTTTGTCAACACGAACTCTAACAAAACCATCCTTTTTAGCATCTTCAAAAAGTTTTGTATATTCGCCTTTTTTTCCTCTAACAACTGGAGATAATATTTGAATCTTTGTTCCTTCTGTAAGTGCCATAACACTATCTACAATTTGATCAATTGTTTGTTGCTTTATTACTTTTCCACATTTAGGACAATGCGGAACACCTATTCTTGCATAAAGTAACCTTAAATAATCATAAATTTCTGTAACTGTTCCAACTGTTGAACGAGGATTTTTAGAAGTTGTTTTTTGGTCTATTGAAATTGCTGGAGATAATCCTTCAATTTTTTCAACTTCTGGTTTATCCATTATTCCTAAAAACATTCTTGCATATGAAGATAAACTTTCGACATATCTTCTTTGCCCTTCTGCATAAATAGTATCAAAAGCAAGTGATGATTTTCCTGATCCACTTAAACCAGTAACGACAACTAATTTATCTCTAGGAATATCTATATCTATATTCTTTAAATTATTTACTTTTGCACCTCTTATAGTAATATACTCTTGCATAACATTTTGCCTCCCATAAAGTTAAAATACACATACGTTAGTATTATAGCACAAAATCTAAAACAAAAACAGATGTTTTTAATTTTTTATAACATTTTATGGTACTATTTACATTTAGCTCATATTGACTTGTACTACTTATAATGATACAATGATTAAGTTAGGAGGAATAATTGTGAAATCTATATACATAATTTTAACTCAGTCCGGAACCAGATTTTCAAAAATATTGAAAATGGTTACAAAAGAAAAATATAACCACGCATCAATTTGTTTAAACAATAATTTTAAAGAATTCTATTCTTTTGGAAGAAAGCAACCAGACTTTATATTACCTGGTGGATTTGTTGTAGAGAATGCTTTCACAAATGTTTTTGGAAAATTTAGTTATATTCCTTGTTTAATTTTAGAAAAAAAAATTACAGATGAACAATATGATAAATTAAAATCAATAATCAATGAATTTGTAGAAAATAAAGATAAATTATCTTATGCTATAATTAGTTTAATTTTAGCAGATACAAAATTTTCAATAGTAAAAAACAATAAATATTTTTGTTCTCAATTTGTTGCTAAAGTATTAAATGATATAAATATAGATACCCCAAAAGTTCCAGAACATATGCACCCTTATGATTTTAAAAAGATTGAAAATACTAAAATAATTTATGAGGGTAATTTAAAAAAGTTTTGTATGGTAAAGCAAAATCAAGATTTAGTTTTTGCATAAAAAAGAGGTTGTAAAAATTATACAACCCTTTTTTTTATTAAAATCTTTCCATATCATTTAATACCCAATCATGCCATCCTGTTGTAATAACTGCTCCACAATATTCACACTTACCAGATGATGTTATTTTAGTTGGAGCTCCACAGTTTGGGCAATTAGTTGTTTTTACTTCTTCTGTTCCTCCCTCTGTTAGTACTCCTTTTTTCCTTATAAAAGTTAATTTATATGTATTAGTTAATCTAGAAAAATTATTACCCTTTAAGATTTTACCGCTATCTTCATCAATTATATAATCTAACATTGAAGAGTTAAGAGCAACAATTAAAATATCTTTTTCATTATCTTGTGTAAAACTTACTAATTCAGCATAATTAACAGCAATTCTTTCTAATTTGTTTATTTGTTTTCTTTCAACATATCCTTTAAGTTGATTAGAATGCTGTTCAAAAAGTGATTCTGATTCAAGTGGCCTTATCTCTTCCCAATTTCTTTCAGACCAAGCCATTTGCAATTTTACAAATAAATTTTTAACTCCTGATAAAAATTGTTCATCATTAAATTGTGGGTCTACTTGTCTTACTTTTTCTGCCACAGCTTCACTTCTTACAGTGCTCCTTTTATAGCCTTCGCTTGCACTATTCGCAGTTGGACTAGGCGTATTATAAAGACTACTTCTAGAATAGAAATTATTACTTGGATTTCTCTTCGATTTAGTAATTATTGCTACTATAATTATTGCCACAAAAAATACTAAAATAATAGTCGTTCCTACGTCACCGCCACCACTACTATATGATGAATACCCATATCCATAGTTATAATCGTAATCATTATCCCAACTCGAACCCCAATCCGATGATGAGCCCCAATCTGATGATGAATCCCAATCCGAACCATAAGATTCAAAATCTCCAACATCTGCAAATACAGTTGTTATTGAAAATAATCCAACACATAAAATCAAAACTAATAATATAAATCTTATTTTTTTCATTTTAATTTATCCTTTATCTTTAGAATTTTACTACTTATTATATAATATCATTTATTTAAAAGTGGTGCAATATTTTTTAATTATTGATTTACTAATTTTAAAATTTCTTCTTTTCTTTCCATCACAGCATTATAACCTGCATCAAAACATTCTTCAATTTTATCTTCTTTTACTTCAAGCAAATTTGCTTCTGGAACATTTATTTCAATATTTAAATCAGAATGTTTTTTTGATGTCTCTAATCTATCAAAGGCAAATATATCACAAGTTCTTAAAATAATTGCCATTAAATCTTCTTTAGGTTCATATTCATCCATTTTAAATGATAATGAAATAATTTTTTCTGCTCCTAAAACTCTAAGTGGCTCTGTTGGTAAATTATTTTTTGTTCCGCCATCTATAAAATTATATTTATCATAATCACAATTCGTAAAAATTCCAGGAAACGCCATACTTGCTCTAACTGCTGTTCCAACTGGTGCATCATAAACAAAATCCATATCAAAGTCAGCACTTCTTTTATCAATTTTTTTTGATGAAAAAACAATTTCCTTTGTAGTAATTGTATCTACTGTAACTATCAACGTTGGAATACTTAGTTCATTCATGTTTTTAATTCCTTTATTTAAAGCTAAATCTTCTGCAAAATGTTCTATTTTTTCACTTTCGATTACACCACCTATTTTAGCAATTCCTGTAAGCACAAATGTTGATGCACCTTTTATAAGTAAGTTTAGATTAAAAGTTGTAAATTTTTTATATTCTTCTAAAATTATTTTTTTACTCTCCTCAGCAGTATATCCTAATGAATATAGCATCGCTACACTACTTCCAGAACTTGTCCCAGAAATAGCATCAAATTTTATACCTAAGTCCTCAAAAGCCTTCATAGCCCCAATTTCACCTATTGCTTTTAATCCTCCACCTGATATTGCTAATCCTAACATTTCATCCTCCTTTTATTGCATTATAGCATACATAGGTATTTTATTATATTTTATATTATTCGTCAACTTTGAAAATACATATCTATTTTAAACATATATAAATACATATTTATGGTACATTTTATTGTATAGGATTGAATATTATGTTAATTTATGGTATAATATATCATGACCAAAGAAAGGAGATTTTGTCATGAAGAAAAGACTTTTCTTCGTAATCAGTGTCGCACTGATTATCGCCATCTCGACTGCTACAGCATCTGCCTCTGGCTCTTTCCTTCAAACGGCAAGGGCCTGTCACGACTACATACGGACTGCTGGTTTTCATTACTCGAAGGGGGTTGCAATTCCCCTTGACGGTAACTCCAGCAAACGTGTAGATTGCTCCAGCTTCGTGAGTTGGGTCATCTACAAGTATACCAATGGAAGGTTTTCTGAGGCGAAGGACTCAAACTGGTTTCTGGGTGTTGCCAAAGCATTGGCAAATGGGGAAACTCCTCAGATGCCTGAGCTAACATCAAATTGGCAAGTCATCACTGACATGTCACAGCTTCAGCCCGGCGATATCATGTGCTACTCGGGGCACGTCATGATTTATGCCGGCGTCTCCATCGATGGTAAGCCTATGGCATACAATGCTGGTGACAACAAGTTTATCCAGCAAGTGATAAACCCAATCACCGAGAAGCGTTTTGCTCAAGCTCGGTATGGGCTTCGTATACCATGAGGCGATGACGTCGGAGAACTCCGACGCCATTTTTTATTGTAAGTTTTTATATTAAAACTTTTTTGTATTATTTAGATAATTGATTCATCATTTTATAAAATAAAAATTTCCTATTATATAAAAAAATCATTCTGTCATAAAATAACAGAATGATTTTTAATTTTATTCTTGTACTGGTTCAGGAACAGTATTAGCTGTAGGTTCTCCTGTTTCCGCATTTATTGGTTGCATTTCTCTATATCTCATAAGTCCTGTTCCAGCTGGTATCAATTTACCAATAATAACATTCTCTTTTAATCCTAATAATGGATCTACTTTTCCTTTTATAGCAGCTTCTGTAAGAACTTTTGTTGTCTCTTGGAATGAAGCAGCTGATAAGAAAGAATCTGTTGCAAGAGATGCTTTTGTAATTCCAAGTAAAATTCTCTTACCTGTTGCAGGTTTTAATCCAGCTTCAACGGCTTTCTTATTTTCATCTTCAAATTGTAAATAATCTACCATTGTTCCTGGTAAAAGTTGAGTATCTCCAGCTTCTTCAACCTTAACTCTCTTAAGCATTTGTCTAATTATTGCTTCAATATGTCTATCATCTATATCAACACCTTGGCTTCTATAAACTTTTTGAACTTCTTGAACAATATATTTTTGAACTCCTTCTGGACCTTTAATTCTCATTATATCTTGTGGATAAATTGAGCCTTCTGTAATTTCATCTCCTGCTTCAATTTCATCTCCTTCATGAACAATAAGTCTTGATCCAAATGGAATAAAATATGTCTTAGACTCCTCTTTATTTGTTACAATTACTTCCCTCTTCTTCTTTGTATCACTAATTGTAACAGTACCTGCTATATCTGAAATAATTGCAAGTCCCTTTGGTTTTCTTGCTTCGAATAATTCCTCAACTCTAGGAAGACCTTGTGTAATATCTCCACCAGCTAATCCTCCCATGTGGAATGTTCTCATTGTAAGCTGTGTACCAGGCTCACCAATTGATTGAGCAGCAATAATACCAACAGCTTCACCAATATTAACAAGTTGTCTACCTGCCAAGTCATTACCATAGCATTTAGCACAAACACCTTTCTTTGCTCTACAAGTTAATATTGTTCTAATTTTAGCTTTTTTAATTCCACTTGCAACTACTTGATCTGCTAATTTTTCTGTAATCATTTCATCTTTATGAACAATTACTTCTCCAGTTTCTGGATGTATAATATCTTCTGCCGCAAATCTTCCTGAAAGTCTTTCTGCTAATCCTTCTATCAATTCATTACCATTTCTAATATCAGTAACATACATTCCATCATCTGTACCACAGTCATCTTCTCTAACAATTATCTCTTGGCTAACATCAACAAGTCTTCTTGTTAAGTAACCAGAGTCAGCTGTACGAAGAGCTGTATCAACAAGTCCTTTTCTTGCTCCATGGGCAGATACGAAATATTCAAGTGAATCCATACCTTCTCTAAAACAAGAACGAATTGGAATTTCGATTGTTCTACCTTCTGTATCAGCCATAAGTCCTCTCATTGCTGCAAGCTGTCTAATTTGCTTCATGTTACCACGAGCTCCAGAAGTAGCCATCATATATATAGGGTTTTTCTCATCAAAATGACTAATCATCGCATCAGTAATATCGTTTGTAGCTTTATCCCAAACTTTAATTACAGAGTTATATCTTTCTTCGTTAGATATTAAACCTCTCTTATATTGTTTAGTAATTTCATCAACTTTAGCTTCAGAAGCAGCAAGAATATCTTTCTTTTCCTCTGGAACTATAACATCTGCTATAGATACTGTAATAGCACCTTTAGTAGAATATTTATATCCTAATGCCTTGATATTATCTAGGACTTCAGCAGTTTTACTAATTCCATGTACTTTAATACATTGAGAAATAATTTTTCCAACAGTCTTTTTAGTAACTGTAAAGTCTACTTCTAAATCAAATGCTTTTTCAGGATCACTTCTATCTACAAAACCTAAATCTTGTGGAATAGATTGATTGAAAATAACTTTACCAATTGTTGTATAAAGAATTTTTCTAACTTTTTCTCCATTTATTTCTTTTTCGAATCTAATTCCAACTTTAGCATGTATAGAAATATCTCCATCAAGATATGCCATCATAGCTTCATCTTCATCACTAAATACCATGCCTTCACCTTTTGCTCCTGCTTCATCTATTGTTAAATAATATGAACCAAGAATCATATCTTGTGTTGGAACAGTAACTGGTTTTCCATCTTGAGGTTTTAATAAGTTATTAGCAGATAACATTAAGTATCTAGCTTCTGCTTGAGCTTCTGGAGTAAGTGGCAAGTGAACAGCCATCTGGTCTCCATCGAAGTCAGCATTGAAAGCTGTACAAACAAGTGGATGAAGTTTTATTGCTCTACCTTCAATAAGTACTGGTTCAAATGCTTGAATACCAAGTCTGTGAAGTGTAGGAGCACGGTTTAGCATAACTGGATGATCTTTAATAACATATTCTAGAACATCCCAAACTTCTGGTTTTAATCTTTCAACCATTCTCTTTGCATTTTTAATATTATGAGCTAGACCTCTTTCAACTAATTCTTTCATTACAAAAGGTTTAAATAGTTCAACAGCCATCTCTTTTGGCAAACCACATTGATAAATTTTTAATTCTGGGCCAACAACAATAACACTACGTCCTGAATAGTCAACACGTTTACCAAGTAGGTTTTGTCTAAATCTACCTTGTTTACCTTTAAGCATATCTGACAAAGATTTTAACGCTCTATTACCAGGTCCTGTAACAGGTCTACCTCTTCTACCATTATCTATTAAGCTATCTACTGCTTCTTGAAGCATTCTCTTTTCATTTCTAACAATGATTTCAGGAGCTCCAAGCTCTAGCAATCTTTTTAATCTATTGTTTCTATTTATAATTCTTCTATATAAATCATTTAGGTCTGATGTTGCAAATCTTCCACCATCTAATTGAACCATAGGTCTTAAATCTGGAGGGATAACAGGTAAAACTTCAAGAATCATCCATTCAGGTTTGTTACCAGACAATCTAAAACTATCTACAGTTTCAAGTCTTTTAATAATTTTAGCTCTTTTTTGTCCTGTAGCTTTAGATAATTCTTTCTTTAGTTCGTCAGCTAACTTTTCAACATCAATTTCTTTTAACATTTGTTGAACAGTTTCAGCTCCCATACCTGCTTTAAAAGAACCAACACCATATTTTTCTTCATATTCTCTATATTCTTTTTCAGAAATAACTTGACCTCTTACTAAAGAAGTATCTCCTGGATCAGTTACAATATAAGCTGCAAAATATAATACTTTTTCTAATGCTCTAGGTGTAACATCAAGCATCAAACCAAGTCTACTTGGTATACCTTTAAAATACCATATATGTGATACTGGTGCAGCAAGTTCAATATGTCCCATTCTTTCTCTTCTAACTTTTGATTTGGTAACTTCAACTCCACATCTATCACAAATAATACCTTTATATCTTGCTCTTTTGTATTTACCACAATGACATTCCCAATCTTTTGTAGGTCCAAAAATTTTTTCGCAGAACAAACCATCTCTTTCTGGCTTTAAAGTTCTATAGTTAATTGTTTCAGGTTTTTTTACTTCTCCCTTTGACCATTCTCTTATTTTTTCAGGAGATGCTAAACCAATTTTAATTCTGTCAAATACTTCTAAATCAACCATTTATTTTCTCCCTCCCTTTCTAATCTTCATCGTCAAAAGAATCTTCTAAAAACATTTCGTCTTCATTATAAATGTCATCTTCATCATCAAATTCATCTTCTTCATCTTCAATAGGTCCGTCTTCATTTTCGATTATCATATTTTCTGGTAAATCTTCATCTTCAAGAACTGGTGCTGTAATATTAAGTGAAATATCATCTTCTCCCGTATCTTCAAGAATTTCAACTTCGTTTTCATCGCTTTGATTATATAATCTAATGTCTAATCCTAAGCTTTGTAATTCTTTTACTAATACTCTAAAGCTTTCTGGAATACCAGGTTCAGGAATATTTTCACCTTTAACTATTGATTCATATGTCTTAACTCTTCCTACAACATCATCTGATTTTACTGTTAAAATTTCTTGCAATGTATAAGCAGCACCATATGCTTCCAATGCCCAAACTTCCATTTCTCCAAATCTCTGTCCACCAAATTGAGCTTTACCTCCAAGTGGTTGTTGAGTAACTAAAGAGTATGGTCCAGTTGAACGAGCGTGTATTTTATCATCAACTAAGTGATGTAGTTTTAACATATACATTATACCAACTGTAACTTCATTATCAAAAGGTTCTCCAGTTCTACCATCATAAAGAATAGTTTTTCCTGATGCAGGAATACCGGCTTTTTCCATTATTTCTTTAAAGTCTGCATCATTTGCTCCATCAAAAACTGGAGTAGCAACTTTAAATCCTAATGCTTTTGCTGCATATCCCAAATGAACTTCAAGCACCTGTCCAATGTTCATACGAGAAGGAACTCCAAGTGGGTTTAAAACAATTTCAAGTGGTGTACCATCTGGTAAGAATGGCATATCTTCTTCTGGTAAAATTCTTGAAATAACACCTTTATTACCATGACGACCAGCCATTTTATCTCCAACTGAAATCTTTCTCTTTTGAGCTATATATACTCTAATAACTTCATTAACACCTGTACCTAATTCATCTGAATTTTCTTTAGTGAATATTTTAACGTCAACAATTGTACCAGCTTCTCCATGAGGACAACGTAATGAAGTATCTCTAACTTCTCTAGATTTTTCTCCAAATATTGCACGAAGTAATCTTTCTTCTGCTGTTAATTCTGTTTCTCCTTTAGGAGTAACTTTACCAACTAAAATATCTCCAGATTTAACTTCAGCACCAACTCTAATAATACCACGATCATCTAAGTCTTTTAATGCATCTTCGCCAACGTTTGGAATATCTCTAGTTATCTCTTCTGGTCCTAATTTTGTGTCTCTACATTCACAATCATATTCTTCAATGTGAATAGATGTAAGCGCATCTTCTTTAACTAATTTTTCACTAATCAAAATAGCATCCTCATAGTTATAACCTTCCCAAGTCATAAATCCAATAAGTACATTTCTACCTAAAGCAAGCTCTCCTTTATCTGTTGAAGGTCCATCACAAATAATTTGTCCTTTTTTAACTTTCTCACCTTTAACAACAATTGGTCTTTGATTTGAACATGTACCTTGGTTTGAACGTTTAAATTTAATTAGTTTATATGTATCTATTCCTTTTTTAGTTTTTATATCAATTTGATCAGCAGTAACTTTTTCTACTATACCATCATCTTGTGCAATTAAACATACACCTGAATCTTTTGCTGTTCTATATTCCATACCAGTTCCAACAATTGGAGATTCTGTGCTAATTAGCGGAACGGCTTGACGTTGCATGTTTGCACCCATTAGAGCACGTTTAGCATCATCATGCTCTAAGAATGGAATAAGTGCAGCACCAACAGAAACTAATTGTTTTGGTGATACATCCATCAAATCAACTTGTTCTGGTGCAACTTCCAAAAGTTCATCTTTAAATCTAACTTTTATTTTTGAATTTATAAATCTTCCTTTACTATCTAAAGGCTCATTTGCTTGAGCAATAATATATTTATCTTCTTCATCTGCACCGAAATATCTAATTTCATCAGTTGCTATATGTTTTTTCTTATCAACTATTCTATATGGTGTTTCAATAAATCCATATTTATTGATAATAGCATAAGTTGAAAGTGATCCA
Organism: uncultured Clostridia bacterium; assembly: GCA_947588905.1. Lineage (GTDB taxonomy): Bacteria > Bacillota > Clostridia > TANB77 > UBA1234 > UBA1234. The sequence goes on from CANQBB010000031.1 coordinate 15,735, forward strand.
ATAAGTCCAACGTTTGGTCCTTCTGGACTTTCAATAGGGCAAAGTCTACCATAGTGAGAATGATGAATATCTCTAACTTCAAATCCTGCTCTATCTCTAGATAAACCACCAGGTCCTAATGTAGAAATTCTTCTCTTATGAGTAAGCTCTGTTAATGGATTGTTTTGATCCATAAATTGAGATAATTGGCTGCTTCCAAAGAATTCTCTAATTGTTGATACTACTGGTTTAATGTTTATTAAAGATTGTGGAGTAACAATATCTAAATCTTGTACTGCCATTCTCTCTCTAACAACTCTTTCAAGTCTTGTCATACCAATTCTAAATTGATTTTGTAATAATTCTCCAACAGATCTAACTCTTCTGTTTCCAAGATGGTCAATATCATCTGTATGACCAATTCCATGTGCTAAGTTATTTAAATAGTTTACTGAAGCAATCATATCTTCTTTAGTAATATGATTTGGAAGTAATCTATCATAATTTTCTTCTAAAACTTTATACATATCTTTAGCTTTAGTGTTTGCTAAAATTTCTTTTAATACAGCATAATTAACTCTTTCTTCAAAGCCTAAATCTTTGATGTCTCCATCAACATAACTATCTAGCCATACTGTACCATTACCAATAACTTTAACCAATTTATCTTCCACTTTAACGGTAACTTCATTTATACCAGACTCTTGTATCATTTCTGCAACTTCATCAGTAATCATTTTATCCTTTGAAACTAGTACTTCTCCTGTTTCTGGATTAACAATTCTTTCAGCAGAAATTTGACCTCTAATTCTTTTAGCTAAAGATAATTTATCATTATATTTATATCTACCAACTTTAGTTAAATCATATCTTCTAGGATCAAAAAATAACATACTTAGTAAATTTCTTGCTGCCTCAACAGATGGCATTTCTCCTGGTCTTAATCTTCTATAAATTTCTATTAAAGCTTCTTCCTCAGTTTTAATAGGATCTTTAGCAAGAGTTTCAACTATTCTTTCATCTTCTCCAAATAGCTCTAAAATTTGGCTATCCGTAGCAATTCCTATTGCTCTCAAGAACAAAGTAATAGGTAATTTTCTAGCTTTATCAATTCTGATATTATAAATATCATTAGAATCAGTTTCAAGTTCAAGCCATGCACCACGGTTTGGCATAACTGTAGCTGTGTATAGTTTTTTACCTATTTTGTCATAAGCCATGTCATAATAACATCCTGGTGAACGAACCAACTGTGAAACTATAACCCTTTCTGCACCATTGATTATAAATGTTCCATAATCAGTCATTACAGGAAAGTCACCCATAAAGATTTCTTGCTCCTTAACCTCTCCAGTTTCTCTGTTAATAAGTCTAACTTTAACTTGTAATCTTGTTGCATAAGTAGTATTTCTTGCTTTTGCTTCATCAATTGTGTATTTTGTTTCTTCATTAAAATGATAATCAACAAATTCAAGAATAAGTTTTCCAGAGTAATCTGTAATAGGAGAACATTCCATCAATACCTCTTTTAATCCTTTGTTAATAAACCATTTGTAAGAATCTTTTTGTACTTGAATTAAATTAGGCATCTCAATAACATCCTGAATATTTCCAAAATACATCCTGCTAGTTTTTTCGCTTTTTACTTCACGCATAAATTAAAATCACCTCGGTATAAAAATTTTTACTTTCTTATTACCTCCACGTAATTAATCATTAACTCAAACTACATTCAAGATGCTACGCGAATGTTATTTAATTCTTTAGTTCCGTAAGTGTTGAAAAAGATTATAATTTTAGATTCTTTATTTATAAGCAAATTTTTAAACAACGACAAAAAGGCAACTGGTTAAATTTATTTTACCAATTACCTATTTCTTATTTATTTATTTGTATATAAATAATAAACTTTTAATTTTAATCAACCCTTACCTAATACATTATCTTAGTAATTTTAACATATATCCTTACGGCTTGTCAACTCTTTTAGATTTTTTATTTAGATTTTTTAGGAAATTTTTTCTGTACTTAAGTAATAAAAATAAATATCCCCCAGTATAACTGGGGGATTTGCATATCGGCCTATAAGGCCTTTTTTCAAGCAACCACTTAAG
>CANQBB010000032.1 GCA_947588905.1 uncultured Clostridia bacterium
TGAACAGCACAGTAGCTGACACCTTCTGCCATTTCACCAGGATACATGACTGCATCCGGCTTGTCCTTCAGCGATGCCACTCGCTTGAGGTTGCCATCGAAGAAGATCTGTGCCGGAATGTCAACCGGAAGATCCATGGCGAATTTCCGGAATTCCTCCGAGGCATCGATGTCGTGACGCCTCTTCAGAGCAGCGGTCAGTCGGTTGGCATTGGCCTCTCGCCCATGCTTCTCCTTCAGTTTCTCCGAAATCTCTGCGAGGCTCGGAGAGTACATATAGAGGATGGGGAAAGACGTCTTGACGTCCTTGCCGTCGAGGATGCCAATGGTCTGCTTCTTGCCGACCTTGACATCAGGGAACTTGACCTTGAACTCATCCAAGGTCATGATCCGGATACGTCCGAAACGCTCGGTCTGGTCTTCAACCAGCTTCTGAACATCCTCAGGAATAGAGGACATCTGAAGCTTGGACTTCAGACTCTCCAGTTCCCGAACGTTCTGAGACCGAATGGCCTCGTTACGCTTGGTCTCGACTTCCTGGTTACGCTTCATGCTCATCTTCATTTTGGTTTCTCTCCTTTCTTTAGTCCGTGGGCTACAGCCCAATTTACGCGAATTCAGTTACCTTTATTATAGTATCATAAATGGTATGAAATGTCAATAAATTATGTAAAATTACTTTAATAATATTTTTTATTGAAGCTACTGCTTACCGCATAAAATTTAAAAATTGCAAATTTTAGTTTTTTAATATAAAATATGCATAATGAAAGGATGTTTCGAATGCCAAAGAAATTATTGATTACAGAAAAGCCAAGTGTTGCAACTGAATTTGCGAAGGCTTTAAAAATAAATACTAAAAGAAAAAATGGATATGTTGAATCTGATGAATTTGTTATTACATGGTGTGTTGGACATCTTGTTACTATGAGTTATCCGGAGGTTTATGATGAGAAATATAAGGCTTGGAGGTTTGACACATTACCATTTATTCCTACTTCTTGGAAGTATGAGGTTATTGCAAGTGTTCAAAATCAATTTGATATTGTTAAGTCTTTGCTTATTAGAGATGATGTAGATACTATTTACGTTTGCACTGACTCTGGACGCGAAGGAGAATATATATATAGACTAGTTGATGATATGGTTGGAGTAAAAGAAAAGGTTAAAAAGAGAGTTTGGATTGATTCTCAAACAGAAGAGGAAATTTTAAAAGGAATTAGAGAGGCTAAAGATTTAAGTGAATATGATGCTTTAGCAGATAGTGCTTATTTAAGAGCAAAAGAAGATTACTTGATAGGAATAAATTTTTCAAGGCTTCTTACATTATCTTATGGAAAAAAGCTTGCTGAGTTTTTAGGTCAAGATAGAGCACCTATTTCAGTTGGTAGAGTTATGACGTGTGTGCTTGGAATGATTGTTTCTAGAGAAAATGAGATTAGAAATTTTGTTAAGTCTAATTTTTATAAAGTACAGGCAAGTTTTGTTGAAGGTATTGTGGCAGAGTGGAAGTACGATACAGAAAATCCAAATAGTTTAAAAGAACTTACTGGAATTGAGGATTTGTATAATGATAACGGTTTCAAAAAAGAGGAAGATGCAAAGTCTTTTATTGAAACAATTAAAAAGTTAAATCCTATTCCAAAAGTATTAGAAGCAAGCAAAAAGACTCAAAAAGAAAATGCACCTTTACTATATAATTTGGCAGAAATACAAAATGAATGTAGTAAAAGATTTAAAATTTCTCCAGATCAAACACTTGAGGTAATTCAACTTTTATATGAAAAAAAGCTTGTTACATATCCAAGAACTGATGCAAGGGTTTTATCTACTGCTGTGGCAAAAGAAATTAGTAAAAATTTAAATGGACTTGCTAGATGGGGAAAAGATGAGGAAATAAAAAATATTTTAAATAGTATGATTGCAAATAAATATAGCACAGATATTGTCAAATCAAAGTATGTTAATGATTCTAAAATTACAGACCATTATGCTCTTATTCCTACAGGGCAAGGTTTTGAAAATTATGATTCTTTAAATGATTTGCAAAAGAATATATATAAGTTAATAGTAAAGAGATTTTTAAGTATTTTCTTCCCACCAGCAGAATTCAGTAAATTAGCTATTACAATAGATATAGCTGGACAAAAGTTTTATGCTAATTCAAAGATATGTGTGAAACAAGGATATTTAGAAGTTATTAAAAATGAAGAAAAAGAAGATGAAGTTAAACCTAATATTGAGGCATTAAGTAAGATAAAAAAAGGTCAAACATTGACATTAAGTGACTTTAATATAAAAGAAGGAGAAACTACACCTCCTAGCAGATATACATCAGGTTCTATTATTCTAGCGATGGAGAATGCAGGAAAGCTAATTGAAGATGAAAGATTAAGGGAACAAATAAAGGGGAGTGGAATTGGCACAAGTGCAACTCGTGCAGAAATAATAAAGAAATTAAATAGAATAGGATATATAAATATTAACTCTAAAACACAAGTTCTAACTCCCAGCGAAAAGGGAGAACTTGTGCAAAAGGCAGTTAGCTGGTCTATGCCAGATATGCTTAATCCAGATTTAACAGCTAGCTGGGAAAAAGGATTAGATATGGTGGCTAAAAAAGAAATCGCTCCTAAAGAATTTATGGATAAATTAGAAGTATATATTAGAACTAAGACAGCTAAATTAAAAAGGTAAATAAAAAATTTTGAAACTTTTTTCTATGTTTTTTCAACCTTTTTCACGTTTTATATTTTAATAGCATACAAATATATTGAATACATTAAGATATGAGGTGAAGAAAGTGAGTAGTAAATACATAGTAGAGGGTGGAAATGTATTAAAAGGAGAATTAAAAATATCTGGTTCAAAGAATGCTTCATTGCCAGTAATCGCTGCAACATTATTAAATGAAGGTATAGTAGAATTGGAAAATTGTCCAGATATACATGATGTAAAAATAATGTTAGAGATTTTGCAAAATTTGGGTTGCAAAGTTACCTATAATAATAGTAAAATAATAATCGATAGTACCATGTTAAATTGTTATGAAATTCCAAACAGTTTGATGCATGAAATGCGATCGTCGGTGATTATAGTTGGTGCATTGCTTCGGAAGAATTGGTAAATGTAAATTTACATATCCAGGTGGCTGTGAAATTGGTGCTAGACCGATTAACATGCATTTAGACGGATTTGAACAACTTGGAGTTAAGATTGTTGAAAACGGTGGAGTTATTGAATGTGAATGTGGAAAACTTATTGGAAATGAAATTGTTTTTGATTTTCCTTCTGTTGGTGCTACAGAGAATATTATGCTGGCTAGTGTTTTAGCTGATGGAATTACACATATAAAAAATGTTGCTAGAGAGCCAGAAATAAAATGTTTGCAAGATTTTTTGAATTCTATGGGTGCAGATGTGACTGGAGCTGGAAGTAATTCAATAACTATAAAAGGTGTAAAAAAATTACATGATTCAAAGTTTAAAATTATACCTGATAGAATTGAAGCAGGCACATATTTATTGATGGCAATGGCTACTAAAGGTGAAATACTGATTAGAGATGTTGAGCCTGAGCATCTTGAAGCTTTACTTCATAAGATGAAACGTATGAATTGCAAAGTATTAACTAGTAGTAGTACTGTATATGCAAAATATCCTATTAAATATATTAAAGCTATTAACATGAAAACAATGCCTTATCCAGGATTCCCAACTGATTTACAATCTCAATTAGTTACTTTATTAGCAACAGCTAAAGGTACATCTATTATTGTCGAAAACATTTTTGAAAATAGATTTAAATATGTTAATGAGTTAATTAGAATGGGAGCTAATATTACTGTTGAAGGTAAAACTGCTATTATACAAGGAGTGGATAAATTAAAAGGTGCAAAGCTTGAAGCTAAAGATTTAAGAGGAGGGGCATCACTTGTTGAAGCTTCACTAATGGCAGATGGAGTTAGTGAAATTTGCGGTATAAATTATATCGAGAGAGGTTATGAAAATATAATAAAAAAACTTATTGATATTGGTGCTAATATAAAGTTAGAGTAAATATTGGAGGTGAATTTTATGACCAGAAGTAATGAAAATAAAAAGGGTAATGTTAAAGTTAAAATTGCTTTATTTATATTATTACTTTTGATAATTGCTGTTGCTTCTGGTTGTCTTTTTGCCCCTGTTTTTGATATAACAGATATTATAACAAAAGATGGTGTAAATGTGACATCAAATGAAATATTTAATGCGGCTAATATACAAAAAGGAACGAATATATTTAGAATAAATGATTCGAAGATTATTAAACAAATTAAAAGTCTTCCTTATGTGCGAACTGCAAAAATTGGTAGGTCTCTTCCAAGTACAATTATATTAAAATACGAAGAAAGAGAACCTTATGCTATTGTAAAATATTTAGAATCATTTGCTATAGTAGATAAATATTCGTATGTACTTGAAATGAAAAAAGAAAATCCTTCTGGTGATTTACCTATTATCTATGGATTAGATTCTGGAGAATGTGTTGTTGGAAAAAAATTAGAAGGTACTACCAACCTTAAATATGAGAATTGTATTTATTTATTAGAAACTGCGAACAATATGAATTTTGAATATAAGTTTACTGAGATAAATTATGAAGATGCTCTTAATGTAAAATTGTATATAAAAGAAAAAGATGTTGATGTTATATATGGTGAAGTAAATATTGATAATATAGAAGAAAAATTAAGTCATTTATCTAGCATATTGAAAGAGCTTGGAGATAAAAAAGGAAAAATTGATATAAGTAATGAAGATTATCTTGCTAAGTCTGTTTTTACTGAAAGAAAGTAGGAAGGTGAGTTTTTAATGAAAATTGAAGGAAAAAATTTGATTATTGGTTTTATTTGTTTTTTAATAGTTTTCATGGTCACTGCTCAGATAAAGACAATTTATAGAAGTGAATCGGATATAATAAGCATTAAAAACGAAAATGAATTGAGAGATGAAATCACACAATGGAGAGATTATTATGATGCTGCAACTGCAAGAATAAATGAATTAAATGCAAAGATTAGTGAGTATCAAGCTTCAGCTACAAAAGATGATGAAGCGACAAAGTTGATTAAGGATGAACTTGATAGAGTTAAAATGTTGGCTGGATTAGTTGCTGTAAAAGGTCAAGGTATTATAATTACATTAGATGATACAAAAGCTCTAGAAAAAATTGCAATTGATGCAGGATATTATGATCCTAATGTGTATGTTATTCATGATTCAGATTTAGCGATGGTTGTTAATGAACTGCGTGCAGCTGGAGCGGAGGCAATTAGTATAAACGGGCAGAGAATTACTGGTAATTCTGAAATAAGATGTATTGGTCCTCAGGTTTTAATAAATGGAATTAGAATGACAGCCCCTTTTAAAATTTCTGCGATAGGAGATTCTAAAAATTTAAGAGCATCACTTACTCTTAGAGGAGGTATTATTGATAGTATAAAGTCTGCAAATATTGATGTTTCTATTGAAGAACAGGAGGAAATAATAATACCTGCATATGAAAAAACTTTAAATTATCAATATGCTACAGAAGTAGAAGGAGGCGCAAAATAATATGATTTTAATAATAATTTTTTCTTGCATGCTTGGACTTTTACTTGGTTTTTTTGTGCCTGTAATACCATATGCATATACTAAATATATGGCAATAGGTATTATGGCAGCTTTTGATAGTATTATAGGTGCGATAAGTGGTGTGGTTCAAAAAAAATTTGATATAAAAATATTTGTTTCAGGTTTTTTTGTTAATATGTTTATTGCAATAGCTTTTACTATTCTTGGAGAAAGCTTAAATGTTGATATTGCTCTTGCTGCAATTGTTGTGTTTGTATTTAGAATATTTAATAATTTATCTACAATTAGAAGACAGATTTTAATGAAACTTGAAAATAAAAAAGAAAAGGAAAAAAGAGTAATAAAATAAGTTTAAAATTATTTTTAAGTTGGCTAAGTTTTAGCCAACTTTTATATTGCACAAAATTAGATTTAAAAGTATAATATTAAGTATGCGATTTTCTTAAGGAACATTATGTTTTATCAGATGTGAAAAATTCTTAAATGTTCTTTTGGTAATCAACATGTAATATTTTTGTAATATTTTTGTAATATTTATTGACTTTTGTAAAATAATAATATATTCTTAAATCACGAGATATTATAGGGGGGATAAAGTTTGGCCATTGGAGATATTATCGTTGGTATTGACATAGGAACCTCTAAAGTAAGTTGTTGTTTAGGACAAATAAATAAATTCAATCAAGTAGAAATCTTAAATTCTTCGAGCGTAGCTTGTGAAGGATTAAGACGAGGTAAGATTGTTAGTTCTGATGCAGTTTCTAGGGCAATTCGTTTTGCTATAAGTGATATAGAAGCAACACAAGACTTTATGATAAAATCTGCCTATGTTAATATTGTTGGAAGCTATGTTTCAATTTTTAAAACTAAATATAGTATTAAACTTGCAGATAAATATGCTGGTGTAACACAGAAAGATATAGATGAAATAATAAAGAATGTTGGAAAAATAGAAATACCTGATGGTAAGCAAATAATAGACATTGTGCCATCAAGATTTATAACAGAATCTAGAACAACAGAAGATCCAATTGGTATTTTTACTAGTACACTAGAAGCAGAATTGGATGTTATAATTGCAGATAAAGAAGTTGTTAAAACGATAGGGCTTGCAATGCAAAAAGCAGGGCTTGTAATGGATGGAATAGTAGCAAATGGTTTTGCAATGAAAGATATTGTACTGACAGATGATGAAAAAGAAAATGGAGTGTTATTATTAGATTTTGGAGCAGGAAATGTAGATATATCAGTATTTAAAAATAATGGAATGATATATACAGATTCAATTCCTGTTGGAGGAGATACAATTACAAATGATATTGCAATTGGTCTTCAAATTTCATATCAAGAAGCAGATAAATTGAAAAGACAATATGGTTTATCTAAAACATCATACATAGATAATGATTATAGTATTACATTAACAACATATACTGGTGAAGAAAAAAATAAAGCAGTTAAATGCTCTGAGTTGGTTGAGATAATTGAAGCAAGAATAGAAGAAATTTTTACATTGATTCATGAAGGCTTAGAAGATAATAAAGTTGCTAATATACCGACTAGTTGTGTAATAGCAGGACAAGGCTTAAACTCAATAAATAAATCAGAAAAGACTGCAGAAGAAATTTTAAAATATCCAGTAAGGTTTGGAAATTTAAAGACAGCTAATTTAATAAAACCTGATGTTGCTGGTGCTTATGGAATTGTTAAATATATATCTAACATTAAGCACTCAAGAAACATAGGAAGTAAAATACAAATGATAGAAGATCAAACGTTTTTTGAAAATATTGTTCAATCAATAAAGGGCTTGTTTGGCTCAAAATCTAAAAATAAATAGGTGGGAGGAATTGAAAGTGTACGAACAAGAAAACAATTATAATAATTCATATCAAAGACAAGATGCAAACTATGATGGAATGGCAAAAATAAAAGTTGTTGGTGTTGGTGGTGCAGGAAACAACGCAGTAAATAGAATGATTGATGTTGGTGTTACTGGTGTTGAATTTGTTGCAGTTAATACCGATAGACAAGCATTGATGCTTTCTAAAGCACCAACAAAAATTCAAATAGGTGAAAAACTTACAAGATGTTTAGGCGCTGGAGGAGATCCAACTATTGGAGAAAAAGCTGCTGAAGAAACTAGGGAAGAAATTTCAAATGCATTAAAAGGTTCAGATATGGTATTCGTTACTGCTGGAATGGGAGGAGGAACTGGTACAGGTGCTGCTCCGATTGTTGCACAAATAGCTAAAGAATTAGGAATCTTAACAGTTGCTGTTGTTACTAAACCATTTTCTTTTGAAGCAAAGAAGAGAATGCAAAATGCCGAGAGAGGTGTTGCAAGTTTAAAAGAAAAAGTTGATACACTTGTTGTAATACCAAATGATAGATTACTACAAGTTTCTGAAAGAAAAACATCTTTTACAGAAGCATTTGCTTTATCTGATGAAGTGCTAAGACAAGGTGTTCAAGGTATTTCAGATTTGATTTCAATACCTGGATTGATTAACCTAGATTTTGCAGATGTTAGAACAATTATGTATGATACAGGTATGGCTCACATGGGTATTGGTAGAGCTTCTGGAGAAAATAGAGCAGAAGAAGCTGCTAAGGCTGCAATCAATAGTCCTCTTCTTGAATCTACAGTTGATGGCGCTAGAGGAGTATTATTAAATATTACTGCTGGTCCAGATTTAGGAATATTTGAAGTTAATACTGCTGCTGAATTAGTTCAAAAGAGTATTGACCCTGATGCAAACCTTATCTTTGGTGCTGTCATTGATGAGAAAATGGGAGATGAAATGTCAGTTACAGTTATTGCTACAGGTTTCGATAGAGATAGAGTTCCTCTATCAGCACTTGCAGTAGACAAAGTTATTGATAGAAGTTTGTTTGAAAAAACTCCAGTTGCAGATAACAGAATCAGTCCAACAAACGATATAGAAATTCCTACTTTCTTAAGAAAGAATAAAAAAATTATTGATATGAACAATCTATAATTATTGAATTGATTGAATTAAATAATAAATTTAAAGGGGCTGTAAATATATAGCCCCTTTTTGATGCTTTTGAAAAGAACACACTAATTTAAACAATAACAATCAAAGATTTTGAAATTAAGGTATTGAAAAATTTTATTTTATGTTGTAAGCTTTTTATAGAGGATTTATATTGAGGGGATGATGGCTATGAGAGAGTGGCTTGAACAACATATTGGAAAAGCTCCGACTGATTTGATTGCCAAGTTTTTCCCAACTATTATCGCGGTTATTGTATCTTTAATAGTTATAAAACTGGTAATGAAAATAGTTAAAAAAGGAATTGAAAAATCAAAACTTGAAAAAGGCTTACATACATTTGTTGAAAAAACAATTGCTGTTATATTATATTTTATAGCAATTTTAATAGTGGCAGATACACTGGGCATTCCTATAAATTCACTTATTGCTGCTTTTAGTGTTGTAGGTCTTGCAGCATCTCTTGCAATTCAAGATATATTATCTAACTTAGCAAGTGGTGTTTTGGTTTTAATGATTCGTCCATTTAAAACTGGAGACTATGTAGATGTTTCAAATGTAAGTGGAACAGTTAAAGAAATTACTTTTACTCATACAGTGTTAAATACAATAGATAATAAAGTTATAAGAGTTCCTAATAAAGATGTCGTTGGAGCAACGATAGTAGATTATTCAGAAAATAAATATAGAAGAATATTTTTGACTTTTGATATTTCATACGATGCAGAAACTAAAAAGGTACTTCAAACTTTGCATGATGCAGTTAATAGAACATCTCATATTATTAAAGATAGAGAAATATTTATTAGAGTCACGGCATATAAAGACAGTAGTATAGAATATTCTGTTAGGGTTTGGGTAAAAAATGAACATTATTGGGATGTATATTTTGATTTACTTGAAATTGTTAAAGAAGAATTAGATAAAAATGAAATTCAAATTCCATATAATCAATTAGATGTTCATGTTCATAATGTTGATCAATAATATAATTTAAAATTAAAAACAAGTCGTTTTATGATGACTTGTTTTTTTGTGCTTGAATATAAAATGACAAACTTTTTAAAAGGCTTGTATTAAAATAACAATATGAAAATTTATTTAGATTTGCTAATTATTCAAGATACTATTATTACAAGTATGATTTTATTTTTGTTAAGTAGGTTACTGAAAATAAAGATTAGTTTAGTAAAAATATTTGTAGTTGCTTTAATAAGTAGCATCTTATCTACTTGCATATTGGTATTTGCACCTAAATTATATGATAATTTTTTTATTAAGCTTGTTCTTTCTTATTTTATAGTTATGTTTTTAAATTCAAAAAGGGAACGTAACTCTAAAGTTTTTTTATTTTGGATAATTACATTTTTGTTTGGAGGAATCGGATTCGCATCTGAAAAAAACTTATTTTTGATGATACTTTTAATGCTATTATCAATATTTTTTATTCTAAAATTCAAAAAAAGACAAAACACAAAACTATTACTTGAAACATCAACATGCTTTATTGAATTTGAATTTAATAATAAATTATATAAGCTTAAAGCTTTATTAGACACTGGACATGATGTTACAACTTTATATGATGAAGATATTATTTTTGTAAAAGAAGATTTGTTTAATTATGAAGGAGGTGATAATAAGCATAGACGAGTAGTGAGTTATCAAACAGTATCAGGAAAGCAGAAAGAGATTGGAATAAAAGTTTTTAATATTACAGTAAATTATAATAATAAAAAAATTTGTAATAATGCTGTTATTGTGAGAACTCCTAATATTTTAAATAGTTATGATGCAATTATAGGATATCGTTTAATAGAGGGAGGATGGACAAATGGAGATTTTAATTTTAATGAAGCAGAAAGTAAAAAAACTTTTTATTGATGTTTTAACAATTTTAGGATTAAACAAAGAAAATTCTATGTATTACATAGGAGGAGCAGATGTTTTACCAGCACCATTGTCAGTTGATGAGGAAAGTGAACTTCTAGATAAACTTGCAAATGGGGATGAAGATGTTAGAAAAATATTAGTTGAAAGAAACTTAAGATTAGTTGTGTACATTGCTAAAAAATTTGAAAATACAAATGCTGGCTTGGAGGATTTGATTTCTATAGGAACTATAGGATTGATGAAGGCAATAAATACTTTTGATGTTGCAAAGAATATTAAACTTGCAACGTATGCTTCACGCTGTATTGAAAATGAAATCTTAATGCATTTAAGAAAAACAAGCAAATTGAAAAGTGAGGTTTCAATAGACGAGCCTTTAAATACAGATGGGGATGGAAATGAACTGTTGCTTTCAGATGTTTTAGGAAATGATGAGGATGGTGTGTTCAAAGATTTGGAGGATGAAATAGATAAACAACTTATTAGAGAATCTATAAATAAATTAAATAAAAGAGAAAGACGCATAATGGAATTAAGGTTTGGCTTTGCTACTGGTACTGAGCAAACTCAAAAAGAAGTTGCGGATTTACTTGGTATTTCACAGTCTTATATATCAAGACTTGAAAAGAAAATAATTATACGAATGCGAAGGGAGATGAAAGCAAAAATTTAATTTATATGATATAAATAAGTAGCGAATCTCTTATAAAATGAATCCGAAAGGGTTCATTTTTTTGTACAAAAATTGAATATAAAACCTTTCTTTGGAAATAATGTAGATATAAACATTATTATTTCTGGAGGAGGTTTTTTATTTGATTAAAAAAGTTGAGATATGTGGTGTAAATACCTCCAAATTACCAGTTCTAAGTCAAAAAGAAAAAGAAGAATTATTTTTAAAAATTAAGGCGGGAGATAAAGAAGCAAGGGAGAAATTCATAAGTGGTAATTTGAAACTTGTTTTAAGTGTTGTTAGAAAGTTTAACAATCGTGGGGAAAATGTGGATGACTTATTTCAAGTTGGATGTATAGGGTTAATAAAAGCAATAGATAATTTTGATTTATCACAAAATGTTTTATTTTCTACTTATGCAGTTCCAATGATAATTGGAGAAATAAGGAGACACCTACGAGATAACAATTCTATCAGAGTTAGCCGCTCTCTTAGAGATATTGCATATAAAGCATTACAGGCAAAAGAAAGTTTGACAACAAAGAATAATCGTGAACCAACAATAGATGAAGTAGCAAAAGAAATTGGTATTCCAAAAGAAGAAATTTCCAATGCTTTAGATGCAATTCAAGATCCAGTTTCGCTTTATGAACCAGTATATAATGATGGTACAGATAGTTTATTTTTGATGGATCAAATTGGTGATGAAAAAAATATAGATGATAATTGGATAGAAGATATAGCTATTAGTGAAAGTTTAAAAAAGCTTAATGATAGAGAACAACTTATTATTAGAAAAAGATTTTTTGATGGTAAAACTCAAATGGAAGTTGCGGATGAAATAGGAATTTCCCAAGCTCAAGTTTCAAGACTAGAAAAATCAGCACTTCTTCATATGAGAAAAAATATTTGAAATGAAACAGGGGGACGGAGCAAACTTTCAATTTTTTGAAACATGGGGACGGAGCAAACTTTCAATTTTTTGAAACATGGGGACGGAGCAAACTTTCAATTTTTTGCGACAATTGACTCGTGTAATGATGGACTTGTGTGAAATAATGTAATTGGGGGATGGAGAAAAAATTGAAAGTTTGCTCCGTCCCCATGTTTCATTTTTTATGTACAAAAATTTTATAATATGATAAAATTTTAATAAATATAAAAGGGTGGAATTTATTATGAAAAAAATTGTTATATTTTTAATATTGCTATTTGTAATAGTGCCAACAGTTGTAAATGCGGAAAGTATTAATTCAATAGATATGAGTATATACATAAATAATAGTGGCGATGCAAAAGTTACTGAAGTGTGGGATGCAACACCAACAGAAAAAACGGAATATTATCATTCATATAAGAATCTTGGAAGTTCAACAATAAAAAATTTAAAAGTATCAGATGAGAATAGAGAATATGAAATATTAAGTTCGTGGAACCCAAATGGTAGTTTTGAATCGAAACGATATAAATGTGGATTACATTATATAGTAGATGGAATAGAAGTATGTTGGGGAAAAAGTGATTATGGAAGAAAGACATATACGGTAGAGTATGAGATAACTAATTTTGTATCAAGTTTGAAAGATGCACAAATGGCATATTGGACATTAATACCAGATGGACATGATAAGTTTGGAAAAGTAGATATAGAAATAAAAAGTGACTTTGCATATGAAGATACATTAGATGTATGGGGATATGGAAACTATGGAGGCTTATGCTATGTATCAGATGGAACAATAAAAATGAGTACAAATGGAAAGAGTTTATCAAAAAATGAATACATGACAATATTAGTGAAATTTCTGGAAGGAACATTTGATACAAAAAATGAAATATATAGAAATTTTGAATATTATTTAAATATGGCAGAAGAAGGTGCAAAGCAATATAAGGAAAAGAGAATAAATGAAGTACTTACAATTATTTTACTTGTTGTTGTAGGAATATCAATTTTCTTAACACCTACTATAATTACAAGATTAAAGAATGCTGAAAATAAAAAAATGGGAGCAATTTTAATATGTTTATTTGGGCTATTATTATTAACAATATCTGATGTTATCGGAACTTATACAATTATTATTGGAGTATGTTCATTTCTTGGTGCTCCAAAAAGTCCGATTAGCAAAGAAGATAAAAAGAAAGTTAAAGAAGCTGAATATTATAGGGATATTCCATGTGAAAAAGATTTATTTAAAGCATATTATATTGCATCAACTTATGGATTGATAGCAAAGAAAGCGGATCTTTTGGGAGCGATATTTTTAAAATGGCTAAAAGAAGGAAGAATATCTATAATAAAAAGAAATGTTGGAATGCTTAATAAAGAAGAGGAGTGTATACAATTTAATTTAGCGGATAGTGAAGTAATAAATTTTATTTCTAACAAAAATAATGATATTTATAATACAGATAAAAGTGATTCTACAGAAATGTTACTTAGAAAGAGAAAAGCAATTATTTCAAATGAAGTATATTATGATTTTGAAGAAAAATTGTTTAAATATATTGTACAAGCAAGTAAAGATGGAATTCTTGAAAAAAATGAATTAGAAAAATGGTGTAAAAAGAATTATTCTACAATTTTAGATTGGTTTGAAAATGTTATATTAAATGAAGAGAACAAACTTGAAAAAAGTGGAGATATTAAGGAAATAAGTAGTGAAAAAATTTTTACAACCCGAAAGAAAATTTATGGAAATAATGTACTTGATGAAGCAGTAAAACTATCAGGATTAAAAAAATATTTAAAAGATTATACTTTAATTCATGATAGAGAAGCAATGGAAGTAGAGCTTTTTGAATACTATTTAATTTATGCTCAAATATTTGGAATTGCTAAGAAAGTAATGAAAGAATTTAAAGATTTATATCCAGAAATAGTAGAGCAATCTAGTTTTGAATCTTTTGATAATATTGATTTATTGATGTTTTGTGCATATAGTGGTATTAGTAGTGCTAATTATGCAAAGACTGCTGCTGAAGTAGCTGCGTCTTCATATTCTGGTGGTGGCGGAGGCTTTTCATCGGGTGGAGGCCGGAGGCGGCTCATTTGGTGGCGGAGGCCGGAATGGGTAGCCGATAAAAGATGAAATAGGGGGACGGAGCAAACTTTCAATTTTTGAAATAATGAACTTGCAACGGGAAAAAGAGAAAAAATTGAAAGTTTGCTCCGTCCCTTGTTTCATTCGTGTTGACCAAATGTTTTTTATTTGATATATTAAATAAAGTTAAGTATGGAGGAGATGTGATTAGATGAAATCAGATATTGAAATTTCGCAAGGAACCAAACTTAAAAATATATTAGATATAGCAAATAATATTGGTATAGAAGAAAAATATATTGAACAATATGGTAAATATAAAGCTAAAATAGATTTATCAATTATGGATGAAAATAAAGAAGATGGAAAACTAATTTTAGTTACTGCTATTACTCCCACATCTGCAGGAGAGGGAAAGACTACCACTTCTATTGGATTAGCAGATAGTTTGAAAAAACTTGGCAAGAATGTGATATTAACTTTGAGAGAGCCTTCTCTTGGACCTGTCTTTGGAATAAAGGGTGGTGCAACAGGTGGTGGCTATGCACAAGTTGCTCCAATGGAAGATATAAATCTTCATTTTACTGGTGATTTTCATGCAATTGAATCAGCCAATAATCTACTAGCTGCGATGATAGATAATCACATTTATCAAGGAAATGAATTGAACATTGATCCAAATAAAATTACATGGAAAAGATGTATGGATATGAATGATAGACAGCTTAGACATATTACAGATGGATTGGGTAAAAAAACAGATGGTGTTCCAAGAGATGATGGCTTTGATATTACGGTTGCATCTGAAATAATGGCAATATTTTGTTTAGCAAGTTCAATTGAAGATTTAAAAGAAAGATTATCTAAGATTATTATAGGTTATACTTATGATGATAAACCTGTTATTGCTGGAGATTTAAAAGCAGAGGGTGCTATGACTGCTCTTTTAAAAGATGCTTTTAAACCAAATTTAGTTCAAACATTAGAAGGAACACCAGCAATTATTCATGGAGGACCATTTGCTAATATTGCACATGGATGTAACTCTATTATTGCTACTAAACTTGCTTTGAATTTGGGAGAATATGTGGTAACTGAAGCTGGATTTGGAGCAGATTTAGGAGCAGAAAAGTTTTTAGATATTAAATGTAGAAACTTAAAAACGAAACCATCTGCTATTGTTATGGTCGCAACAATTAGAGCTTTAAAAATGCATGGGGGATTAGATAAATCTAATTTAGATAAAGAAGATTTAGATGCGTTGAAAAATGGAATTCCAAATTTGCTAAGACATGTAGCAAATATTAAAGATGTATATAATTTGCCTGTTATAGTTGCGCTTAATAAATTTTCAAGCGATACATCTTCAGAAGTTGAATTAGTTATAAATGAATGTGGTAAATTAAATGTAAAAGTTGTTTTATCCGAAGTTTGGGAAAATGGAAGTAATGGTGGAATCGACTTAGCAAATGAAGTAATAAAAATGTGTGAAGAAAAAGCTTCATTTAATTATTGCTATGAACTATCTAATAATATAGAAGAAAAAATTAGATTGGTAGTGCAAAGAATTTATCATGGTAAAGATATTGCATTGACTGACAAAGCAAAAGAACAAATTGCAAAAATAGAAAACATGGGATATGGAAATTTACCTATTTGTATTGCAAAAACACAATATAGTTTTTCAGATGATTCTAAAAGACTAGGAGCACCTGAAGATTTTACTATCAATGTTAAAGAAGTTAGACTTTCAGCAGGTGCTGGTTTTATAGTTATATTAACTGGAGATATAATGACAATGCCAGGTCTACCTAAAGTTCCAGCAGCGGAAAAAATAGATGTAAATGATGAAGGAAATATTATTGGAATATTTTAAAATATTAGTCAAAAATTTAAAAGAACTTACATATAATATATGTAGGTTCTTTTATTTTAAAAGAGAATCAAAATGCATGATTAGTTTAGAGGGGTGATGTTGTGGGAAGAGCATTAACTTTTAAACAAAAAGAAGTAATAAATTTATCTGATGGAAGAAGATTAGGTTATGTGCAAGATGTAGAAGCAAACTTTGAAACCGGTGAAATTACTGCGATTATAGTACCTGGTACATCAAAATTTTTTAGTATAAATAAAAGTGATATTGTTATTCCATGGAATAAAATTAAACGTATTGGAGACGATATAATATTGGTTGAAATATAGTAAAAAATGAAAGGAAAAATTTAATGAAAAAAAGTTTAAAAAAAATAATTTTTTTTGTTGACTTTTGTCGTGCAACATGGTAATATAGAGATTATCGGCAACACAGTTACATAATAAAAAATTATTAAAAATTATTTGAGAAAGTTGTTGACAAACATAAGCATCCCTAGTATAATACATTAAGTCATCGAGAGATGATAAGCACATTGAAAAGTAAACAATGAGTAAATAAGAGAAAACCAAGCGAAAAGTTTTTGAAGTTTAAGAACATAAAAAACGAATGTTTAAAACTAAAAAACGAAGTACTAAAACAGTACAATAAATAAAAGATAACGAATGAGTTATTATTAAACTAAAAATTAATTAGCGAAAGCTAAGAGATATTAATTTGAGAGTTTGATC
>CANQBB010000033.1 GCA_947588905.1 uncultured Clostridia bacterium
CCCTCGCTTTTTACCATACGAGTAAAATTTTGAAATTTTGATGAAGCTAAGAAATTAACTTCACTTACACTATTTTGTTTTACGTACATAATAATTACCTCCTATAATTTAATTAAAAAATTGACTTTTTTGATTTCCTGCATTATTTTGAGCATTTAACTCTTTTGCGATATCAGAAGCAGAACCAATACTATCTGTATTATCTTCTCCCTCTCCATCATCATTTCCAGTTCCACCTGCAGGTGAATGTCCCTTTACTGTTTTTTCAAAGAAATATCCATCCGATTTCTTTATTGCATCTAGTTGTTCTTTTATTCCAATTAATGATTTTTGGTCTTTTGCAATAGATATTTTATCCATTTCTAATAACCCTTTTACTGAACTTCTAGCATTTTCATTCTTCAATACTTTAGCATCTTCTAATGCTGCATCTAATAATTGATCTAGCACATAATCTTCATGTGCTTTTTTAGATGTTTCTTCTATTTCTTTGATTTTTTTGTCATACTCATCTTTGCTAATTGTGTTTTTTTGCAAATCATTGTATGCTTTTTCTTTATCCTCTTTTTCTTTTGTAATAACCTTTTTGTCATTCTCTAATTGTGATTTTTCAGTTTTTAGAGTAGCATTTTCATCTTGTAATGCTTTTAAATCTTTTCCATTTTCTTGCATTACAAATGTTATTTGCTCATCTGTTAAACCCTGTGCTTTTAAATCTTCAGTTTTCATATATACTCCTTTTCTTATAATACCTTTACAATTAGGCTTTTTTAGGCAGTTTTCCATCTTCCAATGTAAAAATATTATGAGGCAATTGTTCAGGTCTACCTCTTGACCAATTTTTTATAATAAAAATAGACACCTTTTTAGTGTCTAAATTTAATAACATATTTTATTAAAATGTAGGTTAGGATTTGCACCTAACATGATATATAGGTTGTTGAACTCCAATATGCACCTATATATCTTTCATGTTATGAGTTCTTTTGCCTTCTAACAAATAGAGAGGTTCATTTGACCTAGCGTCTACTATTACCGTTTAGCGATTTATAACACAAGATGCTGTCGCCATTCAGTTTTACCATATCTAATATTAAACTAGATATGTCTATTCCGCCACTACATCTTTACTTTAACTTACATATTTTTTTTGCCATTCTTTATATTTAATATTACTTGGTATGTAATATGTTTTTCCCCCAGTATTTCTAGCTGCTCTTTCTCCAAACTCAAATTCATCTTTGAAATGAGGGGCTGTTGTAGTTCTACAACGTACATGAAAAGGTGGAGCTGTTTCTCCCTCTTTATAGTCACTCATCTCAAATACTGTTCCATCAATTTCTCTACATATTTCTGATGTGTGAGAGTCTAAAGTTGCGACATTTTCATATTCTTTTACCCATAAATCTTTAAAACATTTTTTTCTTGCTACACTACCAAAAAATGCAGATTCTGACATAACTAATGTACTTGCTCTATTCTTACTAACATTAAATTGTTTTGATATGTTCTCAATTACTTTGTCTGGACCTTCTCCTTTAATTATAGATTGAGTCAAATCTTTTTGTAATGTATCTATCAATGACTTTTTATTTTTCCATATTCTATCACTAAAAGTAAAATTATCACTAGTCCAGGGTTTAGATATTATCTTTTTTAATGTGTCTGTATCTAATGCAGCAATGTGAAAAGCTACATTATGACCTTTTTGTATTTCATATGCTAATTTATAATATGTATCTGAATATGTATCAAGTATAAATTCTTGAGTAGTTTTATTTTCTTTAAAAGATAACTTTTCAATCTCATTTTGTATTTGCAATTGTAGAGCTTCTAATCTTGAAATATGGACTTTTGCACTTGCATTTTCTAGTTCCTTTTTCCATATTAGATCTATTCCGTTTTCTTTACCATACTTGATATATTCTTCAACATCCCATTGTAATTCTTTTAATTCGCTTGCATTTAACCATTTTTTTGATTCTTTTAATGAAATTTGATTATTTATTGAAAATCTTGCTAACCAACTATTAGTTTCTTTTTTTATACTTTTTAAGGCTTTGTCATATTCAACTTTTAATAATTCTATATATTTTGCTTCATTCAGCATTTGTGCTTTTTCCAGTTCTTCTACTCTTTTTCTCCAATATTCGCTATTATTCATTATTCATCACCAACTTTTGCACTATTATTTTTGCTATTCGATTCTTTGTTTAATTCCTTTATCATTTTATCATATTCACTTTCTTGTTTCTTTTGTTCTTCCTCTTCTTCAGCTTTTAATTGTTCTAATTCTGCATCTATATCTTTAACAAAAGGATGATTTGCGAGTATTGATTTTCTACTAACTTGACCTTCACTATTTTTGCAATTTGTAATTTTTTCACTTTCGTTTGTTATCATAGATTTATTAAATACAAATTCTACTTCTTTTTCATGATAATCTTTTGATTCTGTCATTGACAAATATGTATTTACAAAATACATCAAATATTCTAAACTACTTTGAAATTCTGTTTCTATGTTAGAACAGTCTATATCTAGGTCATTAAATAATTCCTCTAATGCTACACCACTTTGTGCTGTTTTAAATTTTTCACTTTGTGTATCTACTGCATTTGCTGCTTCGTGTATATCTCTTCTTAGTATTTCAATAAATTCTCTAAATGCTTCTATATCTATTGTTGTATTTTCCCTTTTATATTCTCCATCTTCATCTAGAAATATTGTATTTAGTTCGTGTAGATTTTTATTGAACTTTCTAATATCTTCTGCATAATTCTTTACTACATTTACTCCGTTTGGTGTATCTCCTAAAACATCAGCCATAGTTGAAGTTAACTCATCATAGCAATCTACCAATGACTTCAAAAAGTGAATTAAAGGCTTTTCATCTAAACCACTTTTCCAGTATACAAACGGAATTTTTTCCCAGTTTTCTTTTCTTCCATCATATAAAAAATGACTACACAATGTCATTCCATATCCATCATCATTTTTTAAAATTGTATCTTTGACTTCCTCTAATCTTTGAACATCATCAATTAAATTTCCATCTTCGTAAACAAGATATCTAACACCATCTAAGTCCCAATATTCTGCTTTTTTTATAATTTTCTTTTCAGTTCCTTCATAAGATATCATCTTATAAACCATAATTATTGCATCAACTATTTCGTGTTCGTCATCTTTCCAAAGAACTACTATTTTTTCGGCATTTACTCTTCTAGCTTTTAGTTTTCCATCCTCATCAATATACAATTGCCACCAAGATATTCCTTTGTTTACCGCTTCAATTAAAGTATATTTTAATCTTTTATGTGTCCTATCATTAAATATTTTCTTTAATGCTTTTTTATAATCTGGATCTTCTTTCTGATCTTTATTTTCTAAAACTTCTTTCACTGATATATTTTTTTTAAGTAAAAATCCAGATTTTTGATTTACAAATTTTCTTGGAAATGAATGTGCTAATTGATAATTTGAAAAGAATTTATTTTCTGTTACTCTTGAATTATCGTCAATATAATATCTCTGTTTCTTTGATATTTCTGTTTCTTCATTTTCATAATATTTTTGTCCTACTAACATCAATTTTCTTTTATCAGATTCCATAAATTCATCTATTTGTAATTTTATAAATTCTTTTAAATTGGTACCTCTTACTGCACCTTCTCTTAATATAAAATCAATTTTTTCCATTTCAGTAACCATTATCTTTTCTCTCCTATCTATTGAAATATGCTCCCTTTCTCTTGATTGGGAATATTGTTTGTAATAAATATCTTAATGCATCAAGTGCATGGTCATTTTCTTTTACTGGTTTGTCCTCTCCTCTTTCCTGAGCTTTTTCGTCCCATATATAACTTGCAAATTCTCTTAATAGGTTTGGACATTTATCCGCAACTATATGTATCTTTTCTTTATCTAACCAGTTAAGGACTAAGTTTATTCCATCTATTACTGCATTATCCGCTTCTTTAACTTGTATATTATTTTGTTTGAATAAATTTATTAGTGATGTAGCTGAAGGATCTATTATTGTTTTTTTGATATCTAGCTCTCCAATAAATTTTTCATAATCTTTTAGAAATAACTCATCTGTTTTAGTTATTTTTTCTTCTTGTCCATATTTATTTTTTTTGGTTCCTTTGTTGTAATATTCATCTAATATCCATACATGTGGCTCATTATTTATGAATTTAATTCCACATAATAAAAACACCTGTGGATTAGTAATTCCATAATCAGATGTTACATAAAAATTATCAAATCTAGTAGGAATATCTTTAATCTTTACTGTATGTTTTTTTTCATCAAAATTAGGATATATTATACCTTCAGCAAGTACCCATAGTCCCAAGATAAACCTTTGAAAAAACACTCCTACAAACATTTGACGATATCTTTGCTTTGTTTCTTCATCCAAACTAGGATTGTCTTCCATAGTAAAGTGTAGATGCAATATATTTTTTTCTTTTGCTTTATCTATCCACTCTACCTTAAACCAATGATTTGGTCCTTCTGGATTGCAATTGAACCAATATTTTGAGCCTTTTACTGAACATCTTGCTAATGCTTGATTTACAAATGATTGAGGCATAAGAGCAACCTCATCTAAAAATACACCAGCAGCAGTAATTCCGTTGTACTAAATCCTGACTTCTTTCATCTTTACCACCAAAAATATAAAAATAATTAATAACTTCGCCTTTTGAAATCTCGCAAAGATTATCTGCTCTTCTATCTTTTATTTTATATCCTTGTGCTCTAAGCATTAACTTCAACCAAAAAAGAACATTCCTTCTGAATGCTCCTACTGTTTTTCCGGGCCAATATAAAATTTTGCCCATTAAATTTACTCATTGCCCATAACGAAAAGGATAATGACATACATAAAGTTTTCCCTGCCCTTATGCTTCCATCTGCAGCAATACCATTCTTATCTTTTACTGGACTACTATCTGTCCACCATGTTAATATTTTCTTTTGTTTTATACTAAATGGCTTAAACTTGAATAATGTTCCATTTTTTATTTTCTTTTTCATTGTAATTGCATTTTGCATTACTTTTTTTCTTAGATTAGAAATTCTTTCATCAAGAGTTAAATTATTCGTTGTCTTCATCATAATCTTCCCATGCTCCTTCCGTCGATTCGTTTAGAGCTTTGATGAAACTATCGTCCTTTATGTCTTCAGTAGCATTTGCACTATCTTCTTTTGCTGCTTCCATTTCTAATCTAATTAAATCTAATTCAAGTTTCCTATCATCTGTTTCCATCTTATGTAATGTCTCTAAACATTTTCTTTTTGCATCTTGTATTCTTGTTAGTGCATCTTCCAGTCTTTGTAGTGGAGTTATTATATTTATTGCTTCTGTTACAGTTTCTGTTTCGTTAGAATTATCAGAATTATATTGCCTTTTTACTATTCTTTCTATATTCATATCCTTTTCTTTATCCTGGAGTGACTTGATTCTTTTTAGTATACGATATTCTCTAACTGTTAGCAATTTATATTCCTGTTCTACACATTGTTTTTTATTTTGTATTTCTAATCCTTGATATAATGATTTTTCTTCATCATTTAAAACCTCAAAGAATATAGTTTCATATTCTCCTGTTGTTACTGCATTCTTATTTCCTTCACTTGCTCCTGGTCCACCACTATTTCCTACTGCATTTTGATTTCCTATATGTGTTATACTTAAGTTACTTTCCCTTTTCCATTTTTGTTTTTTTATAAGGTAAGTGACTTGATTGTAAGTTATTTTGTATTTTTTTGCTAATTCATTATATGTATACCCATCTTTATAATCTTTTTCGATTTTAGGTATTTTGTTTTCACTTATCATGTCATACCACCCACCTACCTATCATTCCAATTTTGCTTTTTTATTTGTTAGCGTTTCCCACCTCTTGACTATAACATCACAATATTTTGGATCTAATTCCATCATATAGCAACTTCTTTTTGTTTGTTCTGCTGCAATTAAAGTCGAACCACTGCCTCCAAATAAATCTAATATTTTTTCATCAATTCTACTACTATTCTTTATTTGTCTTGCTAATAATTTAATTGGTTTCATAGTCGGATGTAAATCATTTATTGTAGGCTTATTTTCATTTATGACAGTTGTATTTAAATTTTTAGTAATATCTTCTAGTAATTGAACTAGATCTTCTTTTTTCATTTTATTAAAATCCTTTTTTGTATCTTCAATTACAGTTGTTTGTGTTCTATCATCTATAAAATAATGACTACCTCCATTTTTCCAACCATATAGACAAGGTTCATGCTTCCATTGATAATCTTGGGAGCCCAAAACTAATGCATTTTTGTTCCATATCAACTCTTGCCTAACTATTAATCCATTATTATTTAATGCTGATTCAAAGTTAATATGTTCTCTAGATGCAAACCAAATATAAAATGCTCCGCCTACTTTCAGAAAGTCATTCATGCATTTAAATGCTTTTGTCAGAAAATCATTAAAAGCACTATTATTCATATTATCATTTTGTATTGTCATTCCCTGGCTGTTTTCAATATTAACATTATAAGGTGGATCTGTTACT
This sequence comes from uncultured Clostridia bacterium, assembly GCA_947588905.1. Taxonomy (GTDB): domain Bacteria; phylum Bacillota; class Clostridia; order TANB77; family UBA1234; genus UBA1234. The sequence goes on from CANQBB010000033.1 coordinate 6,579, forward strand.
GCTAAATCAGCAATGTTTCCATTCATTAGTTTTGACACATCTTCATGACTTGTGCTATCTCCGACACATTAACCTATGATTTCCAAGTATCCATATGTCCCCTGGTTTAGTTATTGGTTCTGTTATTTCGTTTATTGCCTCTTCAATATCAAAATTATCTTCTTCAGTTTCTAAATATTCATTTAGAAGATCATCTATTTCTTCTGAATTAAAACCTGTAATACTAACATCAAAGTCTTCTTGTAATAACTCTTGTAATAAATTTTCTAGCTTTTCATTGTCCCATTCTCCGACTTATCTTGTTTAGAGCAATATTCAATGCCTTTTCTTTTGTTTTATCCAAATCAACTATAATGCACTCTGCTTCTTTAAAACCTAATTCCTGTAAAACCTTTAGTCTTTGATGTCCACCAATAACAGTCATATCTTTATTAATTACTAGTGGACTTACAAATCCAAATTCTAAAATACTTCTTTTTATTTTTTTGTATTCTTCATCTTCTGGTTTTAAATCTTTTCTAGGATTATAAGTTGCTGGTATCAATTTATTTATTTCAATTTTTTGTATTTCCAAATAATCACCTTCTATCTAATTTTGTCTAATAATTGTATTTCTATCTGTTCAGCTATTTTTTTCATCATAACTGGTGGAACACTCATACCACACACATATTGAACATTCATTCCCATAAAATTAAAATCTTGCGGAAACGATTGTATAGTAATAATATCTTTATCACTTGCATATCCAGGTACATCAAATCTTATTGGTGCAGAACCACCTGCAGTTACTGTAGCTGGTACTCTATCATCTTTTAAGTATTGTGTTGTAAAACCACTTATTTTTCCATTCTCTGTTCTTTCGACTGTATCACTTACTTTTTGATCTCCTGATACTCTTTTTTTCCATCTTTCATATATCATGCTATCTTTACCAAATGGCTTATAATAACTGTCTTTTATTTCGCCATATTTTATTGGTTTTTCATTAAATGCTAATTTTATTTTTGGTATATGTAAATCTTCTCTACTCGAAATGAAGAACACTCTTTCTCTTCTTTGTGCTACTCCCATCGTTGCAGCATTAAGTAAAAATATTTGTGTTCTATAACCTGCATTTTCTAATTTTTTAATTATCAAATTTACATATCCTCTTGCATTTCCTTGTATCAAACCTTTGACATTTTCTGCTACAATAATTTTAGGTTTTAATATATTAGCAAGTTCTATAAATTCAAAAAACAAGTCATCTAATACTTGACTTGCTTGACCTTCTCTAAACTTTTTATTTTTTCCCCAGTTTTTTTCTCTTTCTCCAGCTAGTGAAAATGTACTACATGGAGGACTACCATCTAATATATCTAAATCATACAATTCTTCTGGAAATTCCTTTATTTTATTCATTTCTTGTATTCCCATACAATAGTTATATTTGGGATGATGATTTGCAATATATATTTCATTTATTTTTTTATCTATTTCACAATTTCCTATAACTTCATATCCTGCTAACTTATATCCCATACTTGAGCCACCACCGCAAGAAAAACAAGAAAATACTTTGTAGTTATTCTTTGGTATATTTTTTAAATCCTTTAAATACCATTCATATTCCATCACATTGCACCTCTTATTTATCAAGATCAAACATAAAACCACATTTAGGACATTTGCATTGAAATTTCTCATCATTAAAATCTGATAAATCAATTTCACTATTTTCGTTTATAATTTCTTCTGTTTCTTTTACTAATTTATCAATTTCTTTTTGATTAAATCCTGTTATTGATAAATCGACATCTTCAGAAGATGCTAATTCATTAAATAATATTTCTAGTTTTTGATAATCCCATTCTCCAGATATTTTATTCAATGCTAAACTTAGCATTTTTTCTTTATTCTTATCAAAATCTACAACTACACATTCTATTTCTGTATTACCTAAATCTTTTAATACTTTCAAACGTTGATGTCCACTTATAACTGTCATATCAGAATTTACAATAATAGGTGATACGTATCCAAATTCAGTTATACTATTTTTTATTTTTATATACTCTGGATCTTTTTCTGTAAGGTTTTTTCTTGGATTGTATTCTGCCATCTTTAGTTTGTTGATTTCTATTTTTTGCATTTTCATTGTATTTTCTCTCCTCTTCCAAACACTTTATAAAATTTTTGCAATTTTTACATTGTTGTTTCATACAGATTTCAGTATTCAAATTAAACACCTTCTTTTGTATAAAAAAAACTCACAGCAATTTGTGAGTTTTTAGGGACCTTTTTAATTTTACAATTTTTGATGTTATTATTATAAAACATTGCAAATGACATGTCAATGACAAGTTTTTGACATAAATTATTGCATTTTCCTTATTCCATCTATTCCAAACATCAAAATTGCAATCTCTTCTATTGCAATGTTTTTATCCCTGTGAACTTGTCTTTCACTTATATGGTATCTATTAGATAAAACTGACATGGCAGGTTGTTTTTTTCCTTTTATGTATAAATCCTCCAAAATATGTGCTCTTCTACGTTTCTCGTCATTTTTGCTACTATCTGCATCAAAAATATAAAAATTTATAATTTTTTTTATGTGTGTCATTATTATTTCTGTTCTTTTTTTAGATGCTAATATTGATTGAACAATAGTTACTTCATCATATGCAGCACAATATAATTTATCTAATATTTCTTCTACTGTTGCACTTTCAAGTTCTTTTTCGCTTACAGTAGCTTGTTCACAAAAACTAACAAATTTTCTATAATTTTTTAATAATAATCTTGTATTTTTAAACTTTATATCATATGTTATTTTTTCTTTTAATCTTTCTTCATTTCTTGCCTGGTCTAATCCTTTTTTGATTCCATTCGCCACACCTTCAGCTACTAATTCTTCTATTAATTTTAATAGTTTACTATCTTTTTCAGATATTTCAAAACTTTCCATACAAACTCCCTTTCTAGGTCAATTGTATGCTTTGTACTTTAGTAAAATATAATTCTATAATTTTTGCTTCTATAACAATTATTCCTAATTTAATTTATTGAAAATGTCCAAATCTTGCAGTTTCTTCATAACATTTTTCTTTTAATTTTAAATCTCTTATTATATTTTTTAATTTACATTCTTCGTATAAATATTCAGCAGGTTCTAATTCTCCTTTGTCACTATCTATATATATAGCTAATGGTTTCTCTAATCCTATTGCATAAGATAATTGCACCTCGCACCATTTCAAATGACATTTTTGTAAGATTTCTTTTGCCATTTCTCTGGCTTTATATGCTCCTGATCTATCAACTTTTGTTGGATCCTTTCCAGAAAATGCTCCACCACCTACATTTGCAAACGATTGATAACTATCAACTACAATTTTTCTTCCAGTTAGTCCTGCATCTCCCTCAAATCCACCTATTTTAAATTTTCCTGTAGGATTTATTATGAACCTCTTTATCTCTACCCCATATTTTTGTATTATTTGTAAACAAATTTCCATTATTATTCTATCTGTTTCTGTTCTATTCTCTTCTGTATTCTGATAACAAATTGTAAATGTTTCTATGTTTAATAATTTCATATTGTCACCATATAATCCTGTTATCTGTGCTTTTCCATCTGGTAGAAATCTTTTGTCTTTCTTTCTCAATTCATCATATCTTTTAGATAATTCTTGTAAAATAACCATCGCAGTTGGTAGCATTTGTTCTGTATCGTCACACGCATATCCAAACATCATTCCATTATCTCCTGCACCATTTACTATATTATTTGTTCCTAGTGCTATATCTGGACTTTGCTTTCCTATGTTATCTATTATTTCATAATCTGTCGAATATCCTACATCTGCTAATACTCTTTTTGTTATAGCTTGTACATCAATTTTTGCTTTTGTTGTTATTTCTCCAGTAATAAATATCTTTCCTTTGCCACCAACTACTTCTATGCCACATCTACTATTATTGTCTTGTCTCATACATTCATCTAATATAGCATCACTAATCTGATCGCATACTTTGTCTGGATGCCCTCTAAAAACAATTTCATTACTATATAGTTTCATCTTTATCCTCCTGATTTTTTAAAATTATTCTTTCTGTTTTTGGTATATAAGGAAATTCTATATATACTCTACTATCTTTTGATTGATACCAGCTTTTTCCTCCATCATCAGAAAAAATCTTTCCCTCTATATCGTAAGCTTTACCATCTGCATCTTTGAAAACTCTTGAACATCTTTTATTTTGATATTTTGTATCTTTATCATAAGATAATTCGTTCCATTCATCATCTGCTCCAGTTAATGGTGTTATTGGCTCATATCTTAACAATTTATTTATCAAATTTATTGCATAATTTGCACTAAATCCACTATGTCCTTGTTGTGAAAAAATTTCCACTACTTGCAAAATATCTTTACTAATCATTTCTTGCATTTCTGTAGATTCTTCATCTTCACATTTATTTATAATAATGTTTAATTCGTTTTCTGCAAATGTAACTAAATTGTTTTTTTCTTCTTTTACTTCTTCAATTATACCAGCCTTATCTAAATCTTCTATAAATCTTTCTTTTTTCTCAATATATCCATACCATACTTGATCTGCACAATCTTGATATAATCTAGTTCTTATAATTCTATCATCTTTATGTATTTCAATGGTTTCAAAATAAGTCCATGCTTTATTTGTATCTTTCATTACTCTTTTTGAGTAATTTCCATTTTTGTCCTCTTCATAACCAAAATCTTTTAATTTTTCTAAATCTTCCGTCATTTTTATTCTATACATAATATTTACCTACCTTTCTCATTTTCTAATTTTTTATTTACACAGTCATATTCTCCATTCATTCTTTTTTTTATATAGCAGTCCTCTGGATTCATATTTTTACATTCACTGCATACATTTTTTACAAATTCTTTTTCTGTATTATTCATCTGCGGTACCTCCTATTTTATAATTGATATTGTACCTTCTCCAACTTTCAAAGGCATTTGTTTTCTTATGTAATCTATATTTCTTACTAATCTATAATTTTTCTCTCTTTCTGATGTAATTGTATCAGGATTTCCAATTTCTTTAAAACAAAATACTCTTAATTTTGCTAGGAGTGTATTTAATTCAATATAATCTTGTTCTTCCATTTTGACCTCCTATTCTTCATCTCTTATAAAATGTCCAAAACGTGTCTTATCTATATTTGCTAATGTGCCTTCACTTATTGTAATCTCTATTTTACTTCCTATTTGAGAAGTTTTAACAATAGAGCCTTTTGTATGATCGTGCATACAAAATTTTTTTATTTCTGCTGTAATTTTATATTTACCAATATCCTTACTATTCTTTATATTTTGTAAAATTTCTATTATAGTATTTAGTCCTGCAATATTATTTTCTTTAGTGTGTACTTCAAAACTGTCTTTTTTTCCCAATTTACATCACCTCTTCTAAATATAAAAATCTATCATAGAAACTAACCCAATCAGCAATATCTGAATATGTAATTGCAAATGTATTTTGCATTCTTCTGTATCCATCTAATATTCGCCATCTCTTTTCCCTACTATCCCAGACAGGTTGTCCTATGTATTTATCTAATTCATTCCAATCAAGTGATTTAGGCTTATTTTCTTGTTTTGTTTCATCGTCAACTTTTTTAGTAATTTCTTTTTGTTTTGTCGCTTTTTTCTTTGGCATTAATACATCCCTCCTTCCATAATATTTTTCATATTTTTCGTAATACTATTAGCAATATTAATTGGATCTACTGCTTCGGTAATTGTTTTTGCTATTTCTTGGCTAAAATCTTCTATTACGGGAATTGTTACTTCTCCAGTTGCTGGCATTTCTACATCCATTCCTGCTACTGCAGTTGCTTCTAATAATTTTGTATTCAATTTTTTTCCGACACATAGGGCAATAATTTATTGGAATTTTTTCGGTATAACTATAATAACTATCTAAACATTCATCGTGATGTTCAATTTCAGATTCTATAATTTTATAGTAACTGCCTCTATCAGTTTTTTTTATTGGTTTTCCTTTTTCACAATATTCACACATACTACTTGTCCTCCAATAATTTTTTTAAAACTTTTATTATTTCTACATCTATATCTACTTTGACATATTGAAGATATTTTGTACTAAATCCACATTCAACATTAGTACCTACTTTCATTTGTAATTCTTGTATCTTATGTCTTATTTTATTTTTTAACATAAATTCATCTTTGCATATACAAATAATTTGTCCTTTATGTAGAATACCACACCATCTATTTTCTGGTAGTTTTCTTAATTCGTTCCACAATTCTTCTTTAATTTTTATAGTTTTACCGTCTCGTCTACCACCTATGTTAGCATATATGTTTTTGTTCTTATCTTCTAACGCTTCTAGTACCATTTTTATAGCCAATCTGCCATCATCTCCGACAAGATATGTTGGCTTTATATTTCCTTTTTTTATATCCTTTTCACTTGTACCATAAGCATAAAAAGCCGTATCAGCAATATTATTTGTCATTTTTATTGCTTGTTCTAATGTCATATTTTTAATATTTTCTTTTTCTCTTTTTTTACTTTCTTCTATCATCTCGTCAAATGGATTTTTATTATTAGACATCTTGCACCTCCATTATTTCTAAAATATAATATTCTTTTCTCGGTTCTGCTCCCCATTCTTCTTTGCCTTTACCTGTATGTAAAATACATTTGCATTTAATTTGTGGACTATCACTTCTATAACCATTTCTTAATATCACATTTATTAAATGTCTGTTATGTCCATCATAATTAAATATTATTATATTTTTAGTAAATCTATTGAACCAATATGGTTTTATTTCTCTGTATTCTTCTTTCTTTTCTCCAGATGCTATCATATCAAACCATTTCTTTTTTATTGGTAATATTAGCATTTAGATTTCCTCCTTTGAATTTTTTGTACTGCATTAGTCCAACATTGCGTACATCCTATACTTTTATAATTACAGGCATCTTCTTCTTTTTTCTTGTCAATTTTTTCTGGTCCAAATATATCTGATGGACACATATCAATTCCACCTGTGCAAAAAATTTGATGACATCCTTCTTCTGTAGCATGTTCAATTATTATTTTCATCATTTCTTTATATGTTAATTTTGTTTTAGGTTCTTCTGTAAATATAACTTTCTTTTTTCCGGACATATCATAAACATTTGACATGTTATCCCTCCACTTTTTCAATCAATTGTTCAAGTTCACTTTGCAATTTCATAATTAAATCATTTTGAGTTCTTATTTTTATATCAAAATCACAATTCCATTCTTCATTCTCTCTAGTTTTATATTCGTGTAATCCTAAAATAATAGAATTAAAAATACTTTCTTTAAAATTTCTAGGAACATCTATTTCAAAACATATTCCTAACTTAAATGTATTTCCTTTTTGTGTTTCATTATTTTCTTTTTCCATATTCATTCGCCTACCTTTCTACACATTTGTTTTTCTTTATCCCATGCAGCACAATTTTCTTTATAGCATTCATTAAATCCTTGTGTTTCTATAAGCAAATGATATTCTCCCTTTATCATATTATCTTCATCAAGTATTGGCTTTCTTATATTGTGCTGCATAATTGTAAACAATTCTGGACATTTCATACCACTTTATCTCCTTTTGTATTTTTCAACCATTTCAACCATTTCAATCATTTCTATAATTTTTTCAACTATGTATTGTACTAAACTTGGCGTATATCTTAATTTGTTTTTATTGGCCATCATTGCTAACATTGTTGCTTGATTTCTTTGTATTCCACATCCCATAAGTAATTTAATAAATCTTTTTCTCGTAATATTCTGTATTCCTAACATTTTTTGAAATCTTCTTGATTCTTCTTTTGTCATTGTAAATGTAGCTGTTGCTTCATATCCTTTTGTATTTTCAATTGCATATCTCATAGCATCTGCTGCATCATCATTATATTCAGTAGGAAATTCACACATTGCTAATTCCTGCATTTCCCCATTCGCAGTTTTTATAAATGCTTTTCCTATTTCTTGTTTGATATCTTCAGTTGGCATATTATCACTACCTTTCTACAAATTTTTTTCCATTACACCACATGTAATTTTCAGTTGGGCAAAAATCTTCATATACATAAGGGAAATCTTTGTGTATATCACAGTACATATCTCCTGAACCCTCATACATACAATTTATACAATTTTCACAAGTCTTTACTACTTTATTTTTATTTCTATTTCTTTGTACTGGTTTTGCCATTCTTTCTCCTTTCTTAAATCATATAATTTTCTTTTTACTGAAGCATATGATCTATTTACTTCATCAGCAATTTCTTGTATCGGTCTACCTTCGTTTTTCATTTTTTCTACTTTAATCTCGTCAAATTTTGACCATTTATTTTGACTATTTTTTGGACGTTTCCTATCTATCAGTCTTTTTTCTAGTAGCCATTTGGGTTCGCAACCTAATGCATAAGGCTCTACCTTTCGACTATCCCATAGTTTTTGATTATTCTTAAGAAAATCTATAAAATCCTCATAGTTAATTAAAGTTCTTTTTTTGCCTCTTATAGACTTTCTTTCTATTTTCAAATCTTTATACTTAATCCAATATATTATACTTGCAAAATCTACACCTACCATTTGTGCTGCTATATTTGGTAATAAATATTCCGTTTTTATTGTTGGACCTCCTATTTTTAATCTTGTTGCCTTAATAATTATTGCATTAGGTGTTCTATTTAATTTTTGCGATATATATGACATGGATACATTTCCTAAATTTTCTCGTATATACTCTATTTCCTCATTTGTCCACCTTTTACTCATTTCAAATCACCTAAATTCACAATTTTATATTGATTCTTAACTAATCTATTCTTTTGTATATTTCTGCTTAAACTATCTTGATGAATATTTAAATATGTTGCTGCATCTTTTCTACAATCAAATATACCAACACATTGTTCCTTATTTTTCATATCATAAACAGCATACATATCTATTCCTCCTTTATTTTTAAATCAAACTTATCTTCAAATACCTTCTTTTTAGTTATGTATTCTTTTGTTTTATAACCTTTTACATCAATTATCTCTGCTTTTCCATCTTTATCAATTACTATAAAATCTGCTTTGTATTTTAGTCCTGGTGCTAGTATAAATGTAGGCTGCAAACAAAAACCTTTGATGTCTCCGCTCTGCAGCCTTAACTTTAATTCGCAATAATAATCCGCTTCTTTTTTGCTATCAAATGTTTGTCCATCTACAGAAGTTTTTACTGCTCCATATTTACTTCTTTTTCTACTTTTATTTTTTTGATATTCTTTATATTGTTCTAAACTCCAATGTTCTTGCATATTTTCACTCCCATAATCTTATTGCTACCTTTACACCTGAGCATTCTTTTTTTCGTGGTTTTCTTCCTGGTCTTTTTCCTGTATCAGCTATTTTTTTATTTGCTGGACAAGCCCAAAAATAAACTGTTTTTCTTTTTACATTAAAATGTTCCATACATTCTTCAATTGTTCCAACAAATATTTCTTTATCTCCTTTGTATATTGCATATTCTTTTCTCACATAATCACTCCTTTGGCATTTCATATGTAAAACTAAAATTCTGTGTCATTATTTGTTTATATATATCTTGCAATATTTCATTCGCTCTTTTAGATGTTTTATATTTTCCAAGTATTGTATGGTCCTGTGTATAAAATGCTGTCAAAGTATATACATAATTTTTATAATTTAATTCTTTTTCTTCTATCTGAATGTAATTTAAATTATCTGTACTAACTATCTTTTGTCCATCTTGTGATAATATCATCATTAGAAATTCCCCCTATTCTTTTGGCATTTCATATACTTTTGGAAGTAATGTTACTGATTTATCGTTATCTAAATTATATTGTCTATATTTATTTACAATTTCTTGCAATATCTCTTTTGCTCTTTCTTCTGTTTCATA
>CANQBB010000034.1 GCA_947588905.1 uncultured Clostridia bacterium
GAGAAATACCAATTATTTTTAATAAAATATTTATATTATCTTTAAATTCTTTCAATAAAAAATTTAATATTCTTTCAATTAAATCTTTTCCACTTAAATTTATATCTCCGGTTTAAAATATTGTTAATCCAGCTCTCATCTGATAATTCAGGAAATAGTTCATTACTATACTCTTTTGCCTCATCAATAAAATTTGAAACATCAATCTCATTATTTGCAAAACTTTTATTAGAAAACAAAAATATAAAAAATAAAAGAATTAAAAAAAATTTTTTTAGCAAAATACTCACCTCAGATTATGCTAAGCAATGTTTCCATCAATGTTGTTAAAATAGGAATAGATAGTCCTATAATTAAAATTTTTCCAGCCAACTCTACTTTAGTTGCAATAGCTGTATCTCCAGAGTCTTTACAAACATTTGCTCCAAACTCTGTTAAATATGCTATTCCAGTAATTTTTAATAATATTATAAAAAATTTACTGCTAACTCCCATCTTGTCCGATAAATTTTGTAACATAGATATTATAGGAATTAGTTCATCAAAAATTAAACACAATATTATTATTCCGCCAATAATTGATACATATATTGTAAATTCAGGTCTAAATTGTTTTATAATACTTATAACAATTACTGCTATAAAAGCAATTCCTATAACTTTTGAAATGTCCATAAAACACCTCACACATAACTTAGTTTCATTTAAAAGTGTACTAACTTAATTAGTTTGGCAACTCGGCGTTCCAGCAAAATATTACTTTTTTGAATTCCTGAAAAAAAGTCATATTTTGCTTAAAAGTGCACTAACTTAAACTATTTCGAACTATAAATTAAACAAGGTTTTTACTGTATTAAATAATTCGCTGATTTCTTTTACTACCATTGCAAGAACAATAATTAAACCAGTAAGAGTTGTCATCATAGCTTGATCTTCTCTACCAGCTCTAACAAGAACCTGATGCAATACAGCAACAATTATTCCAATAGCAGCAATTTTAAAAAGCAAATCAATCTCCATAAATATTATCCCATCCCTTTCCCCAACAATTAAATAAGAATAATAAGAATAACAAGACCGATAAAAACACCCATGTTCCTTGATAATTTATAATTTTTATTTTTACTTTCAATAGCATCATTTAATTGTTTTCTTAATAAATCTTTAATAAGAATAATATTTTTTAATTGACCTTCTAAATCAGTTTGACCTAAAGACGTACCCAAACCCTTTAATATATCAATGTCTTCTAAATTGATATCAAGAAAAGAAGCCTCCTCATCAACCACATTTCTAAAAATATCTCCCGCAGACATATTTCTACTATCTTTCAAATTTCCAGCTGTAATCATAAAAATTCTACTTGCTCTAGATTTCATATTCATTGATATAAATTCAAAACTATCTGAAATAGTATCATATGTATATTTAACTCTTGTTTCTAATAACTCAAGAGCAGATATAATATCCTCTAATTCTTTAACCCTTAAATTATATTTGCTTGCAATCAATATACCAATAAAAGTTGACAAACATAGAATCAATAGCAAAGATAAAAACTTAATAAGCAATAGCATATTTATCCTCCTTAAGCTTATAAATTGTCTTAATTACTCCGGGCTTTCCATCTTTCTTTAAAATTATAATATTTTTAAAAAGTTTATTTTTTAATAATCTAGTAGGTATATCAGATATATTATCTCCATGCGCTGTTAGTAATAATTTTATTCCAGAAAAATTAGCATCATAAATAGCATCAATATCTCTACTATTACCTATTTCGTCTGTTGCTATTATATTAGGGGCCATACTCCTAATCATCATCCTTATTCCAATATCTTTTCTACAATTATTCATAATATCTGTTCTTGGACCCAAATCATTTTGTGGAACACCTTTATACATTGCTGCAATCTCTGACCTTTCATCAATAACAGAAATATTATTGCCATACATACTTAGTTCCCTAATCATATCTCTAAGAAGTGTCGTTTTTCCACAACCTGGTGATGATAAAATTAAAGTATTTTCAAAAGTATTTTTATATAATTCATGTACAATATTAGTCCCGCAACCTTTAATTTCATGAGCAACTCTTATATTTAAACTTGATATGTATCGAATATTTTTTATTTTTCCATCTTCAAAAATACATGTGCCAGATATTCCAATTCTGTGACCACCTTTTATTGTTAAAAAACCAGAATTGATTTCTGCCTGGACAGCATAAATTGAATTTTCAGTAAAATTTTCTAATAAGTTCAATATCAGTTTTTCATCAACTAATTTATTAGTTTGTAATTCATTATTTTCATATCTTATGCATATAGGTTGTCCGAAGTCTAATTCGAATTTCTTCAGCATTTGATGTAATATTATCTTCTAAATCTAAATTACAAGGAAAATAATCAAAAATTTCATCTTTTATCTTTTGCATATAATTCACCTCTTATATATTTATATGCAAGCATTTTTAAATTTAGAACTAAAATAAGCTTATTATTTTAAATATATGTAATTTTATAAAAATAATATTATAATTTCTCATTCGTAAGAAGCTCTAATGAAAAATAAGGCTTTCCATACGGTTTTGTGGGTCCCCATGCTTCGTTTCACTCGCCCCCACAAAACTATTTCGTATTTCAAGTCTTATTTTTCATAAAATCTTCTAACTCTTCGAAGTAATATTATTTTTATTAAAATTACATATAAAAAAGTATTAAAAAAAGGTTGTAATAAAGTTATTACAGCCTTTTGATTTTTATTTACAAAATCTATGTTTGCCTATTGTTATTAAATGAGGTCTTGACCATATCCATTTATTAGTTGCAGTTGCTGGATTAAAATAATAAATTGCACCACCTGTTGGATCCCATCCGTTTAAAGCATCTCTTGCAGCATTATAACATTGAGTTGACGGTGTTAAATTTATTTGTCCATCACTTACAGCATCAAAAGCACCCTTTTGATAAATTACACCAGCTACCGTACTAGGAAAATTAGGATTAGCAACTCTATTTAATATAACAGCACCAACAGCAACCATACCATTATATGGTTCTCCTCTCGCCTCACCATTTATAACTCTTGCTAATAAATTCAAGTTATTTGAATCATTGCTTGAATTTGAAGAACTACTTTGTATTCCCATTGCCGCCAAAGTTTTAGGTCCGGCAATACCGTCTATAGTTAAACCATTTTTTCTTTGAAAACTTCTTACTGCAGAAACTGTTCTAGAACCATATATTCCATCAATACTTCCTGCATAATATCCCCAGTTTTTTAATTTAGTTTGTATTTGTGTAACTTCATTTCCAGATGATCCAAACCTTGAAAGAGTTTCTTCTCTTTTGTGTAATTCTAACAATGTAATTATTGAAGCCAAAGTAATTAAAATTAAAAAAGAATATATAATTTTTCTATACAAAAAAAATCACCTCTATCGATTAACTACTTATAGTATTAACCAATACAGGTAAATTTTATACAAAGTAATATTTATTTCCACAAAGGTACTAAAGCAAATGCCATTGCTATTCCAATTAAAGCTCCAACATAAACTTCAATAGGAGTATGTCCTAAAAGTTCTATTAGTTTTTCTTGAACATTTATATTTTTACCTTCACTTTCAATAATCTGATTTAAGATTCTAGCTTGTTTTCCTGCAGCTCGTCTAACACCTGCTGCATCATACATTACAATAGCAGCTAACGCAACACTTATTGCAAATGCAGGAGAATCAATTCCTTCAGTTAAACCAATTGATGCAGATAATGAACATACCAAAGCTGAATGTGAACTTGGCATTCCTCCACTTCCCCACATCCTTTTAATATTTAATTTTTTATATCTTAATAATTCAAACAAAACCTTCAAACATTGTACTACAAACCATGTTATAAGTGGTATGCATAGCCATAAATTATCTAATAAGTTTCCCATTTTTTAACCTCTATTCTTCTGTAGATATTTCAAAATTTTCTTCGTCAAAAGAATTATCATCTTTTTCAATTAACAATGTTATTTTCTTTTCTGCATTTTCAAGTAATTCACTACAATGTTTTGAAAGTTCCATTCCTTTTTCAAACTTTTTTATTGAATCATCTAATGTTAATTCTCCATTTTCTAATTCTTTTACAATTTGTTCTAATTCTTTTATAGATTCTTCATATGATAAATTCTTCACTTTTTATCATCCTTTCTATTGTTGTAACTTATATAACAAAAATTTCTTATATTATTTTTGCATGCTTGTTTCCATCACTTAATCTAAGTTGTACTTCTTGTCCAGTTTCTAAAAAGCGAACAGAATTTATAACTTTTCCATTGTCATCTTGAATAATCGAATATCCACGCAACATGGTTTTTAAAGGACTTAGACTTTCTAATTTTCCTACAAGTCCAACAAGCTTTATATGATTATCTTTTAATTTTAAATTAAAAATATTTTCTAAATTTTTTATATTATTATCACATAATAGCATTTTTTGTCTAATACTATCATATGGATTTTTTAATACTTTATTATTTGCAAGAGAAAAATATTTTTCTTTCATATTCTCTAGTTTTTGTTTTAAAGAATTAACTAATCTTTTATTTATATTTTCTATTTTCCATTTAACTTCTAAAATATCAGGGACAGCTAATTCTCCAGCCGCAGATGGTGTTGGTGCTCTTAAATCAGCAACAAAATCTGCAATTGTAAAATCTGTTTCATGTCCAACAGCAGATATAATCGGTATTTCCGATTTAAAAATTGCTCTTGCAGTAATTTCTTCATTGAAAGGCCATAAATCTTCTAAAGAACCTCCACCTCTACCTATTATTATTGTATCAACATTTTTTTCTCTATTAAAAAATTCAATACCTTTTACAATAGTTTCTGCTGCTCCTGGGCCTTGCACGGCAGCAGGATATAATTTAATATTTACATTTGGAAAACGTCTTGTTGTAACATTTATTATATCTCGAATTACTGCTCCCGTTTTTGAAGTAACTACACCAATAGCTCTAGGTAGCACTGGAATAGGCTTTTTCTTGCTTTCATCAAATAACCCCTCTTCTTCTAGTTTTGCTTTTAGCTTTTCATAAGCAGTATATAATGCTCCCATTCCATCTGGTTCCATACCTTTAGCATATATTTGATAAACTCCATCTCTTTCAAATACCGATACTGAACCTAAAATAACAACACTCATACCATCTTGAGGTTCAAAATTTAAATAACTAGTATATGATTTAAACATAACACATTTAATAAGCGAACTTTCATCTTTTAAAGTAAAATATAAGTGACCACTATAATGTCTTTTAAAATTTGAAAGTTCTCCTCTTATATAAACATTATTAAGCATTTCATCATTATCTATAATATTTTTTATATAACTATTTAATTGTGACACTTTAAGTGGCTCTGGTCTATTCATCTATATCCTCCGAACTTTTCACTTTTCTTTTTTATTTATTATCTCCGCTAGTACACCATTTATAAAAGATGGTGAATTTTCTTCGCTAAACATTTTTGCAAGCTCCACTGCCTCATTTATTGAAACTTTATAAGGTATATCATCTCTATATAAAATTTCATAAATTGCCAATTTCAATATGGCCAAATCTGTTTTACAAATTCTGTCCATTGTCCATCCTTTTAAATGTTCCTTTATATAATTATCAAGTTCTTTAGATTTTTCATAAACACCATGAGATATTTCAGAAATGTAGGTCATATCTTCCTTGGTCACTTCATCCATTTGCTCTGTTTCTTTTAGCAAAGCATCTCTAATATCTTCTGGCTTAACTTCTTCATTTTGAAAATTTTCGGCAAATATAACTTTAAAAGCTAATTCTCTTGCAGTTTTTCTACTCATAATTTTTCTCCTAATTAAATAAATTTTATAATTTATCAATCATACGTTTTAATGTATCTTTAACTTTCTCTTTGTGTTTAACAAAATAATGTCCAACCCAACCACAAACACCAATAACTAACAAACATTTAAATACTTCATATAGAGCATTAAAACTTAATATTAAGATTCCTATAATTATTCCAATAATTGCTCCTATATATTTATTAAGAAATATAACAATTTTATTATCATTCATAATAACAAAACTCCCTTCCTTTTCTTATTATTCTGACTTTTCTACTGTAGCAACTTCATTGGTAGGTTTATTTTCTTCTTTAACAACTACTGTATTTTCTTTTACACTTGCTACTTGAGAATTAGTTTGAACAGTAGTAGTTTTCTTTGCTCTTTCAACAATATTTTTAACTTTTATATCTGTGTTTAATACTAATACTCCTGTATTATCATGAATTTTATTTTTAACACCTTCTTGTATTTCTCTAGTAAGAGCTCTAACATTGCTATCTTGATCAACTAACAAAGTCATATAAATATTTACACCTTTACCTCTATTAACCATTTTTGTATTAACTTCTTTTACATCATCGAAAGACTTAGCAACTGAACCAGCAATATTTTCGATAGTTTCAGAAGCAATTTGAATATTACCATGTTCTGTATTAACCATTATAGGTATTTTCTTTTTTTTCTTAAAATCAGCTAAGAAAATTGTTGTTTTCAAACCTGCTAAGAAAACTATAATAGCAACTGTAATTACTATAACATCATAGTCAACATTCCAAACATAGTCATTTATAAGACTATTTATATATTCACTACTTGTAAAATTAAAAGCTACTAATAGTACCACTACAGAAACGACCATCATTGCAAGTGAAAATATAAAATTAATCAATTTATCTAAAAATTTCATTTATATCATATCCTCTCTTTTTTAATCATTTTCTTCGTTTACTACTTCAACTGGTGCTTCTTTCTTTGATTCTTTAGGTAAATTTAAGCCTTGAACATGAATATTGATATCAACAACTTTAAGTCCTGTCATATTTTCAACAACTGTCTTTACTTTATTTTGAATTTCCCATGCTATATCTGGTATTCTAGCACCATATTCAACAATTATAAATAAATCAATTATTGTTTCTTTTTCTCCAACTTGGACTTTTACACCTTTAGAGAAATTTCTTTTTCCAAGCATTTCAGAAATACCACTTGCTAATCCTCCACTCATACCTGCCACTCCGGGAATTTCTGAAGCTGCCTTTCCAGCAATTTGTGCTACAACTTCTTCTGAGATTTTAATTCCATTTATCTCAGTTTCTTTTACTTCTACAACCTCTCCTGTAATAACTTCTTTTTCATCCATAATAAATTTCTCCTTTCTTTTTTACGAATTTAAAATACTACCTACTTCAATAACATTTCCTCTCAAATAATCTGTAGCAAGCATTCTTTTTGAGTTAATCATTTGTAATTCTAAAATTTTTAATATTCCATTACCGGTTTTTACATATAAACCTTCTTTTGAATTTGCCTTAATTACAGTTCCAGGAGCATCATTACTTTCTAAACTATCAATAATTTCTGAATTCCATATTTTCATTTTATTACCATTAAGGCTTGTATATGCACCTGGCATTGGGTTTAATCCTCGAATTAAATTTCTTATATTTTCAGAAGAATTATTCCAATCAATATTTCCTAATGTTTTTTCTATCATTGGAGCCAATGTATAATCTTCAGATTGCTCTTCTCTAAGAGTTAATCCATCTGCAACTTTTTCTAAAGTTTTTAATATTAAAAGTCCTCCTGCTTTTTTTAGTTTGTCATATAATGTTCCATAAGTATCATCGTCTTTGATTTCTACTTCTGTTTTTAAAATCATATCTCCAGTATCCATTCCTGTATCCATATACATAGTCGTTACTCCAGTCACTGAGTCACCATTTATAATTGCCCATTGAATTGGTGCAGAACCTCTATATTTAGGTAACAAAGAAGCATGTACATTTATACATCCATATTTAGGTATCTCTAATATTTCTTTTGGTAATATTTTACCATAAGCAACAACTACTATAACATCTGGTTTTAATGCTTTTATTTGTTCATAAAATTCTTTATTTTCTTTTATTTTTTCTGGTTGAAAAACTTTTATATCATGTTCAATTGCATATTCTTTTACTGGAGGTGGTAATAATTTCATTCCTCTACCCGATGGTTTATCTGGTTGAGAAACAACAGCTAATACATTATGCCCCTCATCAAATATCTTTGCAAGTGATTCTACTGCAAAATCTGGTGTTCCCATAAAAACAATATTCATAAAAATACTCCCTATTTATTATTTTCTTCATCTGCATCATAAAATTCTGTTGCCTTATCTATGAAAAGTATTCCATCAAGATGATCAATCTCATGGCATAATACTACTGCTAATATATCTTTAGCTTTTATCTTAACTTCTTCACCTTTTTCATTAAGTGCTTCTACTACAACTTCACTAGGACGTATTACATCTCCAAGCACTCCTGGAACACTAAGACATCCCTCTCTACAAATTTGTTCTCCTTTTGCTTTAATTATTTTAGGATTTATCAATTTGTAAGGACCTTCTCCTCCCTCTTCACTAAGGTCCACAACTATTGCTCTTTTTAATATTCCAACTTGTGGAGCAGCAAGTCCAACACCATCTTCTGAATTTTTTAAAGTATCATACATATCGTCTAACAATTCTAAAATTTTATCATCTATTTTTTCTATCTCTCTTGATTTTTTTCTTAGTATAGGATCTCCCTCTTCTCTAATTTGCCTAATTGCCATATAATATTTCCTCCCCCTATGACATATTATTAGGATTTATGTCAAAGCTTAACTTTACTTTACTATTATGTTCATTATAGAACTCATTCAAACATTCTTTAATTTCATCTCTTTTTTTGTCATCGACTATTTCTTTAATGATGACTCTCCACCTATAATTTCCATTTATCCTTGATATAGGTGCTGGCATTGGTAAAAATGTTTTAAATTTCTTTGAAAAAATATCATAAAAAAGCTTCGAATCAACCTCAACCATATTTTCATCATTTCCACTCAATACAGCTATAATTATATCGCAAAAGGGTGGATAATTCAACTTTTCTCTAATATTTATTTCAATATCATAAAAATTTAAGTAATTTTGCTCTTTTGCTGCTAAAATACT
Organism: uncultured Clostridia bacterium; assembly: GCA_947588905.1. GTDB lineage: Bacteria > Bacillota > Clostridia > TANB77 > UBA1234 > UBA1234. The sequence goes on from CANQBB010000034.1 coordinate 9,079, forward strand.
ATATTCATCAGGCATATATGTTTGTATGATAGATCTCCCTTTTTTATGTCCTCTTCCGGCTTCTTCCTGTTGCTTGTGTTAATAATTGAAATGTCCTTTCGTTCGCTCTATAATCACTTATATTCATAGAGCCATCTGCCGCTAAAACACCTACTAATGTTACATTTTCAATATCATGACCCTTAGTAATCATCTGAGTTCCTAAAAGTATGTCTATTCCTTTATTTTTAAATTCACTTAATATTTTTTCATGTGCATTTTTAGTTCTGGTAGTATCAATGTCCATTCTTAGCACAGAAGCATTCGGAAAATATTTTTTTATCTCTTGTTCTACTTTTTGAGTTCCACTTCCAAAATATCTTATATTTTTACTATTACACTCTGGGCATATTTGTGGTGGTTCCATTGTTCTTCCACAATAATGACAAATTAACCTACCATCTGTCATGTGATATGTCATTGAAATATCACATTTTTCACACTTTACCACATATCCACAGTCTCTACACATGATAAAAGTAGAATATCCTCTTCTATTCAAAAACAACATTGTTTGCTCTTTATTAGCAATATTTTTATTTATTTCTTCATAAAGTTTTCTACTAAAAATAGTTCTATTACCAGTTGCCAATTCTTCTCTCATATCTACAACACTAATATCTGGTAATCCATATTCACCAACTCTATTAGGTAAAGAAAGTAATTTTATATCTTTATGTAGTGCATTATAATATGTTCTTATATCCGGAGTTGCACTTCCAAATATAATAGGAGCATTATTTAATTTTGCTAAAAATTCTCCTATTTCTTTAGTATCATATTTAGGATTCATTTCTGATTTATATGATTGGTCATGTTCTTCATCAACAATTATTATGCCAATATTATTAAGCGGTGCAAATACTGCAGAACGAGCTCCTATTACTATTTTCGCATTTCCTTCATTTATACGTTTCCATTCATCATATCGTTCTCCAACAGATAAACGACTATGCAAAATAGCAACAATATTTCCAAATCTAGAAATAAATCTATTTGTAATTTGTGGTGTCAATGAAATTTCAGGTACTAACATTAAGGCTGTCTTTCCACTATCTAAAACTTTTTGAATTAGTTGTAAATATACTTCTGTTTTTCCACTACCAGTAATGCCATGTAATAAATATTTATCAAATTTCTTTATATCAATATTCTTGATAACATTAAATTGTTCCTGTGTTAATTTTAAAGGGCTTGTCCTTTCTATATTTTTATTTAAAAAAGGATTCCTTTTAACTTCAACATCAAAAAATTCTATTATTCCTTTTTTTTGTAACGAATTAAAAACATCTCGTGTTACATCCGTAAATTGCAGAACTTCTAAAACAGGTGCTTCTACATTTTCTTGTAAAAAGTTTATAACTCTAAGTTGTTTATCAGATTTTATTTTTGATAAATCATAATCAAATTCTTTTAATCTAATCCATCTTTCTGTTTTAGATTTAACATTATCAATATTAGTTGTAGTTCCTGGAGGAACTAGAAGTTTTATAGAATCAGATAATGTACAAAAATATCTATTACTAACAAACTTAGCTAATTTTAGACGTTCTTCATCAAATACTTTATCAATAACTTTTGCTATGCTTTTACATTCAAAATCTGATTTTTCTTTTATTCCTATAACATATCCAATTTCAAATTGTTTTCTTCTAGCAAATGGCACAAGCACTCTATTTCCAATAAATACATTTAGTTCTTCTGGAATTTGATAGTCAAAGCATCTATCTAAATCATTTGCATTAGAATTAACAATAACTTCTGCAATCATATAATCTCCTATCTAACTAAAAAATCCTACAACATCAGAAACCGTTACAATAATAGCAAGTAAAATAATTAGTGAAAAACCTACTAATGTTGCAATAGCTTCTGTATTTTGACTAAATGGTTTTCTTCTAATTTTTTCAATTATTAGCAATAATATTTTTCCACCATCTAATGCAGGAATTGGGAATAAATTAAATATACCCAAACTTAAGCTTATGGCTGCCATTAAATAAAAGAAATCTAGCCAACCTTCAGTAGAAGCAATCATATCAGCCACTCCAACAGGTCCTTTCACTTCTACATTTTCAGTTTTTCCAGTAAACAATGATGCAATTCCAGCAATGGTTGCATTAAAATAATCACCAGTTTGATTTAAAGCATAAACAATTACATTAAATCCTGATGGAGATATTACATCATATCCAAAATTATAATATCTTCCTTCAGTAGACATTGTTGGTACATTATATTCAATCATTTCTCCATCTCTTTGAATCTTTACATTAACTTTTGAATCTGGAAGTTTATTTATTATTTCATAAACCATTGAATAGTCTGTAATTTCCACATCATTTAATGAAATTATTTTGTCTCCACTTTGTAACCCCGCTTTAAATGCAGGCGTATCTTCAGTTACACTTACAATGTTACAATCTCTATCATAAGTTATTCCCAACATGCCTTTTTTAGTAATAGGAATATTAACATTTATATTTTGAATTTTATTTTCTCTTTCAATTGTAAAAATAAAATTATCATCTTTTGAATTAACAATTATATTATCAACATCAAAAGCAACTAGAATATTTTTTCCATTTAATTTCAAGATTGTGTCTCCACTTCTTAAACCTGCATTATACTCTATTGTATTTTCATCTAATCCAGCAATTTTACTGTCATAGTATTCATTTAATGAAGCACTTATAATAAAAATAATAATTAAAGAAAAAACTATATTAACAGTTGCACCGGCTGCTACAATAAGAATTCTTTGATAAATAGGTTTATTATTAAAAGCTCTTTCATCATTAGATGCTTCTTCTTCTCCTTCTAATTGAACAAATCCTCCAAAAGGAATAAGTCTAAGAGTATATTCTGTTTCTTTTCCTTGCTTTTTTAATATCTTAGGTCCAAACCCAATAGCAAATTTATTAACTCTTACTTTACAAGCTTTTGCAACTAAAAAATGACCTAATTCATGTATAGTAATTAAAGTACCTAATACAATAATAATCTTTATTGCACCGATAATAAAACTCATCTATTTAACGCTCCTTCATGTTTTACAAAATAATAAACTCAAGAAAAATATATACAAAAGGCGATAGCATTATAACACTATCAAATCTATCTAAAACGCCACCATGACCAGGCATGATTCCTCCAAAGTCTTTAATATTGCAATGTCTTTTTATTGCTGAAGCAGCCAAATCACCAATTTGTGAAATTATACTTGCAACAACACCTAAAACTGTCATCAATGCAATATTGAAATTTATTCCTAACTCTACTGCCCAATGTGTATTTAAATAATAAGCATATAATCCATAAAATAATGCACTTCCCAATATTCCACCTATACATCCTTCAATTGTCTTTTTAGGGCTAATCTTAGAAAATTTATGCTTTCCAATAGCTATTCCCACTAGGTAAGCGAATATATCTGTCATCCATGCTCCACCAAAGATAAACCATATAAGCAAATAGCCATAATTTAATTGCCATGTTAATATTAAAAACAAAAACATAAATGGCACATAAATTATACCCAAAATTGTATTTGCTATATCATTAAAATTAAATTTTAAATTTGAAAAAATTGAAATTGAAGAAAGTATAAAAAATACAAATGGCATAAGCATTAACAAAGTAGGGTACAATATTTTTTTGTTATCTACAAAACCAACAAAAACTAACAAGATACAACACAAATAGCCTAATGTCTCTATTGGTTTAATATCTTTTTGCCTAACAGCATGATAAAATTCATTTATTCCTATAATTGAAACAATCGTAGCAGCTATATTAAATACAATATCATTTTTTAATAAAATAACTGCAAATAAAACTACTATTCCAATTAAAGCAGATATAACTCTTTTTAACATATTAAGCCTCCTCTCAATTTATACCCCAAAGTTACGTTTCCTATTATTATATTCTAATATTGCTTTTTCTAATTCTTCTTTATTGAAATCAGGCCATAAAACATCTGTAAAATAAAGTTCAGAATAAGCAACTTGCCACAACAAAAATCCACTTAGTCTTTGCTCTCCTCCTGTGCGTATAAGTAAATCTGGATCTGGAGAATCTTTTGTTTGTAAAAATTTTGATACTGTATTTTCATCTATATCTTCAACTTTTAAATTATTTTCTAATATTTTTTTCATAGCATATGTAAGTTCGGCTCTTCCTCCATAGTTAATAGCAATATTAACAGTTAAACCAGTTTTATCTTTTGTTCTTTCTTCAATACTTCTAATTCCTTCTTGTAAATCACTATTTAACCCTGTAATATCTCCAACAAGTCTAAATCTAATATTTCTATTTTTTATTCTTTTATCAAAATCTCTAATATTTTTTGCAAGAAGTTTCATAAGATAATCTACTTCATCTTTACTTCTCTTCCAATTTTCTGTAGAAAAAGCATATACAGTCAAAAACTTAATTCCTAATTCTTCACAATCATCTGCAATTTTTTCTAAGGTTTTTGCTCCCTCAGAATGGCCCATACTTGTAGGTAATCCTCTTTTTTTTGCCCATCTTCTATTTCCATCCATTATAATTGCAACATGGTTTGGTACATTCATATAAACGCCTCCTAAAAAGCCTAATACTATTATTCAGATTTTTTAATTATGAACATATAATTTATTAAGAAAAAAAGGAACGCGTACTATATAATTCTATATAGTATTTTTACGTCCCTCCTTTTTTAATTATACAGACATTACTTCTTTCTCTTTTGTCTCACAAATCTTATCAACTTCATCAACAAATTTATCTGTTATCTTTTGAATTTTGTCTTCTGCATCTCTTAAGTCATCTTCGGTTATCTCATTATTTTTTTGCTTAGTTTTAAATTCATCAATTCCATCTCTTCTAATACTTCTGATAGCAATTTTACTATCTTCGGCCATCTTTTTAATATCTTTAACTAATTCTTTTCTTCTTTCTTCTGTTAATTCAGGAAAAACAAGTCTAATAACTTTTCCGTCATTACTTGGATTTATTCCTATATCAGATTTTTGAATTTCTTTTTCAATATCTTTTAAAACACTAGCATCCCATGGTTGAATTGCAATGATTCTTGCTTCTGGCACCATGATGTTTGCCATTTGATTGATTGGAGTTGGAACTCCATAATAATCAACTAATATTTTATCTAATATTTTAGGATTAGCTCTTCCAGCTCTAATTCCGGCAAGACCCTCTTCTAGCACCCCAATTGTTTTCTGCATTTTTTCTTCTATATGACTATACATATTATTCAATCCTTTCTATCATTTAATTTATCATTGTTCCAATATTCTCTCCTGCAACAGCCTTTATAATATTTTCTGGATTATCTAAAGCAAATAACATCATTGGGATATTATTATCCATACATATTGATGCAGCAGAAGAATCTATAACTTTTAAATTTTTTTCAATAATATCACTATATTTAATTTCACTAAATTTTTTAGCATTAGGATTTATTTTTGGATCATCATCATATACTCCATCAATAGCTTTTCCAGCTAATATGATTTCAGCATCTATTTCTGAAGCTCTTAATGCAGCACAAGTATCTGTAGAAAAGAATGGATTTCCAGTTCCACCAGCCATTATTACAATTCTACCCATTTCTAAATGTCTTATTGCTTTTCTACGAATATAAGGTTCACCAATTTGTTTAATTTCAAAAGCAAGTTGAAGTCTAGTATCCAAACCTCTATATTCAAGAGCATCTTGAAGTGCTTGACCGTTCATTACTGTTGCAAGCATTCCCATATAATCTGCCGTAACTCTTTCCATGTCTTTAGCTTGTCTTCCTCTCCAGAAATTTCCCCCGCCAACAACTATAGCAATTTCAACACCCATTTCTGTAACTCTTTTAATTACATCACAAACATTTCCTAATGTTTCTGAATCAATTCCAAAGCCTTTATTACCTGATATTGCTTCTCCACTAAGTTTAAGCAATACCCTTTTATATTTTGCTTTTGGCATAAAAATCCTCCTATAAAATATATTATTAACTAATTATATTTATATCATATTATAACCAAAAAAGAAAGAAATTTTTATAAGATTATTCATTAAAATAATCATAAATTATGCCTTTTAAATTTAATTTTGTAAAGATTAATTTCTAATGTATTTTTTATGAAATTTCATATTAAAAAAAGATTCCAGTAGCACTTATGCTTACTGGAATCTTTCTTTTTGTAATTTATACATTCATATGCAATACATTTATATTCATAGCTACATTTACCCACAAGCCATGAACAAAATCATCGGCTGCCTTTGAAGAATTAAATGAATAAGTCCTTTCTATGGTCCTATCCTTCATATTCAAAATATCATTACCAATCTGCCGTCCATCAAGGGTATCAACAGCCCATTTTTCCATCAAATCTCTGCAATCAGCTGGAAAGCGAACTCTTACTGTGGAAAGTCTCTTAGTTAGCTTAATCATAAATTTCTCTCCTTTCGCAGTTCACTTTTTACTAAGCTTTACTAATTAGTTATCCTAATTTCATACAAAAAGTTGTTAAATTGTGACAATAGCATTATATCATTATGCTAAAGTTATGTAAAGTGTGTCGATGTAAAAATTTACATCGACACATAAAAATTAAAGAAAGCAACAATTTTTAAAAGCATTCTTTCATCTCTGCTTCAACTCTTAAATGCATCTTTTCATCATCAATAAGTTCTAACAAAATCATATAATAATTGATATCTGTTCTTCTGTTTTTCCAGATTATTTCAATTTCTTCTAAGTCATCTAAAAACCGCTGTGAGACTAGATAATCTAGCAATAATTTGTCTAAATTGTTTTTAGATACTACTATGTTAGAATACTTTTTGTAAAAGTTAGCCCCAAAAATACCTATTCTTTCATTACGAAGTATTACTGGCACTTTATCAATAATTGAAGCTTGCCCATAAGCAGAAAGCATTTCTTCAAAAGTGTTGTCAATCTTAAAAAGCATGAAATCCCCTCTTTCCTTTTAATTATTTAATTAAAAAGTATTATCAAACAAAATGCGAATAAAGTATATATATCAAATTTATATAATATTGTCAAATAAATTCAAAAAAAAACAACCTTCAAAAGGTTGCATTTTTAAAATAAAAAAATCTGGCGAACACCTATCTTCACAGGGGGCATCCCCCAACTATTGTCGGCTTCTTCGAGCTTAACTT
>CANQBB010000035.1 GCA_947588905.1 uncultured Clostridia bacterium
ATCCTAACAAAGTTCCTGCACCAACATAATCTCCTTCATGCACCAAAGGCCACCTCTTTAGGTGCAAATATTTTGATCTTGCTCCGTCCAAATTGATGTGTAATAGTAACATAAAAGCCAGATTTTGCATCATAATGAATACTATATACTCTTCCTGGAGCTATAGCTACAACTGGATTATTTACATTTACCGACTTTAAATCTTTAGTTAATTTTGTTTTAGCCTCTGTTTCATCTCCATATAATTCTTTTAAACTATTTAAAGCATAATCATAAACTTCAGATGCGATTAAATCAGTATCAGTAACAGATTTTCCTTTGGTCATAATACTATTGATATAGCCTCTTCCTCCTAAATCTGCTGCATTATCACCGTCCTCAAAATTTCCCTTTACACCACTATATCCCTTAAGGTTATAAAATGTTTGTAAATACGTTCTTAAATATTCTGATCCAAACGGGAATAGAGCATAGACTTGTCCATTACATTCTTCAAATTTTTCATAATCAACTATTTGCCATGTTAAGTCTAAATCTTTGACTCGCATCTGTTCTAATTCTTTTTTAGTTATTTGGTCACCATTGCCCCTAGCTGCAATTAATTGTACCCAATATATTTGTTGTGTCAGTTTGTCGTCATAATATAGTATTGAATCTGGTAAATACACATAAGTATATGTATCTTGATTTATAACTCTGCCATTACTATAAGCTTTAGATGCTTGTACCAATTTAAATAAATCTCTCATATATTCATATGAGTCTTCATCGCCTTCAACAGCAGTATTTTCAAGTTGTGTAAGCATTGCTATAAGATCTTTCTCTTGCATTTTTCCAAATATTTCTTCATATGCAGCACCTCTATAATGGTTTTCATCAGTTGTATTGATATTTACTATTCCTAATGATGTAACACTCTTAGGTACTAAATAATATATACTATTTTGGTTAAACATATTCATTTCAATAGAAATTTCATACTTAACTTCTCTTGCCCATGTCTTTACCGCTGTAACAAACAATGCTGGCATTCTCATATGATCAATATCTAATATTTGTGTAGCTTGTGCACTTGTTACCAAAAATATAGGTTTAACTTCTAATGCATCATCTGGTATTTTGGTATATTCATATTGATACTCATATGAAGGATCTTCATTTTGTATGTGTTCATAAAAATAATTTCTTCCTTTTGACCTTATAGACTCTTTTGTACTTTCAACAACATCATCCTCTTTATAAAAGCCACCAGTTCCGTCTAAACTTGATGGTGGTGGAGATGGAGGTCCGCTCTCTGCTTCTACAAATCCACCCTCTGTAAATCCCAAGTCTTTTATAAATGATGCTATAGGAACACTTTCTTGTTCAAGATATTCCACACCATTACTATCTATCTTAACGTAATGAATTTTTATCATTGCATCTGGTTTTGCAACCGTTGCAGTAATAAAATTATAAACATATCTAAAAGGATCTATGCCTTTTGCTGGTTTAAGTCCATCCAAAGGATAATATGTTTGCTCTAGTCCAACCTTTCCAAACTCAGCAAATGTATCAGTATGAGTCTGTCCTTTGGTTGTTTTTTTATTTTCAAATTCTCCTTCTACTCCTTCTTTTTCTACCGTAATCTCTACAACCTTAGGATCATCATTTAATACACAAGCTTCTGAATAAACTCCCTTTATTGCAACTAATATATCATCAACAATTTGGTCTTCAGAAGTTACATTTTCTTTCATAGCATTCCAAGCTTGCATCAATTGTTGTTTTGGCATATATCTACCTAAAATAGTTTCTAATGGTATCTTATAAACAGTATTGGTTGTCGTATCTGTATAGAAAGGAGTTGAATCATATGTCTGATCTGGATACAGTTCTATACCATTCGGATACATTCTACCTATTTCTTTACTTCTTTGTACGCTAAATGGTAGTTCGCTATTATTTGCATTTAATTCCATAGAAATACATAATGGATAATCAATGTCTCCCTGCTTAGTGAAATAATATGAAAATCTTATTTCATCTCTAATACAATATACATATGGAATTAGTGAACCTGACAAATCTCCAGATGCTAACAATTGATCAGCAGTTCCTATGTCATATGGAGAATCTCCCTCATTTGCTTGTTCATCATTAGTTTGAGGTTCTTCTATTTTATCGCCACTATCACCACTACTTTCTCTCGGAATACTTGCATATCCGTCAAAACCATTTAACAAAAATTCATATACAAGAAATGGTCCACTTACTCTAGTATTTCCACCTAGTTGATCTCCAGGATTCTTAGATGCTCCATAATCATATATATCTACGCCACCACTATTAGGTGCCGCTTCCAAAGCCTTTCTATATGGTCCATCTCCAGCTGTACTTTGATCATATTCATACGATACACTCATCAATGGAATATCTGAATGTCTTAAATATTCTGCAGCATCCATTAAAACAGAATATTCAAATGCTTTAAAGTTTTGAAAATTCGGAGCATCAACTTGATATTGATATCCACTATTTTGTAATTCCTTTATTACTGTTATGTCTTTATCATATGTCTCATAGTAATTAGCATATCCTAGCCAATTAGATACTGCTCTACCTACTACCTGAAATATAGTGATAACTAATATTACTGCAAAAACTATCAAAATAATCCAACCAACTACTTGACCAATTGGTGAAATTATAAATTTTACAGCATTCATAACTTTCTTCATAGCATCTTTTATATTTTTTAATATCTTTTTACCTTTTTCCATATATAATCACCCTTTATAAAGATTACACGTCCCCTTTATAATTTATATTATATATGAAAAAATAAGCCATATCAACAAAAAATGACAAAATAATTTTTCAAAAAATTCAATTTAATGCCATATTTATACCATCAGCTATTATCCTAGAAATATTAGTAATTATTTCATCTATTTCATTAGGTGTAACCATGCTATTGTTTTCAATTCCCGGTAACATATTTTCAATGAAATTATAGTATTGCTCTTTATTTTTGTCATCAATATTATCTTTTTCTATTATACTTTCTATTACATCACTAACTATAGTTTTAGAGTCTACAACTGTTGGTATTCCTATTGCAATTACTGGCACTCCTAATAATTCTTTATCTATTCTATTTCTGTTATTTCCAACTCCTGCCCCAGGTGCAATACCTGTATCAGAAATTTGAATTGTATTTTTTATTCTTTTAATGTTCCTAGCAGCCAAAGCATCTATAACAATAATTTTATTAGGATTAACTTTTTCTGCTATTGCTTTTATAATATCACTTGTTTCAATTCCTGTTGTCCCTAAGACTCCCGGCACAATAGCGCTAACCTGTCTTGTTCCTTCTTTTATATATTGAGGAATATATTTTATAAGATGTCTTGTTATATCAATTTGCGAAATTACTTTTGGTCCTAATGAATCAGGAGTAACATCTTCATTTCCAAGTCCAATAACCAGAACTGTATCTTCATTAGATAAATTCATAAGATTTTTTAATATATCTGAAATTTTATTTGATACATTATTGTCAATTTCTTCTATCCCTAAGTGTAAATTCTCTACTTCAAATGTATAATACTTTCCTTTTGGCTTTCCTAAAGCATTTACACCTTCTTCTGATAAAATCTTGACTTCCGTAATAGTAAAGCCTTCTAAAACATTTTCAATGTTTGTTTCTATTCCAGGTATTTCATCTTCAAGTTTTTCTGCCTTTTTATATATTTCTCTTGTCTCAACAGCTAAATCAGTCCTAATATTCCATTTCATATAAAACCTCCAAAAAAAATAAGATAGAATTTTTCTATCTTATTATGTGTCTTGATTTTATTTTTATTCACATAGCTTTGACTAGTGCTAACTCTAATCCGATTTTCAAATCTATTTTACCAATTTTAGAATCGGCATCAAGATTAGCTAAGTTTATAAGTATATCTTCCAATTCATTTATTTCAAATCTTCTTGATTGATCTTTATATTTATTTATTATAAACGGAAACTTTGTATTAAGTTCTTCACTTGCATTTCTATTTTCTGCTATACATTTTTTAGTAATAAGCAAAGATTTAAAATGTCTTGCAATCATAATAAGTATTTTTTGTAATGGTTCTTTTTGAGCAAGTAGTTCTTCTAATATTCTTAAAGTATTTGAAATATTTCTTGTTCCCAAACAATCGGTTAAATCAAAAATAATAGTTTCTAAAGTTCTAATTCCAACTGCTTCTATATCTTCTTTTAATATTTCTTCTCTATCGCCAATATAATCTATCATTTTTTGCATTTCATTAAACAGCATAAGTTTATCTGCTGAACAAATTTGTATCATATAATTTGCATTTTCAAGTGATATATTTTTATTATATTGCCTAGCTATAGAAACAACCCACGGTGCTATATCTTTTTTGCTTCTTGGATTATTACATTCTATACATTTTCCATTTGCACTTACAAATTTATATATTTTGCTTCTAGCTTGAAAATCACCAATAAAAACTATAACATTCATATCAATAGAATTTAAAATACTTTCTGTAAGTTCCTTCGTGAACCAATCTTTTTTATTTGAACCCTCTTCTTGTGTAGAAGAAATATTAACTATAATCAATTTTTGACTATATCCAAAGGGATAAGTTGTAACTTCACTATTTAAAGATTCTATTGTATCTTTATCTATAACTATATAATTTATACCTTTTACTAATTCTCCAAAATTATTTTTTATTTCATTAAGTTTGCGATTCCTTTCAAATAAATCATCACCAGTAATTAAATATAAGTTCTTTTCCATTTATATTCCATCCTCTTTAATGTTATTTTATAGTTTCAGCAAATTTAGATGAATGGGCGTGACAAATTGCAAGAGCCATAGCATCTGTCGTATCATCTAGTTTTGGCATTTTATCCATTTTTAAAATTGCTTTAACCATAGATTGAACTTGCTTTTTATCTGCCCTTCCATATCCAACAACAGATTGTTTAACTTGAAGTGGTGTATATTCATAAATTGGTGTCTCTGTTTTAGAAGCTGCTATAAGAACTGCACCTCTACCCTGCGCAACACCAATAGCAGTAGTAGTATTAGTATTAAAAAACAATTCTTCTATGGAAATAGCATCAGGTTTATATTTATCTATAAGCTCCATCATATCATCATATATTTTTTGAAGCCTATTAGGAAACGGTGTTCCAGCTTTAGTTTCTATTGCTCCACTACTTATTAAATTAAAGTGATTTCCGTGAATAATCTATTATGCCGAAACCCGTTCTTGCATATCCAGGATCTATTCCTATTATTCTCATATTATTACCTCTTATAAATCTAATATTGCCATTGCTATACTCCAAGCTTGTGCTATAGCTCCACTTGGACGTCTTGGTTCTTCTGCATCGTATACTTCACAAATACTTCCCACGCAACCTTCATACATCATTTCTTCTATAGCTGGTTTTATCTTAACATTTCTTCTGTATTTATAGCAAGCCTCGTTGTAACCAATCAATAAGTAAGGCCAAATCGTTCCTTGATGATAACTAGAATCTCTTGAGAAAACGTCACCTTCATACCTTGCTTTATAGTCTTTATCATCTTTATTTAATGTTCTTAATCCTTTTTGTGTAAGTAATTCTTCTTCAACAACATTAAAAATTTCTTCTGCCTTTTCACTTTCTATTGGAGTATAATCTAGTGAAAGTGCAAATATTTGATTAGGTCTTATCTGATTATTTTCAGGTTCAATAGTGTCTTTTAATCCGCCATTTTCAATATAAAACTTTTTAAATGATTCTTTAACTTTAACTATTAAATCATTATCAAATTTTTTATTAACAATATTTGAAAAAATACTTAAAACATTCAATGCATTATACCACAAAGCATTTATTTCTACAGCTTTACCATATCGTGGTGTTGGAATATAATCTCCTATTTTGGCATCCATCCATGTTAATTGTGTGTTAGCACTTCCTGCAGATATTAGTCCATCATTATCCATTTTTATATCATAATCAGTTCCATTTATATATGCATCAATAATTGATTTTAAAATTGGATATAAATTTTTAACTAAATCTATATCATTTGTATATTTAAAATATTTATAAACAGCACTAATATACCACAATGATGCATCAACACTATTATATGCTTGACCACCTTTTTCATCAATAAGATTTGGTATCAATCCATTCTTTATATATTTTGAAAAAGTAATTATTATATTTTTAGCATCATTAAATCTATTTGTTTTTAAAAGTAATCCTTCAAATGCAATAAAAGTATCTCTGCCCCAATCTCCAAACCAATGATAGCCAGCAATTATTGTTTTACCATACTTTTTTTCTATAATAAAATTATCAGCAGCAATTACTAAATCCCTTTCTAATTCATTAGTTGCATTTGCTACCTTACAACATTTTTGAAGTCTTGTTTCTTCTCCTCTAATAATTTGCATTGCATTAGGTTTTATTCTTTCGTCATCAATTGATGCAACAAATTCTACTGTCTTTTCTTCATTTTTAGAAATTTCTATTTCAAAATAACCTGGCATAAAATGACTTTCTAAAGCATCTAAACCTCTTTCATTTTCAATATTATAATACATATTTTGATAATACGTATTATAATATTTTATATAATTTCCTTCTGACATTGCCATAAACAAATTATGCTTATCATTCAAATTAACTTTAACATATTTTTCTGTAATCTCTTGATTTGCTCTGTAGAAATTATTTACCTCATGAAAATTTCTAAAATTTACAAGAGGAGATAATTTTAGTTTAACATTGTTATTATTAGATTTTATAGTATATGCTACAGCAACTTTGTTTTCTCCATGACTCATACCTATTTTCTTTATAATCTCTACACCTTGTACATTATAATAAAACTCTGGCAAATATTCTTTTGCAAAAGCTTTCTGAAATTTAAAACCCTTTTCTATATAATTAGGGCATTCATTTGTTGAAATACTGTATGTACCTTTGTTTAATATTATCTCTTCGTTTAATCTTGAAAGAACCATATATCTTTCAAAATTATCATCAAGAGCTGCAACCAAAAGTGCATGATATTTTCTAGTGTTCATTCCAACAATTGTACTAGAAGAATATCCACCTATTCCATTAGTTATAAGCCATTCTTTTTTAGTTGAATAATTCAAATCTTTTTCATTTGTAATTATCATAGGAAACCCCTTTATTTTTTCTTATTTGTATTTACTACCTTAACATCTCTAAATAAAACATTTTTCTTTTTATTTTTTGAATTAACATTTTTTAATTTAGCACCAACATTATAATATTCTAACCCTTGTTTATCTGCTGATAAATCCATATTCTTACACATTACATCAATAATTTCTTTAGCAAGTTTTACAGGATCATGTCTAATTTTTCCTTTTTCATCAACTACAGATAAATCATTTACTACAAGTTTAACACCAGTATTTTTTATCTTAATTTTATCTACATCTATTACTTCAGAATTTTTCTCTTCAATATACATTCTAATATATTCAGGCATTACAGCACTATCACTTGCTATACAATACTCAACAATTCCTTTTCCAACATGCTCGTGTAAAACACTAATATAATCAGAAAGTGAATATCCATCAGTTTGACCAGCTTCAGTCATTATGTTAGAAACAAAAATTTTTGTTGCTTTACTTTTTCTAATTTCATCAGCAATTTCTTTTATCAGTAAAATCGGTAAAATACCAGTATATAAACTTCCTGGTCCAATTATTATTAAATCTGCTTCTCTAATACTTTTTATAACACCTGGTGCTGGTGTGCATCTTTCTGGTGTTATAAATATTTTATCTATTGGCAATTTTTTCTCAGATGGAATTGTTTTAATTTCTCTTTTTCCATGTAATCTACTACCATCAGAAAGCACAGCTCCCATAGTTACTTTTTCTGTAGTAGCAGGTAAAACTTTACCATTTAAAGCAATAAAATTAGATAATGAATAAACTGCTTTTGAAAAATTATTATCATTCATATTCATCATCGATTCAAAAATAATTGATCCTAAATCTTTTCCATATGGAGAACTATAATTAAAAAACTTACTCAACTCTTCATTACCATTTTCCGAAAGAGAAATTATAGCTCTTTTTATTTCATCAATTTCTAATAGTTGATCTTCCTTATCATTTTCATAGAAAGTAGATACTATAGATGTAATATTATTAGAAAATAATTTCATACCACTAAGCAAAGTAGACATTCCATCTCCTTGACCAACTACTACAACTTTTATATTTTTATCTAAAGTATTTTTATCAAACAATAATTTTTTTATATTCAATTTTCTTGTATTTGAAGATATATTTGCTTCTGCAACCGCTCTAAGAATTCTTCTTTGTGTCATTAGAAATCCCATAACAATACATGCAAAACCAATTATAAATAAAAGTCCCGTAACTAATACACTTGATAAATTCATTTGATTTGCTAATTTTAAATTTGAAATTCCATAACTAAGTGTTATTGTTCCAATGATAACTAATAATAGCCATCTTTTTATTTTCATTCCTGAGCCTAGCCACTCTTTTAGATTATCCATATTTATTTTTCCTCTCCTATTATCCTTATCTCAGGTTCAAGCATTACTCCATATTCTGAATTAACTTTTTCTTGAACATATTTTATTAGTTTTAAAATATCTGTTGATGTAGCTTTTCCTTTATTTATTATAAAGCCTGCATGTAAATCAGATACTTCCGCATCGCCTATTGAATATCCTTTTAATCCTGCATCTTGTATAAGTTTTGCAGCAAAATTATCTTTTGGTCTTTTAAAAGTGCTTCCCGCATTTGGCTTATTTATAGGTTGCTTTAACTTTCTAGCACTATTATTTTCATCCATTTGTTTTTTTATAATATTCTTATCCCCATGTTTCAATTTAAGTTTTGAAGACAAAATAATATAATCTTTTTTTTGAAATATACTACTTCTATAACCAAATTCATGATTAACAATATTAGTAACATTTCCGCTTAAATCAACAACCGTTGTTTCCAAAATAACATTTGAAATTTCTCCGCCATAGCAACCTGCATTCATCACTATTGCTCCACCTAAAGTTCCAGGTATTCCACATGCAAATTCTAAACCAGTTAAAGAATTTTCATAAGCAATATTTGAAAGCTTTGCTATCATTATTCCAGAATCAGCAATTATAATATCATCTTCAACTTTATAATTATCTATATTTATTTTTATAACAAGTCCTCTTATTCCACCATCTTTTACTAACAAATTGCTTCCATTACCAACAATTGTTTTTTTGCATTCTAGTTGTAATAGCTTAATAATTTCTTCTTTAGATTCTGGAATAACAAAAATATCCGCAGGTCCTCCTGTTTTAAATGTTGTATGCTTACTCATTGGTTCATTTATAAAAATATTTTTTTCATTAGTGATGTTTGCTACTTGTTTTATTAACTCCATATAAACATCCTTCCATTATAAATATCTATTTAAGATTGAAGCACCAATAATACCTGCATCATTTTTTAAATTAGCAGACTTTATATTAAAATCATATGTATATTTATTATATAATTTATTTATAATTTTAGATTTAAGAATATACATGAAATTTTCTTCAAATTTAGCCAAACTGCCACCAATAACAAGCATTTCTGGGTCATACATATTAACCACATTAGCTAAACCTTCAGCTAAATTTTCAATGTATACATCTAAAACTTTTTGAATATTTGGATTCTTTCCACTTAAATAAAAAACTTCTTTTAAGTTATCTAATTCGGTCATTTTAAGTAATGCAGAAACAGATGCATATTTTTCAAAACAACCTTTTCTTCCACAATTACATTCAAGTCCATCTTTTTCTATGGTCATATGGCCTATTTCTCCTGCTGAACCTGTACTACCAGTATATAAATTGCCATTTAAAATTATGCCTGAACCAATACCAGTTCCAACAGTAACTAAAATATAATTTGAAAACATTTTTCTATCTACAAATTCATATTCTGCTATGGCTGCACAATTTGCATCATTAGAAATATATATTGGCAATCTAGTTTTTATATAGTCTGTAACATCAATATCACTAAGAGGCAAATTACAAGTATAGTTAATCATAGTATCATTGCACAAACCAGGAATACCAATTCCAATATTTTCAGTTTGTTCTTCATATTCTTTAATAAAATTATTGATACTTTCAAAGACATTTGATGTATCAAATGTTACATTATCATAGTACATATCTTTTCTAACTATGATATTTCCATTTTCATCAACAAGTCCTATTCCAACATGTCTCCCACCGATATCGACTCCTATATTGATAAAATCACCCCCACATATTTATCACATTAAGTATGCTCATTAGAAGTGGTCCATATTCTTTTGTATTATCTTTTATTGTAGGTTTAGCATCTGAATAATCTTTTTCTTGCGTATTTATTTCTTCTTCATCGTCTTTATTATATTTGTCATTGTCTTCTTCTTTAATCTTATCTTTAGAGTCATTCTTCATACTTATTTCTGGCTCTATTTCAATATCTGTATAATACCAATTTAATATATCAATATAATCAAAGCCCTCTTCTGCCATTCCCATTGCACCGTATTGGCTCATTCCTACTCCATGTCCATATCCTTTACCTTTGAAAACATATTCATCAGTAGATGCATCATATGTTACATCAAACCATGTACTTTTAACAAGTGAAGCTCCAAATTTAGTTCTAATATTATTTTTGGTAACAACTTCATTTCCTACTTTTAATTTTATAACTCTATCATTTACAGATCTTTCTAAGACTTCTATTTTTCCATATTTGCTTGCAGGAACTCTTGCCTCCCATTCAGAATTTCCAACAATATATGGTTCTTATGTATCTTCTACACCAATTAAATATGGTAGTGCTGAACTCCAAACATTTTCGGGTGATTCTGTATGTCCTCCACTTGTTGAAAAGAAAAATGCAGATATTGGTTCTCCGTTATATGTAATTATTTGTCCAGATGTGCTATCAACAGCTTCTTTTACAATGTCTTTTACATTACTAGTTTTATAAACTTGGTCACTAGTAGTTGCTGTCAAATCATAATCAGTATATTTTGAATGTTCTATATTATATACAGCATAAGTTCTTGAAGCTACAGCTTGAGCTTTCAATGCTTCAATTCCAACTTGCATAACTTTTCCATCAGCTTTATAACTAGTTCCCATTTCACTTGATACAACTCCATATAGATACTCATCAAAGTCTAATTCAATTATAGAACCATCATTTAATTTTATTCTAACAGTTTCTGGCACGTCAACACTTGCATAAGAAACTGTACAAAAAATCATTATTAGTAAGCTTGCAATAAATATTATTTTTTTCATAAGTATTCCCCTTCCCCATAATAACCTAATGATATTATATCATAAGCGACTTTTAAGTCAAATAAATTTGGGATGAATAGTGTGAATTTTTGAAGATAAATTTTAAACAAAAAGACATTTTGGTTACTGTTTAAGCAAGTAACACTCTTTGCAAAATATGACTTTTTTCAAAAATTCAAAAAAGTAATATTTTGCTTCAACCGCCGAGAAGAAGACAAAACTTAAAAATGGACTGTTTTTCACAGTCCATTTTGTATTTACACATTAAATCTAAATAGCACTACATCTCCATCTTGCATTATATAATCTTTGCCTTCAATTCTAATAAGACCTTTTTCTCTAGCTTTAGCAAGTGAACCACAATCAATTAACTCTTTGTAATTTATAACCTCTGCTTTGATAAAGCCACGTTCAATATCTGTATGTATTTTTCCAGCAGCGGCAGGAGCTTTAGTTCCAATTTTAATTGTCCAAGCTCTAACTTCTGGCTCTCCTGCAGTCAAAAATGACATAAGTCCAAGTAGTTTATAGCTAGCTTTTATCAATTTATCTAATCCCGACTCTTCTATTCCTAATAATTCAAGCATTTCTTGTTTTTCATCATCTTCTAAAACTGCAAGTTCTTCTTCAACTTTTACACATAAAGGTATTACTTCATTATTATTCTTGCTTGCATATTCTTTTAGTGCTTTGTAATGCTCATCTGCATCAATATTTTTTAATTGCTCATCAGAAATATTAGCAACATACATCATTGGTTTTGCAGTAAGCAAATATAAATCTGGCAACATTTCTTTTTCTTCATCATTTAACTCTACAGTACTTGCTAATTTATTCGCCTCTAATGCTGATTTGATTCTATTTAAAGCATCAACTGCAATTTGATTTTTCTTATCAGCTCTAGCAAGCTTTACTGCTTTTTCTAATCTTTTTTCTACAGTTTCTAAGTCTGCAAAAATTAATTCTAAGTTTATTGTTTCAATATCTCTAACAGGATCTATACTGCCATCAACATGAACAATATTAGGATCTTCAAAACATCTAACCACTTGAACTATTGCATCTACTTCTCTAATATGAGATAAAAATTTATTTCCTAAACCTTCTCCTTTAGAAGCACCTTTAACTAAACCAGCAATATCTACAAATTTAACAATTGCATGTGTAATTTTTTCTGGATTATACAGTTTCGCAAGCTCATATAATCTATCATCAGGTACTGGTACAATTCCAACATTAGGTTCAATAGTACAAAAAGGATAATTTGCACATTCAGCTCCAGCTTTTGTTATTGCATTAAATAAAGTACTTTTACCTACATTAGGTAACCCTACTATACCAATCTCCATCTATATCATTCCTTTCAAAATTACTTATTTTACTACGTTTAAGTTATAGCATAAAATAATCAAAAATGCAATACCAACTATTTTTAGAGAATTCTTGAAATAAAAGTATTTTTTTGATAGAATTATGTAATGTAAGGAGTGTGTCAAATGGAAATTGCAAATATTGAAAAATATATGCCAACAGTATATCAAGCTGAGATACTTGTTAGAAATAATTTAGAAATGTATAGAGCACAGGGTCTAAAAGTTTTTAAAATAATTCATGGATATGGTTCTACCGGTAAAGGTGGAGCTCTTAGAACTGGAATTAGAAATTATTTAGATCAATTAAAAGGAGCTAAAATAATAGCTGATTACATACCTGGAGAAAATTGGTCTGCTTTTGATGAAACAACAAGAAAGGTTTTAGATTTAGATAATGATTTTAGAAAAGACCCAGATTTAGGTGTGATGAATTCAGGTGTTACAATAATTGTAATAAGCTTTTAATTAAATAATATTAAAATATAAAAGGAGCTGTAAATTATATAGCTCCTTGATTGTTGCTGTTTAAGCAAGTAGCACTTTGGGCAAAATGTGACTTTTTTTCTGGCACTCAAAAAAGTAATATTTTGCTTGAACCGCCGAGAAAAATACGAATTTTTTTATAACGTAAAATGGGCTGTATAATTTACAGCCCATTTGATATATATTTTATTCTTCCTTTTTTTGTTTTCTAGCTATTTCAACAATTATACCTAAAGAAATTAGTATAGATATAAATGCAACCCATCCTCCTATTATTGGTAGGCTTCTTAGTATTTGTACTATAACAACTCCGATAATTCCAACAAGATATTTATTCAAATTAGTTTTTTTGAATATGATTGCACCAACTAAATATCCTGTCAAAACTGTTGAATACAATATTAACAATATATATACAAAAAATGCAACTAATGCCAAACTTATTCCTATAACTGTAAAAATTGCAAGTATCACTAAAATAGGTACTACTATTAAAAATAAAATTCCAAATCCTAAAGAAGAAAATACAAGTCCTACTCCTTTAATGTCATATCCATCTTTTATCTTTTCAAATAGTTTTGGTGCGATTAACATTGTTAAAACAAATAAAATAATATTAGCGATTAACCATGTTACAGTACTTATTATTAAAGCTTTAGTATTATCTGTTTCATCATTAACTAAAGGAGTTTTTTCAATAATTTTAGTATTTATATATCCTGGAATTGATACTTTTGAAACATTACTATCATATGTTACATTTCCTAAAACTGTAGCTCCTTCTTCTATTTTTAAGCTATCAGTTCCAACAAGAAGTACATCACCACTTATATTAGCATATGGTCCAATAACAACTTCAGTTCCTAATAAATATACATTTCTAGAAATATTACCATCAATATATATGCTTGAACCTATTGCATAAACATCTCTTCCAACATTTCCTTTTACATTAACACTGCTACCAGCTAAAAATACATCTTTTTCTTTATCTCCAGATATATTTAAATTATTTCCAACAGCAAAGCCATAACTACCGGTTGCCCTATCTTCTATTCTTTGTCCAAGTAACATTATTAAGTCAGAAGCCTTTCCATTAGCTGTTACAATATTTCCAAATTTCATAATATTATTATCGCCAACATCATCAACTTCTACTTCATCATTAAAATAATCTTCACCTAAAATTTCAGATAATATATCTTCTATTGATTCACCACTAATTTCTCCGCTAGTTTCACCGCTAGCCTCTCCACTAAAATCTCCACTTAAATTATCTATTCCTAACGCAAAACATGTTCCTACACTCAATATTATTAACAAGCAAATCAAAATCAAACTAAATTTTTTCAAAAAATTTTTCCTCCTTGCGCTTATATTTACACATGAAATTATATCATAAAATCGTCTTTTTTCAATATATTTTAAAAATTTTAATTGACTTTTAAAGTTACCGGTTATATAATTTTCATATTGATATGGCTATGACAGAGACTAGTACTTAAGTAATATTTTTATAGAGAGCTGATGGTTGGTGTAAATCAGTAAAATACCTTAAGGAATCTACTCTTGAGCTTTTGATGAAAGTCAAACCTGTTGCATAGGTTACAATGCACTGAAGAAGTAATTAAGGTGGTACCACGAACTCTCCCTCGTCCTTTTGATGGGAGAGTTTATTATATTTTTAGGAGGTTTTTATTATGTTAGACATTAAATTTGTTCGTGAAAATCCTGATATTGTTAAAGAAAATATCAAGAAAAAATTTCAAGACAAAAAATTACCATTAGTTGACGAAGTAATTGAACTAGACAAAGAATTAAGAGATGCAAGGCTTAAAGGAGATAATTTGAGAGCAGAAAGAAATAGTAAAAGCTCCGAAATTGGTATCTTAATGAAAAACAAAGAAGTAGAAAAAGCTAATGAGATTAAAGCACAAGTGTCAGCTATCAATGATGAATTGCAAGAAATTGAGAAAAAAGAAAATGAACTTAGCGAAGTTATTAAACAAAAAATGATGACAATACCAAATATCATTGATGATTCTGTTCCTATAGGTAAAGATGATTCTGAAAATGTTGAAAATGAACGTTTTGGAGAACCTAAAGTTCCAAGTTTTGAAGTTCCTTATCATGCAGATATTATGGCAGGATTAAATGGAATAGACAAAGAAAGTGCAGGAAGAACAAGTGGAAATGGATTTTATTATTTAATGGGAGATGTTGCAAGACTTCATTCTGCAATGATTTCTTATGCAAGAGATTTCATGATAAATAAAGGATTTACTTACTGCATACCTCCATTTATGATTAGAAGTGATGTCGTAAATGGTGTAATGAGTTTCGAAGAAATGGATGCAATGATGTACAAAATAGAAAATGAAGATTTATTTTTGATTGGTACAAGTGAGCATTCAATGATAGGAAAATTCAAAGGACAAATTATTAAGGAAGAAGATTTACCTCTTGCCCTTACATCTTATTCTCCATGTTTTAGAAAAGAAGTTGGTTCACATGGTATTGAAGAAAGAGGTGTTTATAGAGTACATCAATTTGAAAAACAAGAAATGGTTGTTCTTTGCAAACCAGAAGATGCAATGGATTGGTATAATAAAATGTGGAG
>CANQBB010000036.1 GCA_947588905.1 uncultured Clostridia bacterium
TATTACAGCATCATTGTTAGTTCAAAGAGGTACATTAAATATTGGTGATACTATCGTTGTTGGAAGTGTAATTGGAAAAATAAGAGGAATGGTAGATGATAAAGGACAAAAAGTAAAATCTGCTGGACCTTCTACACCAGTTGAAGTTATAGGTTTACCTGAAGTGCCAATAGCTGGAGAAACTTTCTATGAAGTTGAAAATGAAAAGATTGCAAAACATTTAATTGATAAGAGAAAGAGTAAAGAAAGAGAAGACATGATTAGAAGAACTAGTCCTGTAACTTTAGATAATTTATTTAATCAAATCGAACAAGGAAAACTAAAAGATTTAAATATAATTATTAAAGCAGACGTTCAAGGTTCTGCACAAGCTATTAGACAATCACTTGAAAAGATACAAAACGAAGAGGCTAGAGTTAGAATTATACATTGCAATGTTGGAGGCATTACAGAATCTGATGTTACACTTGCAAAAGTTACAAACTCAATAATCATTGGATTTAATGTTAGACCTGAGCCAATGGCAAAATCTATAGCAGACAAAGAAGGAGTAGAAATAAAAATTTATTCTGTTATTTATAATGCTATTGACGATGTAACTGCAGCTTTGAAAGGAATGTTACAACCTAAATATAAAGAAGTAATACAAGGAACTGCAGAAATAAGGCAAGTATTTAAAATTACTAATGTTGGTATGATTGCAGGCTGCTATGTAACAGAAGGTAAAATAGTAAGAAACTCTGGTTTAAGAGTAATAAGGGATCATGTGGTTATTCATACCGGTAAACTTGCATCTTTGAAGAGAATGAAAGATGATGCAAAAGAAGTTGCAACTGGTTTTGAATGTGGAGTTCAAATTGAAGACTATAGTGATATAAAAGTTGGAGATATTTTGGAATCTTATATTATGGAAGAAATAAAACAAGACTAATAAATATTTCCGATAAAAAATGTTTATTTAAAAATTTGGAAAGGATTTAATATGGAAAGAACAGAAAGAATAGAAGAAGAGATTAAAAAGGTTGCTAGTAAAGTAATAAGTCAAGAACTAAAAGACCCAAGAATCTCTGGATTGATTAGTGTTACTAAAGTTGATGTAACTAAAGATTTAAAATATTGCAAAATATTTGTTAGTATTTTGGGAGCAGATGATATTGATACAGTAATGGATGCATTAAAGTCAGGTAGTGGAATTGTTAGAAGAGCAATTGGAAGTAATATTAGAATGCATTCGACTCCTGAAGTTTTATTTCAATTTGATAATTCAATGGAGTATGGGGCTCATATTCAAAATGTTATAAATGAATTAAATATAACACCTATTGAAGATGATGAAGAAGAAAAAGAATAAAATTTAAACAAATCCAAAAGTATGGAAGGAATGATATTTTTTATGTCTGTTTTGGAAAGTATAAAAGAAAAGATTCTAGAAAGTAATTCTATTGTTATAATTACTCATGAACATCCTGATGGAGATGCTATAGGAAGTTCATTAACACTTATGCATGCATTAAAAAAAATAGGGAAAAATGTTGATGTAATTATTCCTAATGGAGTTCATAAAATGTATGATATTTTGCCAGGACGTGAAGAAATTAAGGAATATATTGAAGAAAATTACAATTATGATTTATGCATTGCACTTGATAGTGGAGATTTAGAGAGATTATATGTATGTAGAGAAATATTTGAAAAAACTCCTAATACAATAGTAATTGATCATCATATAACAAATCAAAATTATGGAGATGTAAATTACGTAAATGCAGTTGCATCATCAACTTGTCAAAATTTACTTGTTATATTAGCATATATGGATATAGCAATAACAAAAGAAATAGCAACTTGCGCTTATGCTGGAATTCTTTCAGACACAGGAGGATTTAAGTATAATGTACAACCAGAAACATTTGAATTAGTTGCTATGCTTTTAGAAACTGGAATTGATACAGCAAAAATTTATAGAAACTTATTTGACTTATCTACTTTGAATCGTACGAAACTTCTTGGTAGAGCAATAGATAGATTAGAGTTATTATCAAATAATAAAATTGCTTTTACATATGTAACTAAGCAGGATGAAGAAGAATTAAATATTGCTGATGGAGACCATGAAAATATTGTTTATTATGGTAGAAATATAGAAGGAGTAGAAGTATCTGTTTTTGTTCGTCCTGATAATGACAAATTTAAAATAAGTTTAAGATCAAATGAATATATGGATGTATCTTTAATTGCAAGTAAATTTGGTGGCGGTGGACATATGAAAGCTGCTGGTTTTTCAACCGAGATGTCTTTTGAACATATAAAGCAAACTTTAATTGCTGAAATTGAAAAGAACTTAAAGTAAAAAGTATTTAAAATGTTTTTGAATATAAAAATTTTATGTCATTTTAAATTGCAACGAAATAGTTTTTTCGTTTTATTTGAAATGACATTTTTGCTAAGGGGGAAAATTTATAATGGATGGAGTTATGATAATAAATAAGCCACAAGGTATTAGTTCTCATGATGTTGTTGCTGAAATAAGGCGTAGATTAGGAGTAAAGAGAGTTGGACATACGGGAACTTTGGATCCACTTGCTACTGGGGTTTTAGTGTTATGCATAAATAGAGCAACAAGACTAGTTCAATATTTAACGTGTGAAGACAAAGTATATGAAGTTCAAATGAAGTTTGGAATAAAAACAGATACAGGGGATAGAACTGGAAAAATAATTGAAAAAAACACAAATGAAATTGATGAAGAAAAAATTGGTGACGTTCTTTCAAACTTTATTGGACCACAAAAACAAATTCCCCCGATGTATTCCGCAATAAAAGTTAATGGAAAAAAATTATATGAATATGCACGTCAGGGTATAACAATTGAAAGGGAGCCAAGAGATATTGAAATATATGATATTTATGATGTGCTTTATGGAAATAATATTTTAAAATTTTCTATACATTGTTCTAAAGGTACATATATTAGAACTGTGTGTGAAGATATAGCAGAAAAATTAAATACTGTTGGAACAATGACAGAATTGAAAAGGTTACAATCTGGTAATTTTACGATTGACCAAGCTGTAGATTTTGATGATGCAAATGAAAAAGATATTATTGATTTAGAAGATTTATTTGACAATGAAGTTGTAATAAAAAAAGATAAAATGTTTGGATTTATAAATGGACTTCCAATTTATTATAATTTACCAGATGGAATGTATAGATTGTATTTTGATAACTATATAACTAAAAAATTTATCGGACTTGGAAGTATAAAGGATAAATTTTTATATAGAGAGATAATATTGTAATTTTTTGACATGCGATTTAATTTGATTAGTGTAATACATTGTGATAATTTTAAATTATCATATATAAAAAAGGAGAGATAATTTGTGGTTGAAAAAAATCAAGATTATGAAGTAGATATTGTTGATATGGGAGTTGAAGGAGAAGGTATTGCTAAAATTGATGGGTATACAACTTTTGTAAAAGGAGCAATAAAGGGAGAAAAAGTAAAAATAAAAATTATTAAGGCTAATAAAGATTTTGGATATGGTAAGTTACTTGAAATTAAAGAAGAATCTAATGCAAGAGAAGAACCGATTTGCCCTGTGTTTGGTAAATGTGGTGGATGCAATCTACAACATTTAAATTATGAAGCACAATTATTACATAAAGTAAATACAGTAAGCACAACAATAAAAAAACAGTTAGGGTACGAACCTTTGATAAGTGAAATAATTGGAATGGGAATTCCGTATAATTATAGAAATAAAGCACAATATCCTGTTGGTGATGGAAAAATAGGATTCTATTCAGATAGGACACATCACCTAGTTGAAAATGAAACTTGCTACATACAAAATACATTATCAGATAGATTATCAAAAAAAGTCTTTAAAATATTAAAAGATAATGGAATTACTTGTTATGATGAAAAAACTGGAAAAGGAACTTTACGACATATAATTACACGAGTAGCAGTTAATACAAATCAGTTTATGCTTATAATTGTTACAAATGGTAAGCAGTTAAAAAATAAAGAAAAAATTATAAATGAAATTATACAAAATTATCCTACAATCACATCTATAATACAAAATATAAATGATAAAAATACAAATATAATTTTGGGAGAAAAATGTATTACATTATATGGAGAAGATTTTATAATAGATAAACTAGGAGATTATAAATTTAAAATTTCTCCATTATCTTTTTATCAAGTAAATCCTGTTCAAACTGAAGTATTATATAATATAGCAAAAGAATTTGCAGGATTAACAGGACAAGAAACGATATTTGACTTATATTGTGGAATTGGTACTATATCTATATTTATGGCAGATAAGTGCAAGAAAACATATGGTGTTGAAGTGGTACAACAAGCGATAGAAAATGCAAAAGAAAATGCAGAAATGAATGAAGTAAGAAATGCAGAATTTTTGGTAGGAGAAGTGGAAGAAATAGTACCTAAACTTTATAAAGATGGAATAACAGCTGATATAATTTTTGTTGATCCGCCAAGAAAAGGTTGTGATGATGTAACACTTAAAACTATAATGGAGATTAAACCTGAAAAACTTATATATATTAGTTGTAATCCTGCTACTCTTGCTAGAGATTTAAAAATATTGACAAAAGATTGTTTTGAATTAAAAGAAATTAAATTAGTAGATATGTTTTGTCAAACAAGCCATGTTGAAAGTGTTTGCTTGTTGTGTAGAAAATGATTTAAATTCTTAAATATTTCTTAACTTTGTCAATAATCCAAAAATAAGTTATAAAATATGTTATAATAATTCCAATTTAAAATACTACATATGACAATATATAAAAATGTTATATAAGGGGTGAAATATAAGATTGAATAAAAGTAGCATCTCTAAATTAAGAAATAGTATTACCAAGAAAACCATTTTAAAAATTGTTTTATACAATATTTTAGTATTTGCAGTATTTGAACTAATTTTTGATGTATTATTTAATAATCAAATAGCTGAATTGATAAGTAGATTAAATAGAGATTTATATATTTATTTAATTTCAAGAAAACCTTTAATTATTGTATTAAGTGCTATTTTTATTTTTATAATTGTTTCTTATATTATTATAAAAAATTCTAATAAATATATCGAATCAATTATAACGAGTGTTGATAAAATTATAAAAAAACCTGAAGAAGAAATTGTTATGCCATCAAACTTGGCTTTAATAAGTAATCAACTAAATAATATTAGAGCAGATTTAATTTCTAACAAGAATGCAGCGATAGAGGCTGAAACTAAAAAGAATGATTTAATAATGTATATGGCTCATGATTTAAAAACGCCATTAACTTCTATTATAGGCTATTTAACATTATTAAATGATGAAAAAAATTTGCCAGAACAAATGCGTGAAAAATATTTAGATATAGCTCTAAAAAAATCATATAGGGTAGAAGAACTAATTAACCAGTTTTTTGATATTACAAGATACAATTTAAAAGCAATGCCTATAACAAAACAGCAAATTGATTTAACATTTTTAATTGAACAACTTATTGAAGATTTGTATCCATTATTTCAAGAAAAGAAATTACGATGTGTGTTCAATAAAGTTGGTTCTATTTATTATATGGGTGATGGGGACAAGCTTGCAAGAGCATTTGGAAACTTATTAAAAAATGCTATAAATTATAGTTATGAAAATACAGAAATAGAAATTACTGCAATGGAATATGAGGAAAAAATAAATATTATTTTTAAAAATAAGGGAGATAAAATACCTGAATATAAATTAGAAAAAATATTTGAAAGATTTTATAGAGGAGATGAAGCAAGAGCTTCTAATAGTGGGGGAGCTGGACTTGGACTTGCAATTACTAAAGAAATTATAGAATTGCATAATGGTAAGATATCTGTGAAAAATGATAATGAATATATAGAATTTTTAGTAGAACTTACAAAATAAAAGCAGATTGGATGGAATAATATGAAAGAAATATTAAAATTTATTTTTATTGTTATTTGTGTTTTTCTTGTTATTATTTTAATAGATTCTTTATATGCTATAGTTTTTGATAAGAGCCCATTTATAAAAGTTAGAGATGATTACTATATTCGGGCAAGATGTACAATATATTGATAGAGGAATATTAGTAGATCATTATCATTATATATATGGAGAAGAAGAAACAGTATTTGTTTTTAAAAATAACAAAGATTTTAATATAGTAGAAACTGCTGAATATAGTAATTCATATTACTTTTGTGGAATTATATCAAACATAAACGAAAAATATATAACAGTTAATTTAGAAACTACTGATTATTATATAACAACTGGAAATGAAATAAGAGTTTTATTAACTAATTCTCCAGAAATAATTTCTGCTACTGATTATAAAGAAGATTTAAAGATTGGACAATTTGTTGAAGTAATTGCTATAAAGGTTGCAAACGAAACATATCCATTTACAGTAGCGGCTAGTGAAATAATAATTAGAGAAATAACTAATTCTCAAGCAGCATATGGATTATAATTTAAAAATATATTTATATAAAAACAGAATATAAAATTATTCTGTTTTTTTTTGCATAATAGGAAAGTTATCGATAATTTTTATTTTTTAGATTTTCATTTTTCTTATAAAGTTTTGATTATAAAAAATATTATTAGACTTACGGAAATAAGAAAAACAAGATATTTAATTCTCAAATTTTCTAAATATAATAAGAAGAAAATAATTTATGTAAATTTTTCCAAAGCTATTTCAAAAAAAGTAAATATATGGTATACTATATATGTAAACAAAAATATACAAAAGAGGGGAAGAGGATGCTTATGAAGAAAAATTTATTAGCAGTATCGTTAATAACATTAAGTTGCTTATATGGAGTTTTAGCTGCAATTGTTATATTAACATTTATTCTTTTACAAGTACCAGTTTCTTATGGAATAATACTTAGCATGTTTATAATTGTTCTTCAATTTTTTATATCACCAATTTTAAATGATTGGATTTTCAAAGTTTTTTATAAAGCAAAATTCGATTATGAATTACCACAATTTTTAAATGAGTTTATTGAAGAATCTTGTAAGAAACATAATATGAATTATCCTAGAATAGGATTTATTGATGATGGAGCTCCAAATGCTTTTACATATGGTAGAACTAAAAATGATGCAAGAGTTGTTATTACACGTGGAGTGCTAGAATTATTAAATGAAGAAGAAGCTAAAGCTGTAGTTGCTCATGAATTAGGACATGCAAATCATTATGATATGTTATTTATGACTGCTGCACAGTTAGTTCCCTTAATATTATATTATATATATGATTTGTTGATAGGCTCTTCTACAAGAAGAGGTAGAAGTAGTAGAAGTAGTAGCAATAATAGCAATAGTCAAGATCTTGCAACAATGCTTGGAATGCTTGCATATGTTTTATATATAATAAGTCAGTATATTATTTTATGGCTTTCAAGGACAAGAGAATATTCTGCAGATAGTTTTTCAATTGAAGAAACGAGAAATCCTTCTGCATTAGCTATTGCTTTAATTAAAATAGGTTTTTGACTAGCCACAGGAAGCAAGAATGAAAATTCAAAAGTTTCAAGTGCTAACACATTAGGTATTAGCAATGCTAAGTTCTCAAAAGGAGTTGCTATTAGTTCATATAATAATGGAGAAGTGTCAAAACAAAATGTAGTAAATGCAATGAAATGGGAAAAATGGAATGTGTGGGCAAAATGGTTGGAACTTAATTCAACACATCCTCTTATTTCAAAAAGATTACTTGCAATATCTGATAGATGCGAGGAGTTCGGACAAGAACGATATATTGAATTTAATGAAAAGAAACCAGAATCATTTGTTGATGATTTTATAAGAGAAATATTACTAATTTCTTCGCCTTATATAATTTCAATAGGTACTTTAATAATATATGCTATTTTAGCATTGAATAATAATCAATTTGTTGCAGAAGGTGGCGGATTTATAATTTGGGGTATTGCAGGAATTATATTTACATTATCGTTATTCCTTAACCTAAGTTATACTCATAAAAATAAAGATTACAAAGAAACAACGGTAGAAGAATTATTAGGAGAAGTTAAAGTTTCTCCTGTAAGAAGCATACCTTGTATTTTAAGAGGAAGAGTAATTGGACGTGGAAATCCAGGTTGTATATTTAATGAAGATTTTGTAATACAAGATAATACAGGAATTATGTTTTTAAATTATACACAACCTTTATATGTATTAGAAAAGATATTTGCATTGTTTAAATCAGAAGAAAATTTTGATAAAGAAGTTGTTGTAAAAGGTTGGTATAGGCGTTCAACTTCACCATATGTTGAAATACATTCATTTGAAGTTGATGGAAAAACTAAAAAATGTCATACATATACAACAACAAAAGTTGTTTATGGAATATTATTTGTACTTTCAGTAGTTTCATTAGTTAATGGACTTATGATGTAGAATTTAAAAATTTAAATCTAGTATAGGGGGAATTATTATGGAAAATAATAATAGTAAAAACAAAAAATTTACTGCAGGAAAGTTATTATCAAATTTTATATTTACAGAAGTAATAATCTTATATGTTGTAATTGTGATTGGAGACTTATCAGAAACTGGAATGAAATTAGGTACTGGAAATCCAATAAATAATAGTTGGTTAACAAGATATATACCAACTGCTATTGCTAGTGCATTGATTGCTTTTGTAATAATTTTAAGTTGCAGAAAAAAATGTGGTAAATCTGAGTATAAAGAAGTTAAAAGAAATATTCTTATTGCTCCTGTAATTGTAGGTGTTATTGTATTATTGTATGGTTTATATAGTGTTAGTGTAAATATAAATGAATTTAAAGATAAAGAATTAGGATTCCTTAAATATTTTGTTGAGGATGATGAACTAGAAAAAATAATTGAAGAAGGAGCAAATCAAGCAAGACTTAATTGGCTGATTACAAGTATTGGTTGTTTAATTAGTGCAGAAATAATTTCATTTATTATGAGTAAAAATATAGAAAATTACTTGATTGATGATAGTACCTTGATTGAAGAAGAGGCAGATATAAATACAACAACATATGAAGTGAAAAATGAAGAATTAGGTACTCAAAATAACAATGAAGAAAATTCTAATAAAGCAAATGATACAATTAAATGGAACTTATAATTTAATATAGTTGATAAAAATCTCTTTAAAGTTTATTTTAAGGAGATTTTTCTTGTTATAAAAAATAGTTTAGTTTGACAAAGTAGGTATATATTAGTATAATGCAGGTGTGTAAATTTTTAATGATTGAAGATTGTAACTAATGGAACAGTTTTACCTTTGAAATAGAAGGGGGAATATCATGAATGCCAATCAGATTGCTGAGCCTTTAAAGAATGTGAATGAAATGCGACAATTTACTATTGATACGTTTTGGTGGATGGTGCTGAAAAATAAACTTTTAGGTTTTAATTTGGAAAATGCATCCACTCCTAATTATATTTACTATATTACCGTGCCTAGTCGGAGTGCTAACAGTATTGCACAAATATTAAGAAATAGAAGTTTTCATGTTAAAAGTATAGAACGTAGTGGGAAAAATGATTATTATACAAGATTTATGATCAATATGAATAATGTTTTAAAAGATACAATTAATCAACTAATTTCTACGCAAAAAGAAAGTGTAACACCAATGGAAGCAGCTAAGAAGAGCATTTCTGAAACAAGACAAAGAATAAAGTTATATAATTGTAATTTATGGTCATATATATCTAAACAAATAGAAGAAAATAGGCAAGTTTTAATTTATAAATTAAACAAAACTATTTTTTTACAAATCTCTTTTGGCTACTTTCCAGATGATACTTCGGCATATTATAGTGCTTTGATTGAGTGTTTGAATGAATATGATGCTTTAAGAGCTTTAAGAAGGTTTGCTAAAAATGATGGATTTTCTTCTATAAAATATAATAAAAAAACAGGTATTCTTGAATTGCGTATTGTAGCCTGTTAATTTAATTGAGGTGAGAATGTTTTCTCACCTTTTAATTGACATAATTTTTAATGCGTGATATAATTTCTCTTAATTAAATATTTTTGAAGGATTTTGAACAAATATAACCATCAACGACTTAGACAGGAGGAATTCACGATGTTGATTGAATTGTTTGCAGAGGCTTTGAAGAATTGCCAAGAGTATAAACGGGAAGTTACTAATGAGTTTTGGTGGAAATATTTGAAAGGAAAGCTTTTATGGTATGATTTTAGAGGTCCAATAAAAACTAATAGCAGATTTGCGATTAGTGTTCCTAAAAATGCAATGCAAAGTGTAGTTGATATTTTAAATTCGAAGAATATCAAAGTTATTTTGGCGGTTGATAATAAAGCATCTAGTCAGTCGATTATTCATATAAATTTGTCTCAAATGCCACAAGAAATTATTGATGAACTTAGAAAATATCAAGAAGTTAGTGAATCTATTGAGCAAAGTGTTTTGAAGTATGAAAAAGAATTCAATAAAACTGTTGAAATAAATAATGAAAAAGTATGGGAATATATTACTAATGCGATTAGCAGATTAAATAATGTAGCTATTTATCAAAATAATAATACAATTTATATAAGATTTTCTTTGGATTATACAGAATATTTTAGCAGGTCTTGTTATCATGGCGCAATGCTTAATTGTTTGTATGAATATGATGGACTATCTAGTTTAAGCAAGATTGCTAAAAAAGACGGAATTACATTTGTTAAATATAATCCTAAAACTTGTGTGATTGAATTGCACGGCAAAATCTAAGCTATATAAATGGGTGAGAAAAATTTTCTCACCTATTTTATGTTAAAAAATATATTACTAGCTTTTTTATGTTTGTTTTTTTAATGTTTAATGATATAATGATTATAATGTAGACAATTTAGAAAATATTGGGATTGGAAGGGGAATCTTTTATATGGATGAAAAAGATACTGTTAAAAGTTTAAATAGAAAAAGAATTATTTATATATTAGTTATTATAGTAATAATAGCTATATGTGGAGCTGCTTTTTCACTTGTATATTCTTTAATTACACAAAGAATAATTGACAATTCAATAAAAAACATAGAGGAAGTTGCTAAACATGATGGAAAATCAATAATGTCTAATCTACAACAAAGATGGAACTACAGTGAAGGAATTGCAACAGAAATTGAAGAAATGAATATTACATCCATAAAAGAAATGTATGAAAAATTAAAAGTTGAAGCTAAAACTATAAATGCACGTGAGTTATTTTTAATATCTTCTAGTGGAGATTTTTATAGTAGTGATAAAGATATAAAAAGAAACGAAGATTTATTTGATATATGTAAAGATTCCCAAAAACACTTTGCATGCTACTATCTAGATAACGATGAATATAGTGGAGATAATGAAGTATTATTTATTGGAACTAGAGTAACTCCATTTTATATTGATAATATAGAATTTGAATATATAGCATATTTTTATGACACTGCTTTATTAGTTAATGAAGTAGAAATTAACTTATATAATGGTCGTGGTTCTAGTAATGTAGTTGATTTAGAGGGAAACTATATTGTGTATATTCATCGTAGTGAAGAAGCTTCAAAGATAAACAATTATTTCACAGCTATTTCAACTACTAGCTTTACATCTAACATTGAAATAGATGAGATAAAAAGAAGAATGTCTAATCAAGAATTCTTTTATTTAGAATATTCTTTTGGAAATGTTCAATATATCATGAGTTTTTCGCCATTAGAAAATATGAATTGGTATTTTGTTGAATCGGTTCCAAGATCTATATTCGAAGAACAAAGTAAGAATATTATAGATATATTAGTATTTCTTCTTCTATTTATAATGTTTGGAATTATTATTATCGTAGTACTAATATTAAGAAATACTTCTCAGAGAAAATTGATGGGTGTAGAATTAACTCATAGGAATGAACTAGAATCTGCATTACACTTAGCAGAACAGGCAAGCAGAGCTAAAACAGTATTTTTAAATAATATGTCACATGATATTCGTACCCCGATGAATGCTATTATTGGTTTTACTAATCTTGCAAACATGCATCTTGATGATAAAGAGCAAGCTAAAGATTATTTAGATAAAATAATGCAATCTTCGAATCATCTATTATCTCTAATCAATGATGTTCTTGATATGAGTAGAATAGAATCTGGTAAAGTAACACTTGAAGAAAAAGAAGAAAATATTGCAGAAATTCTTCATTCACTTAAAGATATAATTCAAGCGGATATTGAAGCAAAGCAATTAGCGGTATATATTGATACAATAAATGTAGTTGATGAATTTATTTATTGTGACAAATTAAGATTAAATCAGGTTTTACTTAACCTATTATCTAATGCTATAAAATTTACACCAATTGGTGGAACTATATCTTTACTTGTTACTCAGAAAAAAGATAACGATGAAATGTCAAATTATGAATTTAGAATAAAGGATACAGGTATAGGAATTAGCAAAGAATTTATGAATGTATTATTTGACCCTTTTACAAGAGAACGTAATTCTACGGTCAGTGGCATACAAGGAACTGGGCTTGGAATGTCTATTGTTAAAAATATTATTGATATGATGAATGGTACAATAGAAGTAGAAAGTGAAGTTGGAAAAGGCACAGAATTTATTGTTAATATCAAATTTAAGACA
Organism: uncultured Clostridia bacterium; assembly: GCA_947588905.1. Lineage (GTDB taxonomy): Bacteria > Bacillota > Clostridia > TANB77 > UBA1234 > UBA1234. The sequence goes on from CANQBB010000036.1 coordinate 12,688, forward strand.
CAAAATAAAAATCAAGAAATGAAGTTTAATAATAAATTAAAAGATATACATAGCCTTATTATTGCAAATGATGTAAATACTTGTAAAGGTGTTTCTGGTATCTTAGATAAATTAAATGTTAGAAATGATATTGCTAGTTCAGCTGAAGAGGCCATCAATATAATTAAAGATAAACTTGAAAAAAATGATTCTTTCACTTTATTCTTTGTTGAATGGCAAATGAAGAATATAAATGGTATTGAAGTAGCAACATATATACGTAAATTGGTAGGAAAAGATATGCCTATAGTGCTTGTTTCGGTATATGATTTTTCAAGTATTAGAAGTGAAGCTGTAAACTGTGGAATTACTGATTTTCTTAGTAAACCAGTATTTATGTCAGATATAGTAAATCTTTTGAATAAACATTATAGTTTAGAAAAGAATGAAGATACTATTGAAGAAAAAGAAATAGAATTTAAGAATAAAAGAATTTTACTTGTAGAAGATAATATGATGAATCGTGAAATCGCTACAGAATATTTAACTGATTTTGGTTTTTTAGTTGAATCTGCAGAAAATGGTAAAGTAGCTTGTGATATATTAAAAGATGCAAAACCTGGATACTTTGATTTAGTACTTATGGATATTCAAATGCCAATTATGAATGGATATGAAGCAACAAAAACAATTAGACAATTTGAAAATAAAGAGATTGCTAATATTCCAATTATAGCAATGACAGCAAATGTTTTTGAAGAAGATAAAAAATTAGTTCAGGATTCTGGTATGAATGGATTTTTAGGTAAGCCAATTGATATTCCAGAACTAATAAATGTATTGAAAAAAATATTATAATGTTTTTATCCCTAAAAATAAAAATTTACAGTTATATATATAAATAAATTAAGTGGGGTAATAAAATATGATAACTGAAAAAGAATTAGAAGAAGCAACTGAGTTTAATGAATATACTAGTGACCAAAAAGAAAATATAATAAAACATAAGAAATTTACTAGAACAGTTCATGTTTGGGTTGTTAATCCTAAAAAAGAATTATTGATGCAAAAAAGAAGTGACAGGAGAATTTTTTATCCGAATCGTTGGGATATAGCTTTAGAAGATAATCTTAAAGAAGGAGAAAGTGTTATAGATGGAGCTATAAGAATAGCAAGGAAAAGAATAAAATTAGATGTTGTTAAAGAAGATCTTGAATATGTTGGAACGGTAAGAAATTTAAAATATAAATATGATATGGAATTTAGATACATTTATATAATGCGTTGCAATAAACGTATAAATGAGTATATCTATAAAACAAAAGATATTGCTGATTTAAGATATTTTAATTTTGAAAAACTTGAAGAAATGATAAAAAGAAGAAAGAAATCAATAATAAAGCATTATAGTGAATATGAAATGGTTTTTCAATATATTCGAAATTTCTTGGACTAAAGTGGAATAAGTATAGTATAAATATGTTAACATAAAACAAAAAAGTATAAAAGAATGACAAATTAGTTGACAAAGTTAACATAACAGTATATAATTTGAACTATGAAATGTGTTATTGCTTGTTTTCTTTGATTAAAGAAATGGAGGGAGAATTCATGAAGAAGATTTGTTTCTTGAATCGAGAATGTGAGTCGGAGGAACACAGAAAACTTAAAGAAAAGTTAAAAGATTCTTATGAATTTACTAATTTTCCTAGTCAAGCTGATATAATAGTTCAAACAGTTTGTGCCATAACAGATGAAGAAGTTGCAGCGATGAATTTTGAGTTGGAACGTGTATCACGGCTGAAGAAAAAAGGTGCATTATTTATTTTAACTGGATGTACTGTAAAAATAAAGGGTAAAGAATTTTTTAAAAAATTTGATTTTGTAGATTATGCTATTACATGTGACAGTCTTGCACAAAAGGTATTGAATATTATTGCAAATTATGAAAAATTAAGCAAGAATGGGAGGAAAAATTAAAAATGAAGACAACTAAAAATCGTTTTTTAAAATTTACAACAGTACTTTTTCTTGTTCTCATTATTATGATGCAAAGCATTTCCTTGGCGGAATCAAGAATAAAAATTAACGAAGGTGCTTATTATATTTCTCAAGCAAGTGATAATATTTCTAATGATAATGATATGGAATACTTTTCTTCAATATCTTCATTAGAATTTGTTGAAAAAGATTTGCAACAAGATAATAATGAACTTCCTATTTCTAGTATAATAATTCTTGTGATTATGACATTTGCAATTACTATTATATCTAGTCATATTATAAAAAAGTATCTGATTGATGGATAAAATAAAAAAGTGGTTGTAATAAAATCTTACAGCCACTTTTTTATTTAAAAAACTTTTATTATTGAACTATTGTTTAATATATCAGTATAGTTAATTATTAAAACATCTTGATTATCTTTAAACTCTACAAAATTACTAAGTATTCCACTACCAATATATCTTAAATCAATTAAAGTGATTTTTTTATAACCTTCTACTAAAAGTGGAATTAAAGAACTACCGAATGAATCTCTGAAAACTATTAGTTCTTTATCAGTTGTAGCATTGTCGTTTTCAATTACAATAAGTGATTTTGCACCAGACAAATAGATATCATAAGGGTCTATACCGTTATATGCATCTAAGTTATACATTTCTGCTTTTTCAAATTCTAAAGTTTTTTCATTTAAAATAGAAACCTTAGCGTTATTTATAATATCGTTAGTGCAATAAATTAAGTTTTCTGCACCAATAGGCAAAGCAGATTGACCATAGTAATTTCCATGAAATCCAGGCAATGTATTTTTAGTTAGGTTACTAACTATTTTAAAATTCATTTCTTTAGATAATTT
>CANQBB010000037.1 GCA_947588905.1 uncultured Clostridia bacterium
GATCAAACTCTCAAATTAATATCTCTTAGCTTTCGCTAATTAATTTTTAGTTTAATAATAACTCATTCGTTATCTTTATTTATTGTACTGTTTTAGTACTTCGTTTTTTAGTTTTAAACATTTGTTTTTAATGTTCTTAAACTTCAAAAACTTTTCGCTTGGTTTTCTCTTATTTACTCATTGTTTACTTTTCAATGTGCTTTACTAAATTATGTCTTTCTTTAGAGTGCTTATTTAGTATAACATTTTATATGACTCATGTCAACAAAAAATTCATAAAATTTTAATTAAATTTTTACCAACATTTCATATAGAATTTTATTATCTTTTTTTGTCGACAACGAAATCAATATTACCATCTTTTTTTTATTGTGTCAACAATTTTTTATTTATTTTTTATACAATTTTTAAGCATGATTTTTCAATACTTAATGATATAAAAATCTAAACCAAAATCCAATTAAAAGTCCAATGCCTAGCAGACTATATGTAATTCCTTTCTTAGCAAATTTTTTATCTTCATCTTTTTTTAAAGCAACCACTCCGTGTTCCAATTGATAAGCATCCAGACAATATAGATATAGCAGCAATCAAAATTGCAAAAACATAAAATATATTAACCAACAATTTTTCTTCTGCATTTATAAAAAAAGCTAGCATCCAATAAAACCATTCAATAAATCCAAACATCACACAACAAAAACCTAATTTAAATGTTAGCTTACTGTATTGTTTATTTTTAATTAGCGAAATCATTTTAATTTTCACTACCTTTCAATTTAGTAAATACTTTTTACTCCTTTAAGAAGTTTGAGTTATAGATTCTTCATAATCCGCGTCTTTATGCTTCAAATATATTTTTAAATTAGTAATCAAAATAATATAATTTACTAGTTCCATAACCATCGCTGATAGGAATAATGCTATAGCAACTTTAAAATCAAATCCTTGTGCTTTTATAAATATATCTGATATAAATTTAACTAAAAAGTTTGAAGCATATAAAAATGTTATAAATAAAATATTATAGCATAATACAATTTTCATATTTTTTAATGCAAATTCAATACTTTTTCCAATTGATGTGAATATTCCTGTTCCAGATGTGACACAAATTATTAAAGAAAATGATAATAAAATTTTAACAAAATACATTATAAAAGCTGAAATCGTATAAAATATTGTATTAACAACATTATCATAATTATCCCAATCATATATAGCAATCATATTTTCCATAATAGATGTAAGTAGCACTAATATTAAAATTGAAGTTATCATCATAATGAACTTTATTGCTATGAATTTCAGTATTTTGATAAATGGTTTATCTGACATTATTTTTTTATTACTAAATTTGCTTATTATAAATGCTTCAATAATTGTTACAAGTAATAATTCTAATATGTAAAATAATACACTAATTGGTTCTACATAACGAGCATCTATAGAAATATATATATAACATGTAAAAAAACTCGTAATTGAAGACAACAATAGAACATACAAAATCTTTTTTATTTTACTCATTATCATCTCCTCCTTACATTATTCCTTGTACTAAAAGCCATTCCACAAAACTCTCATAAAAATTGTCACTATCTTTTTCAAAATAAGATTTTCTTAAATTATCTTTTGAAAAAGCAAAATTATTTTCTGGAATGTTCTCTTTAATAAATTGATTAAAATTATAATTTCTTATTTTTCTTTCTATGTCAGCTCTTTGCTCCGTTGAAGCATTTTCTATAATTTGGTCAAAATATTCTTGTGACAAATTTGCTAATATTTCAATAGTTTCCTTTTTGTCTATATTATCCAATAAATATGTCGCACATTTTCTCTTGAATTCCGTAGAAGCACCTACAAATATTTCATTAAAATAATATGAAGAAGCATTAGAAAGCATTTCTGTTATAAAGTCATCGTCAAAATATTGAAGTAAAAAATATCCAATACACATTCTTTTTCTATTTCCATCTGGTAACTTTCTATATACAACAGGAAAATACATATCATATAACACACACCATAAATGCGTTCCATTTATATCCTTGTTTTCTTTTAATGTTTTTTCTAAATCTTGAGCCATAGTTTTTATCTCTTCATCAGTTAAAGTTATACTATATTTACCTTCTATATTGTATTTTTCCTTAAAGTCTTTTACTAAGTTCCATTCAATACTAGCTATTTGAGCTTCATAAATATTATCATATATACTATCCATGCCTCCATCAATAATAGGTTCTTCTATATAATCCATTGCTCTAACTAATCCATCAGATGCTAACAAAATAGCTAATAATCCACTTGTTATTCCAACTCTTTTCCATTTATCTAATGGCTTAAGTAATAAATCTTTATCTTCTTTTACTTCTTCATCTGTTGGATATTTTGCTTTGCTATACTTTTTCACCGCTTTTAATTCCATTTCTTTTGCTCCTCTCAATTATTTCCACAATTGGAAATATCTTATTATATTTCTTTTGTATAAACATATTGGCTCTTTTCTTATATAACGTTGATGCAATTTTATCTGAAGTTTCAATAATTATTCTCTCTATTTCACAAGTAATTGGTGAAAGTTTATTAGGGTCTTTGTTGGTCATTAAGTTCATACATCCACAAGTATGTTTGCATCTATTTTTAAGTTCACACTCTTTACAAATCTCATGTTCTTTAGCAGACTTTTTCATTAGTTCTAATTGCTTTTCCTTTACAATTCCAGTTTTGCAATTACCCATTATAAATTTCTGCATTCCAACGAATTGTATACAAGGATATATATTTCCATCCGTTCCGATGTCTATATGTTTTAAACCCAATTGACAATTGAGCTCACATATTTTATCTTTTGAAATATGTGTATCAATTTTATGTTCAATAGGAGAAAGGTAAAAACTGTCCTCATTTAATGTTTTTTCTATGTAAAGCCTTCCAACTTTTTCATATTCTTTACGTAATTTTTCTATAGATTCATCATCCCAATTAGATGTATAATCAATGCCACAAAATATATATTTAAAACCAACATCAAACAAATATTTAACACTATCATAAAAATGTTGTATATTATTCACTGTAGTAACCATCATTGCAGTAACATAAGGATATTTACTAAGAAGATTTACAGCATTTTCATTTACTAAATCAAATGATACTTGTCCATCTCTATAAACTCTGTTTAAATCGTGACATTCTTTTGTTCCATCAATACTATAACAAATATGAAACATATTGTCTTTTGCAAATTCAATAAATTCATCATCAAGTAGAATACCGTTTGTATTGATTTGATATGTAAATAAAAAATCATTTCCTTCTTCTAGCTTTTTACAATATTCAACAGTTTCATATATTATATCTTTCCTAAGTAATGGCTCGCCACCATAAAATGTTATATTAGCTCTTCGTGATTCATCTTTTACAGCATTATCTAATATTGATTTTATATTTTCAAAAGATAAATCATTGTCTTTTTTATTTTCAAAACAATATTTGCATCTTAAATTGCATCTATCTGTAATATGTAATGTATAATGCATGTAAGTACTCTCCCTTCTAACGTCTAGCTATTCTCCATCTCGTAACTTAATTATTTCATCTTTCATTAGATTAGTTACTTCTATCCATTCTCTAGCTCCAGTTTCCTCCATTGCAAAATATTTAGATAAGTCCATTGGCTTTCCAACTCTAATTTTAATTTTACTCATAAATTTAAATGTTCCACTTATTCCAATTGGTACTATAGGACTTTTAGTTTGAAGAGCAATCATAGCCGCACCTTTTTTCATCTTAATGCCTTTTTCCATTCCATTTCTTGTTCCTTCAGGGAATATCATAAGCATATCACCATTATTTAAATGTTCTTCTGCTATAGATATAGCTTTCGTGTCTCCTTTACCTCTTTCTACAGCAAAACAACCAAGATTTCTAAAAAACCAATTTCCAATTTTACTTCTCATTAGCTCCGCTTTTACCATTATATAATACATTCTTTTAATAAATAAAACTTCAGCAATAGAGTCTACCAAATGAATATGATTAGAACATAAAATTGCTGGTCCTTCTTTTGGTATATTTTCAATTCCTTTAACGTCAAATCTATACATTAAATGAAATAGCACATTGCAAGTTCCTTTAAAAATTGATCTTATTATCATTTTATCTTCTCTCCTCAATTATTTTATTTATAGTTTCAAAAGTTTCTTCTATTGACATATTTGTATTATCTACAACAATAGCATCTTCTGTAATTTTCAATGCGCCCATTTCTTTTTGCATATCATTTTTATCTCTAGCTTCTATATTTTCTAAAACCTCTTCATAAGTTACTTTCATGTCCGCTTCACACATTTCTTTATATCGTCTTTTAGCTCTTTCTTCTACATCTGCAGTTAAATAAATTTTCACATCAGCATCTGGAAACACAATAGTAGTAATGTCTCTTCCTTCCATTACAATATTTTCTGCAATGTTTTTCATATTTCTTTGCAAGTCAACCATTTTTATACGTATTTGTTTAATAGAAGAAACTGGAGATACCAAGTTGCTAACTTCAGGTGTTCTAATTAGCTTTGATACATCTTCTCCATCTAATAAAATAAGCAAGTTACCATTTTTTTTTCTTAATTCTATATTTGTATTTTCTAACAATTCTTTTATACCCTCTTCATCATCTAATGAAATATCGTTTCTTATCATCTTTAAAGTAACCGCTCTATACATTGCTCCTGTATCAATTCTTGTAAAATTCAATCTTTCATCAATCAATTTTGCAATTTCTCCTTTTCCAGCTCCAGCTGGTCCATCAATAGCAATAATCAATTTATATCACCTCATACATATTTTAATATATTATTTTCAAAGTAACAACATTTTATTTTAATAATCTTTATTCTTCATGCATAATTATATACTAGAGAAAGGAGAATCTCTATGAAAATCTGGAATATAAAGATAAATCTTCAAAAAATAATTATTACTACTTTACTAATTATATTAGTAACCTTTTTTATTTATCTATTTTTAAATAATCAAACTGTACATATGAATAATGAAAATTATACAACTATTTTGAGAGACTTTCATAATAATATTTCTAAATATGTAGGCAAAAAAATTATTACTAGTGGATATGTTTTTCGCGGAAAAGATTTTAATGAAACGCAATTTGTTGTTGCAAGAGATATGCTAGTAAGTGATAATGAGGCAAATATTGTAGGCTTTCTTTGTGAATATCCTCAAATAGCAGATTTTGAAAATAACGTTTGGGTTGAAGTTGAGGGTACTATTATTCTTGGAAACTATTATGGTCCAATGCCCATAATTAAAGTTAATAGCATAAAACGTATTACTACTCCAAATGATGTTTTTGTATACCCTCCAGAATATGCAAATTAAAACTCTTTTAAAAAGTATAAAAAGTGGCCATACATAAATATAGCCACTTTTTATACTTTTTGAATTACTTCATATATCTCTTTTATATTTTCCTTTATTTTATCTAAATTAACACAATTTTTATAAAAGTCTTTTTCATCTATCAATCTTTTATTCCATATAGCCACATACTTTTTGTCTCCAAAATATCTAACTTTTATAAGTGTGTTTAACTTATTTTTCATGTTAACCATTTTTTCCATATATTCTACGGTTAGTAACTGTCTTGCTTTAATTTGATTTTTTGAATAAACTTCAAAATATTTTTCAAATTCAAGATTTTCTAATCTAACTACATTTTCATTTTCTCCAAGCATTTTATTTTTGCTATCAACTAAGGTACTTACAAATTTATTTTCGTAATCAGGTTTAATAAGTATTTCATCTTTATAGAAATCATCTAATTTCATTATAGCAAATATACCTTTAAAAATAGTAGTAGATGTGTTTTGATTTTTAAGTGTTGTAGTAACATTTGAAATGTCTAATTGATTCATTCCTTTTTTTATTCTATCAGAAGCAAAATAAGCATTATAATTCAAATATAGTTTTGATTCATTATACATATTTTGTGGCATTCCTTGTGGCATATATGTGCCAGTTCCAAATATTTCTGGAATGATAGCATTAAATATTTCTTTTTTCATAGTTTTTAATACATTTTCTTTATAAAAAAGTATAAAACAACAATTGCAAAGAAATAGTATTGATGAAATACCAGCAAGTGCTTTTATTACATCATGTTTTGAATAATTGAATATTGCCAAAATAAATATCAATAACAAAATAATATCTGTAATTATTGCTATTTTTATAATTTTCTTTTTCTTTAATAATGTAGAATTTAATTTTTCTTCCATAAAAACATCTCCTACAAATCAACTTTTAAATTTTTTCTTATTGAATCATCTATTACAAATAATTCATTTTTCTTCATTCCAAAAATTTTACTAACAATATTAGTAGGAAAAGATTCTATAGAAATATTATATTCGGTAACAGCTGCGTTATATGTTCGTCTTGCAGCTGAAAGTTCATTTTCAATTTGTTCAAGTGATTCTTGTAATTTCAAATAGTTATTAGAAGCTTTTAAATCAGGATAACGTTCTGCCAATAGTAATAGTTTACTTATTCCTTGAGATATTTCATTATCTAATTTTACGACTTCATTTTTTTCTTTACTATTCATTGCTGTTGCTCTAAGAGATGTTACTTTTTCAAAAACCTCTTTTTCATGTTCGCCATAACCTCTAACTGTTTCTACAAGATTAGGAATTAAATCATATCTTTTTTTTAGTATTACATCAACTGTAGAAAAAGCATTATTAACTTGATTTCTTTCTCTAATAAGTTGATTATACAATAATATAAATATTAAAATTATTACTAATGCAATTATTGCAACAATTATCATAATTTACCTCCTACTTTTCATCAAACAAATCTTTAAATAATCCTTTTTCAATTTGAGGTGCAAATATGCATTTCAATATCATTAGTACAATAGGTCCTAAAATAAGTCCAAATACTCCAGACACTCTAAAGCCAGCATACATAGCAAATAAAGTTACTATTGGATGTATGCCAAATTGTTTGCTAACTAGTTTAGGTTCTAAGAATTGTCGAATAATAAATATTATTACATATGTTAAAAATACTGCAAGAGCAAATCCATATTCTCCTGTGCATAATAGCCATAAAGCCCATGGATTTAATACTGTTCCAACTCCCAAAATAGGTAATATATCAACTATAGAAATTACTATTGCAAGTAAAAGTGGATATTCAATTTTAAATCCAATTACGTTATAAATATTAAATGCTAAAAATAATTCAACAAAAGTTATAAACATTATTTTAGCATACACTTTAATGTATCCGCCCAAAGTTCCAAAAAATTCTTTTGAAACAGTTTTAATCTTTTTTATCCATGACTTTGGCAAATGATATTCCATTAAATCTATAACATATATTCTATCTTTAGTAAAAAATATTAAAGCAAGAATTGTTATTATTACATTTATTAACATTGTTGGAATTGATAATATATATTTCATTAAACCTGTTGCCCAATTAACAATCCATCTACCAACACTTCCTATAAATTCCGTAACAGAATTTTCTATTGTTGTAACAACTTCATCCGAAACCATTTCATTATTTTCTAACAAATTACCTATAAATGTTTTTACTTCTTCAATAATATTAGTAATTGTAGGAGTTATATTAGAAGTTAATCTCAGAACTTCTTTAACTATTGCCATCCCACCATAAAAAATTGCCAAGCAGAACAAAATAACAGTTATAGTAACAATAATAATTGAGCTTACTCTCCTACTCATCTTTAATTTATTCATGCAAAATTTTATAATTGGTTCTATCATAATCGCTAATATTCCAGCAATTAAAAATGGCATAAAAAATACTGCAAACTTAGCTAATAAAAGTAACACTATAATTGTTCCAATAAAGATTGCAACCCTTTGGATTATCTTCCAAGTTTTTTTATCTATTTTGTCCATTTGTACACCTCTCTATCTAACATATGTCTATATTTTCTCACATATTTGTAATAAAATCAATAATTAAGAAAAAATGAAAGTTCAAAATATTGTAAATTACGTTGATTGCAATTTTGTTTTATTTTCTAATGCAAAAAAGTCGAAGCAATATGCCTCGACTTTTTATTATATGTTTTCAGGTTTTGATGGTCTTGATATTTCTATCAATGCATCTCCAATTTCTACGTTATTAGAAGCATATACTGCCAAATCTCCCAAAGACACCATTCCTATTAAATTATCATTTTCAATAACTGGTAATCGTCTCACTCTTTGTTTTTTCATTAGTGCCAAAGCTTGATTAACATCAGCATCAGGTTTAACTTTATAAACTACATCAGAAGCAATTTCTTTAGCAAAAGTATTACTTGGGTCAAAATTAAACCTAGCCATATTCATTACAATATCTCTATCAGTTACTACTCCCAAAACTTTATGCCCATTTTCAACCACAGGGATACATCCAATATTATGATGTCTCATCATTTTTGCAATATCTAATATAGTATCATCTTTGTTTGCAATAACCATATCTTTTGTCATTATTTCTCTAACTTGCATAAAATCTACCTCCTTTTTATCTAGTATGGTAGATTTTACAAAAATTTATTCAGGAATATGAAGACCTTTTGCAACTATTTGAATATCTAACACATTCATAGCTGTTAGTCTATCAATTTCTTTTCTAGTTTTTTCTTTATATTCTTTCATTAAGTCTCTAAGCATATAACCATATTCAAGTATAACATCAATATAAATCACTATACCATTGCTATAGCTGTCAGCTTTAACTCTTTGTACTTTATAAACACCTTCCATATCCATAGCAACTTTATATGCAATAGTTCTAATAACATTATCAGAAATAATAAAGTTACCTAAATAACTAAAAGTTGGTCTAATGATAGATTTTTCTGTAACATATGGAGCTGTTCCTTTACCCTTCCATTTAAAAATTTGTAGAGGGTCAAGTAAATATCCAGAGAAATCTTTTTTTATTTCAAATGTTGGTACTGGAATAACATGCTTTCCTTCTGACATACGTACACTTCTTGCAATCGCAATTTGCTCTGGAGTAGAAACATCTTCAATATATACTGTTTCATCTATAGGAGGTAATCCAATATTCTTAACTATCTTTTCTACCATATCATCAGATGTTCCTAAAATTAAAATGCTTTCAGGTTTGTCTCTTTTTAATACTTCTTGTATTTCTTCAACTTGACCCGGCATTGAAAAAAGAGCTCTTTTTACAGACTCAATTCTAGTTTCTGCTTTTTTTGCTGAAACTCCAGCAACTACTTTATTGTCATGAATTAAAATTGCATCATCAATTATATAATTTATATTTCTTTCCCTTGCAACCATCTGCGCTCTATGACTTTTTCCTGTTCCGGCTAGGACCAACAAAAGCAACAACTCTCATTCTTATTCGCCTCCAGACTTTTCTTATGCAACATTTATACTTAAAAGGCAAGGATATCTATTCCTTGCCTCAATATTTATTCGTTAATTAGTCTACTATTCTCATAAAGTTTACACGACCTTGATCATCAATTTCTATAACCTTGACAACAACTTCGTCTCCCTCTTTAACAACATCTTCTACTTTTTCTACTCTTTCTTTAGCAAGTTTTGAAATATGAATCATTCCATCTTTTCCTGGTGCAACTTCAACAAATGCACCAAAGTTCATAATTCTTGTAACTTTACCAGTGTATATTTTTCCAACCTCTAATTCCATAGTAATTGTTTCAATCATCTCTTGAGCTTTCTTAACTGCATCTGCATCTACACCAGCAATAAATACACTTCCGTCTTCTTCTATATCAATTTTTACTCCTGTCTCGCCAATGATTTTATTGATTGTTTTTCCACCTGTTCCAATAACATCTTTAATTTTATCAACATCAATTTTCATAGTAACAATTTTAGGAGCATATTTAGAAATTTCAGTTCTTGGAGCTGGAATTACTTTTAGCATAACTTCATTTAAGATGTACATTCTTGCAACTCTAGTTCTTTCAAAAGCTTCTTTAATAATTTGTTCTGTTAAACCATCAATTTTAATATCAACTTGAATTGCAGTAATACCATTTTTAGTTCCAGCAACTTTAAAGTCCATATCTCCAAAGAAATCTTCTAGTCCTTGAATATCTGTAAGCATGATATATCTATTTCTATCATTTTCATCAGTAACAAGTCCAGTAGAAATACCTGCAACAGGTTCTTTAATTGGAACACCTGCAGCCATTAAAGCAAGTGTACTACCACAGATACTTCCTTGAGAAGTTGAACCATTTGAAGATAATATTTCTGATACAACTCTAATTGTATATGGAAATACATCTTGTGAAGGAATTACTGGAGCAAGTGCTCTTTCAGCTAATGCACCATGTCCAATTTCTCTTCTTCCTGGTCCACGAGATGGTCTTGCTTCACCAACACTATATGGAGGGAAATTATAATGATGTATATATCTCTTTGAAGTTTCTTCATCTAGTCCATCTAATTCTTGTTCATCTCCAACAGTACCTAACGTAACAATAGACATTACTTGAGTTTGTCCTCTTGAGAACAATGCACTACCATGAGTTCTTGGTAATAAGTCAATTTCAGCAGATAAAGGTCTAATTTCATCTATTGCTCTACCATCAACCCTTTTTTGCTCTTCCAAAATCATATGTCTAACTGTTTTCTTTTCAAGTTTATATACAGCATCTCCAATTTTTGGAGCAATTGTTTCATATTCTTCTCCATATTTTTCTTTCAAATGTTCTTCAATTTCTGCTTGAAGTGCTTCTAAATTTGCATCTCTTTCTTCTTTATCAACAGCTTGTACAGCTTCATACATTTTATCTTTTGCAAATTCAGATACAGCTTCAAATAGTTCTTCTGGAACTTCAGAAGATTCATAAGAAAATTTTGGTTTTCCTATTTCTTTTGCAATATTAGAAATAAATTCAGTAATTTTTTGTATTTCAGCATGTCCAGTCATAATAGCTTTAAGCATAATATCTTCAGGAATCTCATCAGCACCTGCTTCAATCATAGAAACTTTTTCATGTGTTCCTGCAACAGTTAAGTTAAGTCTGTTTCTTTCTCTTTGTTCTAATGTTGGGTTTATAACAATTTGATCATCAACATATCCAACACTAACAGCTGCTGTTGGTCCATTAAATGGAATATCTGAAATAGAAAGAGCAACAGATGTACCAATTTGAGCAGCAACTTCTGGTGAACAATCTGGGTCAACAGAAAGAACTAATGCATTAACACAAACATCATTTCTTAAATCTTTTGGGAATAGTGGTCTAATTGGTCTATCAATAGCTCTTGCAACAAGAATTGCTTTATCTGCTGGTTTTCCTTCTCTTTTTTGGAAACTTCCTGGTATTTTTCCAACAGCATATAATCTTTCTTCATAATCAACAGATAGTGGGAAGAAATCAATTCCTTCTCTTGGTTTTTTAGATGCAGTAACATTAACAATTACAGCTGTATCTCCATACCTAACAAGTGCACTACCATTAGCCAATCCTGCCATTTTACCAGTTTCAATCGTAAGTGTTCTTCCTGCTAATTCCATAGAATAACTTTTAAACATATTATTTCTCCTTCCGAGGTTTCCCTCTATTTTATATTTTAGAAACCATCGGGTAGCTGTAATGTCTAAACATTAAATAAATATTCACACATTACACCTACAACCAGATAGTTTCTATTAAACAAATTTTAACCTTTAAAATATTATATTTTCTCACTTTTAAACAACATAAAGGGGATAAAATATAATCTTATCCCCTTTTTTATTTACTTTCTTAAACCAAGACGTTCTATTAAACTACGATATCTTTCAATATCATTTTTTTCAAGATATTTAAGTAAAGCTCTTCTTTGTCCAACCATTTTAAATAATCCTCTTCTTGAATGATTATCTTTTTTGTGAACTTTTAAATGTTCTGTCAAATGGCTAATTCTTGCTGTTAATAAAGCTACTTGAACTTCTGGAGAACCAGTATCACCTTCATGAGTAGCATATTCTTTAATAATAGCTTCTTTGTCCATATTCTTTCCTCCTAACTTTATTATAATCGCCTTAGACCTAGGACAAGCGGAGATAAATCCTTGCTCCACGTCTTAAGGTTCGCACTTATTATACTATAGAATAATAAAAAAATCAACTATTTTTATTGCTCACCAAAAGAAATATAAATTTTTATGTTTTCCTCATTTTGAGTTCCTTCTAAGAATATTGCACTTATTCCTCTATTATTTACAAAAGATACTTCTATTCTCTTAGTTTCATTAGGTTTAATCTCAAATAAGTCGATTTTATTTCCTTGAACATTTTCATTGCTATGAGAAATAGCATAAACATTATTATAATCTAATTTAATTGTATTTGTTTGATCAATATTTCTTATATCAATAACATATGTTGTATAGTCAAATGTATCATAACTATACTTCATACTATATTCTATATTTTTTTGTTGAAAAACTGATTCTTCTCTAGAAATCTTAGTGCATTCATCTAAAAATAATTCAAACTCATTATCTTCTAACATTTTTACAGATAATCTTTTTGAATCAAAAGAATCACCACTAGTAACTCTTACTAATATTTGATAGCAATCACCATATTTAGTGATATTAGATATGCTTTTATTAGTACCAGTCAAAAAATTTTCTTTGATATATGAAATCATTTTATTTTTATCATTATTAAATTTATACTCTCTATAAATTTCATTTAAGTTATTATATACAAAATCATAATCTTCATTAGAAATAGCAGAAAAATTTTCATTTAAAAAATCTTGTATTTGTCTTTTTTGAATTTCATCTTCAGAATTATAAATTTCATCTTGCTTTTTTTTCTCTTCATGCTTTTCTATAAGAGTATTTACTCCACTCGATAAAGCACGTATTGTAATCTCAACTAGAGCCATAGCAAAAATGACTAAAATAGCAATTAAACAAATTCTTAAAACTTTTCTTTTGTCCATATTTTTCTCCTTAAATAAAATTAGTTAAAAGACATTTCTACATTCTTAATATTATTTTCAAATGTTATTTTTTTAGGAAATTGATAATTTGTGTCAAATTTTATAGATACTTCTTTTGTTTCTTTTGATGGTATTTCAATCACATCACTATTGTTATATTCTTCGCCACCATTCGTAATCAAATTACATTTAGAAATAGTAAGTGCTTTTTTATTATTATTAGTTATCTCAAAATTAAAAATGCATTCATCTATATTTACAATATAATTTTTTAAGATATATTGCACTTTATTTTTGCTTAACTTTATTTCATTACTATTATAATCTAAAAAAGATTCTGGATATAATGCAAAAGTATTTTTTTCTTTATTTATTATTAAAGAATAATGCTCTTCTTCATCTCCACTTTTGCCACCTACTAAAAGATCAAATGTCGTATTAGTAATAAAATTTATATCATGTACTTGTAGCATTTCTTTTACGTCTTTAATTTTATTTTTATAATCTTCATAAGGAACATAATTTTTATAGCTCGTTCCAAGCATTGAATAAGCAGTCTCATAATCTCCGCTAGCAATAAAATCCGCATAAGTATCAAAAGATTGTTTAAGAGTATAATAGTCTGTAAAAGTAAGTTCAATTCCTCCTACAGTACCAATATTTCCTACTTTGCTTTGCATATCTTCATGTTCCATTTCGAATGTATAATTATTCAAAAAAATATAGATTATCAATAAAACAAGTACTAGTATCAATAAGAATTTCGTAAATTTATGCATATAAAATTTCCCTTTCTATTTTTTCTTATATTTTTATAGTATGAAAACACTTTAATTATGTTTAAAGTGTTTCCATACTAATAAATTTTATTGTATAAGTCTAAATATATATGTAATTTCTCCTGTACGTCTTGTCCAATGTACACCTTCAGGATTCTTCCAATGTGATGCTGCTCCAGCAGAGTAAACCCATGTCTTTCCTGTTTCTGCCAGCATTTCAATATGATGAGCTGAGCCTTCTCTATATAAAATAAAGTCTCCAGCCTCCATTAACGATTTGAAATAACTTTCACTCTTTCTGCCTTCTTTTTTCTTAGAATAAATTACCTGAAAATGTGAATATACTCCATCCTTAGCACCATTTGATAATTTATCACAAAAACTTTCAAATGCTCCTGTATCTAATCTTCCAAAATTTATAAGTTCAGGAATATTATGAGCTTTTCCATATTCATAGATAACCCATGACATATATTGCGAACAGTCCATAGATCTACTTTTAGGTGCTCCCCATATTCCACCAGCACCTTCATTATATGGTGGTATATTCCAACCTGCACCATAAGTAAATCCATTTCTTGATAAGTATTCTGCACCATCTTTGGCAATTTCAACTAATTCTCCATTATTTGTTGGCATATATGGTGAACTCCATTTGCTACCTGTATAATATTGCATTATTTCCATAGCTACTTTAGAAACAGTGTTAATCCAACTAGCAGAACCAGGACAATAATCTCCTCCAATAGATGCAATTGTAATATGGTCTACGGTAAAGTAGTATCCCTTATTTGTTGCAATTAGTCTACAGAAACGTTCAAAAGCATTTCCATAACTATAATATTTCTGCCAAGTCTTTCCATGTTGATATATAATATGACCAGCTGGTCCTTCACCTTTAATACTAAATATATTGTAATTACCTGGCATTCCTAAATAATGATTATGATTTCTTCTGTAAGACAAACCTAGTTGTTGTTCATCAACAGCAACAGCTATTGCAAAAACTAAAGATACTTTATATTCATCTTGAGCTTTAATCATGAGTTCAATATTTTCATCTGTAAATACATTATCCATTAGCCATTCTGCTTCACCTTTTTCTTTATAATGAGCAGGTAACCAATATTCTAATATGTGTCTCAATTCTTCTTCTGTTAAAGGTGGTAAAGAACCCATTACATCAGTTTTTACAATTATGTTTCCATAAAGAGCTTCTAATAGCTCTGGTGGTATATCCAAGTACCCTTCTTTTTTAGCTAACTCTTTATCAAAGAAAGCATCTTCTAGATATATGTCATATAGTCCTTTACTTTCTAGGTAACTCACATAATCAGATGTAACTTTGTCGCCGTTACCCCATCCCAAGCTAAAGCCATCATATAAAGCATCATAAGTTCTATCCATTTCACCTTGTCTTTGAATAAGTTTTGTTACATCAGTAACTATTGGTCTCTCAGGAGTTATATTTTCCAAAGCTTCTGCACTCTTCATGCCATCTTTTTCTCCTATCATATTTACAGTTCTATACATAGACATATAATCACTCGATAGATTATAACTTTCGCCTTCTGCCTTTTCTTTATTATAAAAAGGATTATATACTGGGAATATATATTCAAGTGGATGACCTCCTCCAGCTGCATTTTCTATTTCAAAGTGTACATGGAAACCAGAACTTCTT
>CANQBB010000038.1 GCA_947588905.1 uncultured Clostridia bacterium
TTATTTTAATCAATCTACCATTTATACGAAGACCTATAATTTTGTTTTTTTTCCCCTTGAAAGTTTAGAAAGAAATTATTTAAACAATATTTTCATTAAAATAAAAGAATTGCTAATTTATTCGATATTTTAGGTAATAAAAAGATTAAGTTAGGGCGACAAGATTATATGTCTACTTCAACTTAATCTTTATTTTTAAATTATATTACTTAATTATCTGCATTATTTTTTTCTTCAAAAGATTTTCTTTCAAAACCATATCTTTTTCCATTTTCTAATGTTCCAAAAATCTTTTGTACTTTATTACTTTCAATAATATACTCTATTTTAGTAAGTTCTGTAAAATAAAATATTATACCATTTTCTGTTTCTTCATAATTGCATCCTAGTTCTTTTGCATATAAGACAAATAAATCTTTCTCATTTATATTTTTATGATTATTAACAATATCACGAATCTTTTCAATACTTTCAGTAAAAACATCTGATGCCAATACTTTTTTTGATACTGATATTTCTGATTTTCTCTTTATAATTCCACTATAATCAATTTTTCTTAACGAATAAATCGCTTTTATTTCTTCAGAATTTATTATGTTTTTTAAAGTCTCATTCTCTGGCACTTTCCAATAAATATGAAAAAAACAATTATCTTTTTGAAAATAATTATGACATAAAATAGATTTATCAATATCTTTTACAAATAAATTTCTTATGTATATGCTTTTGTTTTCTATTATATTTTGACTTAAAATATATATGTCATGTTCTTTTAATTTTTTTATTGAATTATCATAGTTGCTTTCAAAAGTATTTTCACCAAGTTCTGTGATTGAAACAAACATTTTAATACCAGGTTGAGTTTCAAACAAAAATGCTAATGGTTCTGCTACAACTTTTTCTGTAGCTTCTTCTGTAATTTTATTTAAAATATCTCTACTAAATACTTTCCAGCCTTTTGGTATATCAATTTCAAAATATTTTTTTTCATTTTGAACAACTTTATAATCTTTCATATTTTCATTTATTAACAATTTTGACTTGATAATTGAAAGATTATTATTGTTACTAATTTTTAAATATGCATCAACAATTTGTTCATAAAATTCATCTCTATTGCTAATTAACTCACATATATAACGTATTTTGTTAGTAATAGTAGTTACATACGGAAGCACTACTGATATTTCACCATTTTTTTCTCTTATAATTTGAATTTTGTGAATAGCAAATGTGTTATCAATATATGCGCTACAAATAGCTAAAAGTGAGCTGTTGCTTTCTTCATTTAGCGCAAATTCAAACTCAATATTATGTTCAGAGTACTCACTTTCAAATATTCTTTCTGTTTCGCCAGAATTAAATACATCTAAAACATTGTTTATTATATACTTTTTAAATTCTGGTGTTATAGGATTACATAAATCTTTAAATTCTCCTGTAGATATTTTTTGGCTTGGCATTATAACCGTCATATTATCTCGTACATTAACTATTTTTACATCTTTTATTATTATAAAGTTATCAAATGTAAGTGTAACTATAGCTTTAACATGAAGTGTTTCTTTTTGAGTTCTACTAATTTTAATATTTGATATTTCCATACTATCTCCTTTATCTATTTATAAATATCATTCGATACTTTTTTATTTCTCTTTTATGTATTTAATGATATATCATACCAATCATCTTTGTCTGAAATTAACCATTCCAATCCTCGTCTTCTTTCTACTACTACTGCAGGATTTAATTTGCCTATTGATGTATCTGGTTTTATTCTTTTTTCTGTAACTGCCCAATCATATCTAAAATATAAATCTAACATATCTAGTATTTCTTCTATTGTTCTCATTTTACATTTTGATTTAAATTCCTCATAATTTTTTGAATTAAAAACAACAGAAATTGCTTTTTTACAATTACATATATTACTAGCATCAGAAATATCATCATCTATTAAGCCTAATGCCCAAATTATTGCCCAATATATTTCATATTCCCAATCTATATCTATTGCATCTTGTTTTGAATAAGTACCATCAAATAATCTTTTCTCTTTGGAATTAAGATAATTTTTCGATTCAAATTTATCTAACATTTTTGAAAAATACTCAACAGATTCTTTATATTTACCATTATTTATATCACAAGTTACTTGTATTGCCGAAAGACTTGCTATTGCTTTTTTGCATATTATATCTATATCTTTTATTATTACATTCTCCGAACTTTCTCTTGTTCTCAAGTTGTCATAGCAAGCAACTCCCAGTTCCTTTATTTTTTTATTTGATCTTTCTCTTCTTTCTTCAGGTGTTTTTATGTCAGGTTTTACAAATTTTAAATTTGAATTATTAGTCATCAACCAATTTTCAAAACTTTCAAAAATCTCTTTTTTTATTTCATCTGTATCAAAAGTAACTGCCTCAGTTTCTGTTTCATCAATGCTTTTAGAAAATGGATAATAATACATATAATTATTACCTCTTTTGCCTATTACCAATTTATTTATTTTAAAAGAGTCATCTAATATAATCTCTGTTTCAAACATTCCACTATCTGGATTCACCAATTTTCCTTTAATATTTGTAACCTTGCAACATTCTGTAACATCAGTTTTAACATATTCATCTATATGATTTTCGTATAGTTCTAAAACTTTATTAGTAATTTCATCTCTAAATTTTTGCAATGTTGGATATATAAGCTCTAACAATTCATTTTCTTTTTTAATAAATGGAAAAGTTATAAAGTTTTGATTAGTTTCCATATCTTTTACTATATAACAAAAATTTATAGTTAAACATTGATTGAAAGTAATTGAAAATTCAGCTTTTTTTCTTTCATCATCTTTATATTCTATTTTAATTCGTGTTATTTCCATCTAAAATATCTCCCCTTATAATTTTGAATAATCACAATAACCTTTTATGATAGAGTAATTATTGATATAGTTCAAAAATTTTAATTTTATTACTTCGCATGCTTTGTAATATTTAAGCGAATCTATAGAATTTACAATAATATCTTTAAATATTTTTAGTATATAATGTATTTCCCAAATCTAAAATATGATATATTTTAAATAAATTGCTTATTTTAATATACATATTTTTTAATATTTCTTTTTATTTTATTTCTAAATATAGGCAATTTCATTTTCTTTATATTCTGTATTTTCATACCTTCAATACAAATAGCAAATAATCACTATATTACTCTGTTTAATATAATTTTTCAAATTTAAAATATTTATTGTTATAATAGAAATTACAATAAGTACAATAAGAATAATAATTCTATTCATAATTATTTCTTTTCGCCCATCTTTATTATTGTCATAATATCTACTAATTGTATAATTATATTCATTTTCATAATACTGAATAAAATCATTTTCATTTTATTTTATACTATATATAATTTTCCGTCAACTATGTCGTTTACTTTAAACTCTTTATGAAACATGAAATTCTCTTACTTTATAGTTTTTA
Organism: uncultured Clostridia bacterium; assembly: GCA_947588905.1. Taxonomy (GTDB): domain Bacteria; phylum Bacillota; class Clostridia; order TANB77; family UBA1234; genus UBA1234. Next base: position 3,492 of record CANQBB010000038.1, read on the forward strand.
TCATATTCAAGTGTTATCATTGCAGTAAAGAAATTACAGATCCCGTTAAATTCTATATTAATATCTTTAGGTTTCTTATTTATTGTTATATTAGTAATATTAATATCATCTTTAAACTTATCAACATTTAAAAATGGAACATTTTCTTTTAGTTTTGTAATGATATTTTCTTCATCGTATTCAAAATTTTTATATAATAAATCACTCTTTTCTTTATTGCTCATATTTTCAAATCCAGCAGGTAATTTGTCTTTGTCAATAATTTTATAAAATTCATCATATTCCCATAAAGGATATGCTGTAGAAACTAATGCCATATACATTTGATATACAATTTTATTATTAATTAAATCTATATTCTCAGCATAGTCTTTCATAATTCTTTTAAAGAACCTATTATAGCCTTCCTCTGTTTCAAAATATTCATCGGTTTCAAATTCATGTAACATATACTTTCCTAAAACTCCTATATCCATTTCTACTCTAACAGGTTTTTTCCTTTTTTTATTTTTAAATATCGCCTTTTGTCCCTTTAAGCATTCTTTTATTTTATTAATAGATTCATCAAATAATTCGTTTTCAAATTCTTTCAAATAATAAATTTCAATAGTATCCTTATTGATATCAAAAACAACTGTTATTTTACACCAATCATTATATTCATCTTCTTCGTCTTCTCCAACAATGTAACTCGTTGAAAGTGTAAAATTAATAATGTCATCTTTTTTCATACATTGCTCTTTAAAGCCATCAAAATTAACTGGTCCACAATTGTGTGCTATATTTTGACATTTTATTGCAGGTCTATAATATAATTTAGCATTAGGTTTTGTCTTATTCAATTCAATATATAATTCATACAAAATTTTAGCTACTTGAAATATACAATATTCTCTTGTACCATTCTTTTCAAAATTATCTTTTTCAAACATTTAAATACACCTCTTAATCTTAAAAACTTTTTTATTTTAATCCCTTTAATTAATATTTTTTCTATTATTTTAATAATTGTCAATACTTTTATAATATTTTTTATAAATAGATAAAAGAAATCCGCACAAGCGGAAGACCTCATAACTTGTTTAAAATAACCACAGTCGGGTTAGAACAGAAAGGATACTTTTATTTTGCCTAAAAAGTATCCTCTTTATGGCAATAGCAATGATTATTATAAATAAAAAAGATTAAGCCAAAACAACTTTTTTAAGTTTATAGCTTAATCTTTTATTTTAAATTATATTATTTATTTTCCATTTATTCTTTGATTGTGTGCTGTGACATTACAACAGTCGCAATGTAAATTATTTTTTTCTAAAATGCTTCAAACCCATCTATGCGTTTGAGTTAGCTTGTTAATTTTTATGTATATCCAGTAAACGTAGGGCAACATTTCACAAATAAGTAATAAAAAATATAGGAAATCTCTCACTTTCTTCTGGTAAACATAAATTTTGTATTGAAATCGCATTGTGGCGATCATTTTTTTGATTAAAAATAATTAAAAAAGGACTTTTTACAGTCCTTTTTCTAATTAAAATATATCAAGTCACAACATTTTCTAATACTCGCCTACGACCTTAATAATTTCATCATATAAATTTAATGCCGCTTTTAATGAATTAATATCTTCTTCATTCAAGTTAAATTCAAATGTTTTAGGAACTTCATGTCTATTAAGTGGTCTATCAGGTTCACTTACCTCATAATAAGTATTAGCAATCACATTAACATTTGATGAAGATAAGATTTCTTTCAATGTTTCAATATCTGATTCCTCCATACGATAAGAAAAATGTGTGATATAGTATGCATCTTCAAATTTAGGTTTTTCCTTTTCTCCTCCTATACTTCCGTTTTCAATAGTAATTGTTTTTTCACCATTAGAAATCTGCATAGATTTATTGAGAGAATACAACGAATAACGTTCAGAAAGTTTTTCATTTCTATCTGTAAATGCAAAATTAAAATAAAAATCAGGGCGATATACATAATGATCTTTGCTTAATTCTAAATCAGGATCTGAAGCATCTACTGTACTTATTGCAACACTAATATTATTATACATTCTCATAGTTTGATAATCATTAACTTTATTATTTAAATAATAGTTTGTAAAAACATTGTAACCTAGTCCTGCATTACTTTTCATATTGTAATCAGTTAAACCTAAAGAAGAAACAATATTATCTAATTCTTGTTTTACTTTTTCTTGATTTAATTCATCTACTGTAACCATAATTGTTTTTGTTGAAGTTTTTCCACTATCATCAGTTGCTTCGTAAGTTACTGTATATTCCCCTGGTTTTTTATCATTAACATTACTTCTAATTACCTCTAGATTTACGCCTTCTTCTACCGTAGCATATTTAGTTGCATCGAAATCAACTCCCACATAAATTGATGCATCTTGAGCCATTATTTCTGGACCTTTTTCCTTTTTCTTATTTTCACTTCCACATCCTGTTAAACTTAATAAACCAATTAAAACTAACAAACATAATAATATTTTCTTTTTCATTTTCTATCTCCTTTCATAATCAATAATCTCGACATTAACCTTACTTATATCATCATCTTTTATTACAGACATCTCCCATTTTTTACTTTCTCCAGGAGCTAATCCTACCGAATCGACAGCATATGTCCAATCTGTATCTATTGTTCTACCAGAAGCACTTACAAAAATTCCTTTTATTTTTACAAACGAAACATTAGTATATCCTCGATTAGTAATAGTTCCACTCGCTACAGTATATAACGAATTGTCTATAAGGCTTATGTCACTTATGACAAGTGGACTGCTATCATTTTTTAACAATTCCAGTAAATTTTTATATAAGTTTTTAGCAAAAGCACTAGAAACCACTTTAACATCCTCTATACTTAATCCCTCATATGAATCCACAAAACTTATTGCTTCATGTTCTGTCATAACAAATACTGAACTTAATTTTTCTAAATACAGTTTTGCTATTTCATTCAAAACATTATTTTCAAACTCCGACAAATAATATTCATTTTGATATTTTCTTATATCATATAAACCATAAGTCAAATCAAAGAATTCCTCATTTATAGCATTTTCAGTGCTTATACTATACTCATCATAAGTTTCATTAAAATTTTCATAATATCTTGCATATTTGCCATATAATCTATATTTATCAATTTTTGTATTTCCAATAGTAATTAACAATTTACAATAATTACTCGCATCAACATATTTTTCATTGTTAAATTGTACACTTGCCAAAAAATACATCATTCCATAGAATAATAAATATACTACTACTAAAATAATTGGTATAAACAAAATAATTTTCTTTTTTGTTATTTTTATCATAAATAAATAACTCCACTTTCAATTTATTTTTAATTTGTTTTTTATTTCTTTATAATTTTTCCATTTTCAGTATAATAAATTTTTTTAATACTAGAATTTATTAATTCAAGTGCTTTTTCAACTAGTACCATGATATAACTTCATATATCACCTATTTCTCCTACAAGTTTATTATTTGCCAAATATAATCATTAATTTGATTATACTACCATTTTTCTTTTAGCAAATAATTTTATAAAATCACTTTTATATCATTTAGTAAAATAAACAATGAGACAAAATAGCTTTTGGCTACTGCACATTTTTTCCATCACCAATGTGCAAGTTTTTTATTTTATATACGATTATTAATAAGTCCTAATAACTTATATAAGTTTTCACTATAATTGAAATAGATTATCGCTTGATTATTAGTATGTGAAATTTTACCTTTATCAGCACATCTTATACCTTTTGACAATTTTTCATTTATTGTTTTTAAACTATAACTCATATTTGTATTTAATTTATAATTCCATATTACTATGAGATTTAAATCATAATAATATTTAATTACATATGTACATTGCTTATTTACAACTTTAGTCCTATTGCTTAGCCTTTGATCTTTACCACCTTTAGCATGAGATATGGAACTTATCTCAAATATATTTTTATCTATTTTATTTTGTTCACAAAAAGTATCAACTATTTTCTCAATCTCTTCTTGAGCAATCATATTCGTTTTTCGCCTCCAAAATAATAAATATATTTCAAGTTTTTCTATAATTAGATGATTCTGTTCATTCCAAACAACGTGTATAATTAACTGTTACTATATTATCATTCATTGAATATGTACCAGTTACATATAAAAAGTTAGAAGGTTCAGTATCAAGTGAATACAAAAAAGTATTATCAGAAGAAAATACTCATTCAACTACCGTATTTTTATGGAACTGAGCCCTCTAAGTGCATTGTATACTTAAAGGTGAAAATTTTCATATCTAATGTAATTTCTTTTATTTTTGTTAATGCATCTTCTGGTAATGCTTTTGCAAATACCATTGCAAATTGAGTTCTTGTTGCTGTTGATGTGTAATTACTAAATTGATTTGCTGTTATAATTCCATTTAATATTGCATAATCAACATATGGTTGATACCATATATTTTCTGCTAGAAATTCATAATTATCAGCATAATAAGAGCTATGTAATCTACTTGCCAACGTAATTGTTTCTGCTATTGTTACATTTCCTATATTATTAATATACATCTTTTATTGAGTCAAAAGAATTTCTTGAATCTACTAATATATTATAATTTTGAATATCTTCTTTATATTCATATTCATCATTTTAACACTATTTTATCATTTTAATTTCGTATACGCAAGTGCGTATACGAAATTATTTTATTCTTCGTAAAATATTACATAAGAGGTGAGTCAATGGGTGTAAAAGAAGCTATTGTTATACGATTAAAAAATATATGTTTTGAAAAAGGTATTTCATACAATGCTTTAGCTACGATTTCTGGTGTAACTCCATCATCAGTTTATAGTCTTATGGATAATTCAAGAAAAGATATTGGTATTTTACTAATAAAAAAACTTTGTGATGGTCTAGAAATTAGTATAACTGAATTTTTTAACGATGATATTTTTAAAAACTTAGAACAAGAATTAAAATAAAAGATTAAGCTACAACAACTTTTTTAAGTTTATAGCTTAATCTTTTATTTTAAATTATGTTATTTATTTTCCATTTCTTCTTTGATTGCAGCCTGTGCAATAATCAAGTTTGAAAAACAAATTTTAACCTTCTATTTCTTCATTTCCCTTGCCTGCTTTTTTATCATCGGTACTACTTTTCTTTTGGACTCCGTTTCCTATAATTCTCTTTCTTTGCACACTTTGATGTTCTTCATGTATTCTCTCTATTTCTTTTTGCATTTCTTCATAAGATAGGTTTTTAAATTCTTGCCAATTTATTTGTGATGCATCTCTATCCATATCTACATCAATTGTCTTGCCTTTTTGCTTTGCCTTTGCTGTAATTTTATACAATATTTCTTGCATATACAACTTTGATTCTTTATCTTCTGGTTTGCATGCCATTTCTGGTATGTGTATGCTTTTCTCTCCTTCTTCAAACATAATATAGAATGTTCCTTCTCTATTTATTGCTAAATTCAATTTTTCTGTATATAATTTAACTTTTCTCTTTAAAGCTTCTGTGTCTTCAATATCTTGTAATTTTCTATTATCTTCTGCAAAAGCTTCTTTTTCAACAGATTTAATTTGTTCTATTTTTCCATCTATTAATTCGATTTTTTGTGCTTTTTTTCTAGATTCTATTCTTGTTTGCTCATCTACTTCTTCATATTCATCATCATATTCATAGCTATCATTTTGGCTTACTGTCGTAGATAAAATTTGAATCTCATCTCTTTTCCCATAACTAAAAGTAATTGTATCATCCTGAGAATCAGTTATACCATACTGACTATCATTCAAGTTAGTTATATCTTCTATTTTTTGCTCTGCTATAATATATGATATTCTTGAGTCTCTGTATCCTTCATATCCTTCTGGATCTATATCCGTAGCTTCCTTAAATTCTTTATCATCTATGCGTTTTCTCAATTCTTTCTGACCATTATATCCAATTCCTACAGTCACTTCTTGCAATTGATATGTTCTTCTTATATTCTCATTTATTTTTCCTTCTTTTTGCATTTCTACTAATATTTCTTTATCTATTTCTAGTGCCCTTTTGGCCGCTTCTTCATATACTTCAAAAACCGCTTTACTTTCTTCTACTGTTGCTACGCCTTCAAAGTGTTCTTTTTCTTGTTCTATATTATCAAAACATAATCTATTTTTATTTCTCCATACCCATGATTGTGCTACTATATTTATTACTTTTCCTTCTTCATCTACTTCTTCTACTACAAATACCCCTCCCTGCTTATTCTTTACCGAATGTTGCATACATTTTTCTCCAGGCTGATTGATTGCTTGGCAACAATCTGTTAAATTTCCTATAAATATTGCAAGTGGATCATCTGGACGTAACATTCTTCCCCTATATTTCTTATGGATTGTTGTTTCTACTGGTGGTATGCTACTTTCTTCTCTTTGCTGCATTATATCAAATAATCTTTGAGCTTTAGAAAAGTTTTCTATATCAAATTTACCTTTTGCAGTAGCACTTAATGCTATGCTAGCTAATTCTTCATCCCCTGGCCTTTGACCTTCCAATGGCTTAGAATCTATTACGTCTAACAATGATTGTACAGGCCAGTTTTCTACTTTTTTATTTTTAGGATTATTTATAATTCCATCATAATTATTATGTATTATAGACAACCTTGTCCAATATTCTGGTTTGCTTAACATTTCTTCTCTATGTTTTTCAAAATACTCTTTGAATTTTTTAGAATATGGTTGTTCTTCTATTCCACCAAACATAGCTTCAAACTGATTATATGTAACAATACCTTTTACTTTCGCTTGTTTCTCCTCTAATTGCTTATATAATTCTTCTTCTTTACCTTCTTTTATTTTTAAACTTGTTTTGTGTTGTGTATTTTCCAAAGTTATATTTGGATTATTTATTTTTACTACCCAATTTTCAAATTCTTCTTTTGGCATTTTAGTAGACTGTAACATTAATAACTTTCTTATATATCCTTTGCCTATCTTTTCTCCTTCTGATTGCAATATTTCTATTGGACTTCTATTTATGTTCTTTTCATTTTTTTCAAAATATTCTCCAAACTTTTCTGCTATTACTTCTACTTTATTATAAATAATTTCTCCTACATTTGCTGTTTCTCCTAGTTCTACTCTTATTTTTTCTGTTATATCTTCTTTATTTATATTTCCTCTTGCTCTATATTGTTCTATCATTATGTCTTCTATTTTCTTATACACAAATTTCGCTTGATTATGCATCTCTCCAAAAATACTATCTATTTGGCTTTTTAATTCTGTTTTACTTGATGACAAATTCTCTTTTATTGTTTTTTCGTTTATTCTTTTTGATAGTTTTCTTACTCTTTCACCCATTTGTGGATTAATATTTTGTATTAGTTTTTCTATTGTTCTTACGCTTTTGTTTTGCACTAATTCATTTATTTTTTTATAAAATTCTAATCTTTCTTTGCCATTAATCTGGCAACTTTTTTCTAATCCATTTATAGCTTGTATTGCAATTCCTAATTCTCCTTCTATCTCGACTGTACTTTCAAAACATTCTTTATATATTTTATCTTCTTCATCAAAATATAGGGATAAGTCTTCTTCTGATACATCAGATATAGTAAGTAATTTCCTTAGTTGTTCTTCACCAATCGTTTCATAAGCAGAATTTAAAAGAGACATTAAAATACATACATCAAAATCTTTTGATGTTAATAATACACTTTTAGAAACGATTTTTTGCAATTTAAATATATTACTTAAGTTTTCATCGCTAAAATCAAGAATTCTTGGTAATAATTTACCTATAAAATCGTAATTTCCTATTCTTACAATACAATTAGTTTCTAAAAATGCTTCTCCACCAATTCCAGTTACTCCTTCTGGAATATTTATTTCTGTTAATGAATTACAGCCATAAAATGCTTGTACATCGATTACTGTTACTCCTTCTGGAATGTTTATTTCTGCTAATGAGCTACAGTTAGAAAATGCATTACCTCCTATTTTAGTTACTCCTTCTGGAATATTTATTTCTGTTAATGAACTACAGCCATGAAATGTCCAAGGTCCTATTTCTGTTACTCCTTCTGGAATGTTTATTTTTGTTAATGAACTACAGCCATAAAATGCTCCATCTATTTTAGTTACTCCTTCTGGAAATGTAAAACTTCCATCTGGATTTAAATCATCATTATTAACTTCATATAAAACCCCATTCTCAATTCTCATTTTAATTTCTCCTTATCATCCTTTGTGTTCCTTTTGTTATATTAAAATTTTTAATATTTCAATCATTACTTGTTAAATAGTTTTCTTAATATTCCTTTTATTTTTTCTAATATTCCAAATGTTTTTTCATATTTAACCATTCCAACTTCTATTTTATTCTCTTCTGCTTTTTCACTATTAGGAATATTAGAACTTTCTTCTTTACTTAGTGTTTTTGAAATTTCTAAATTATCATCTTTTTTATTTGATACGATGTTTTGAAATGGGAAAATTACATTTTTTACTACATATAGTACTTTTTCTATTCCTATTAGCTCCATTTTTTCTTCTTTATTTTCTTGCTCAATTATTTCTGTATTTTGCAAGCTACTATTTATATAGACTTTTTCACTAACTATTTCATTTATTGCTTTATATGCTATTTCTGGACTTTGTGTATAAACTGCAACTGCTTTATATTCTTTTTGATTTATTTCTTTTAATGCTTCTTCATAACTTCCTCTTATTATTTTTACGTTTTCTTTTTGGTCTTTAATAACTTCTTCTTTAAAATATTCATCTTCAACATAAATTAGTTCTGTTTCTGTTGCTTCCTTTGAAACTATTTCATATTCATCATTATTTTTCATTTTTATTATTTTTTGATAATCACTATCTATACTTTCTTCATAAGGCACTCTATCTATAATTAATGAATTTAGTTCAAATTTTTCTATACTTATTTTTAATAGCGTTAACACAAAATGCTTTACATCATATTCGCTATATTCTTCATCAATTATAACTATAGCATTATGTGTTTTTATTGCTTTTAACCACATCTGAATTGATTGTAATGTATCTGTTGTTTCTATTCCAACTATTCCTATTGGCATACTTAATACTGCATGCATAAAATTACTTGGCGTAATTACCCAATAAGAATTTTTCTTATACACAGATGTTTCATCAATTTCTTTTTGAAAAGCTTCTAAAATATTTTCATAAGATATAGACAATTCATTTAACGAAATTAATTCTTTTAATTCTTCTTTATTAGCTTCTAACCTGTCTTTCATATAATTTAGTATGTCTAGTTCTCTACCATTTAAGTTATTTTCATAATTTTCAAAAGCTTTCCAATTTTCTTTTAACATTTTTCATCTGCTCCTTTTTTTTTTTTAGCATTTTTTATATTTATATAAAATCACGGAAGTTTGTTATTTTCTTTTACTTACTGAATTAACTACTTATATTGTAACATATTTTTAAGTTTGTTCAATAATTACATAAATTTCTCTCCAAATAATATTTAATCACTATGAAAGAACTGTATCACAACATATTTTTTATTCCTCATATTTTTTATAGCACATTTTACATATATTATTAAAACTTATATAATATTTCAAATGTGCTAAATAAAAATTGCTAATTTATTTGCTATTTTAGACAATAAAAAAGATTAAGCCAAAACAACTTTTTTAAGTTTATAGCTTAATCTTTTATTTTAAATTATATTATTTATTTTTCCATTTCTTCTTTGATTGCGGCCTGTGCTGCTGCTAGTCTAGCTATTGGTACTCTGAATGGTGAGCAAGAAACGTAAGTTAAACCAACATTATGGAAGAATTCAACTGATGAAGGATCTCCACCATGTTCTCCACAAACACCAAGTTTAATATCTGGTCTTGTTTGTTTACCAAGTTCAACTGCCATTTTAACTAATTTGCCAACACCTATTTGATCAACTTTAGCAAATGGATCATTTTCATAAATTTTCTTATCATAATATGAGCTTAAGAATTTACCAGCATCATCTCTTGAGAAACCAAATGTCATTTGTGTTAAGTCATTTGTTCCAAATGAGAAGAATTCAGCTTCTTTAGCTATTTCGTCAGCTGTTAAAGCAGCTCTTGGAATTTCAATCATTGTACCAACATGATATTCAAGTTCTACTCCAGCTTCTTTAATTACTTCGTTTGCTGTTTCACAAACTATATCTTTAACATATTTTAATTCTTTAACTTCTCCAACTAATGGAATCATTATTTCAGGAACAATCTTAATTCCTTTTCTCTTTGATACAGCAATTGCAGCTTTAATAACAGCTCTTGTTTGCATTTTAGCAATTTCAGGATATGTTACAGCAAGTCTGCATCCTCTGTGTCCCATCATTGGGTTAAATTCATGAAGACCAGCAATTATTGCTTTAATTTCTTCAACGCTCTTACCTTGTGCTTGTGCTAATAATTCAATATCTTTTTCCTCTGTTGGAACAAATTCATGTAGAGGTGGATCTAGATAACGAATTGTAACACCATAGCCTTCCATAGCTTCATATAATTTTTCAAAGTCGCCTTGTTGCATTGGCTCAAGTTTTGCTAAAGCTTTTTCTCTTTCTTCAACTGTATCAGCGCAAATCATTTCTCTAATTGCTTCGATTCTTTCGCCTTCAAAGAACATATGCTCTGTACGGCAAAGACCAATACCTTCTGCGCCAAGTTCTCTAGCCTTTTCAGCATCTCTTGGAGTATCAGCATTAGTTCTAACTTTTAGTCTTCTATATTTATCAGCCCAAGCCATGATTCTTCCAAATTCTCCACTAATAGTAGCATCAACAGTTGGTATAATTCCATCATAAATATTACCTGTTGAACCATCAATAGAGATTGCATCACCTTCATGATATGTTTTACCAGCTAATGTAAATACTTTATTTTCTTCATCCATTACTATTTCTTTACATCCTGATACACAGCATTTACCCATACCACGAGCAACAACTGCAGCATGTGATGTCATACCGCCACGAACAGTTAAAATACCTTGAGCAGCTTTCATTCCTTCGATATCTTCTGGAGATGTTTCAAGACGAACTAAAACAACTTTTTCTTTTCTAGCAGCCCATGCTTTAGCATCTTCGGCAGTAAATACTATTTTACCACAAGCAGCTCCAGGTGAAGCAGGTAAAGCTTTACCTATTGGTTCAGCTTTCTTCAACACACTTTGGTCAAATTGTGGATGTAATAATGTATCTAGATTTCTAGGATCAATCATAGCAACTGCTTCTTTTTCTGTTCTCATACCTTCATCAACTAAATCGCAAGCAATTTTAAGAGCAGCTTGTGCAGTTCTCTTACCATTTCTAGTTTGTAACATATATAATTTA
>CANQBB010000039.1 GCA_947588905.1 uncultured Clostridia bacterium
TTAACATAGGAATTAAAGTGTTTATTTTTGCATTTGGTATACTATTTCCAGCAGGACTGTTTGTTGCAGATTACTTGAAATTTAATGTGACTGAATATATAGACATTAAAAAAGGCAATTTACTAATGAAAAGAAAAAAGTATGAAAAAGCTATTAGTACATATCAAAAAGCTTTATCACAAAACTCAAATAATGCAGAAACTTATTTTAAGCTTGGTTTAGCATATAATGCTTTAGGCGATAGAAGAACTGCTTTTGATAGATTTGCTAGGTCTGTAGAACTAAATCGTAATGATTATAAAGCATATTATGAAATTGGTGTTATTTTTAATGATATGAACAAGAAAAAAGATGCTCAAATTGTTTTAGATAATGCTCTTAGAATAAAACCTGATTTAACAAAAGCATCTAAACTTTTAGCAGAAGTTTTATATGCACAAAACAAATTTGATGAAGCTATAAATGTTTATAAAGAGGCTATTAAATATGCACCTGATGATTATGAATTATATTATAATTTAGGTGTTATACACACAGAACTTAGAGATTTTAATGATGCTTTAGATTGCTATAAAAATGTAATTAAATTAAATCCAGAACAACATGAGGCATATTTTAGCATGGGGCAAATATATTTATTAAAAGGAGAATTTGATAATTCTATTGAAGCTTTTAAAAATGCAACTTTTGATAGTAATATTGCTGCAAAAGCTAATTATCAAATTGCTAAAGTTTACATCTTAAAAGAAGATGAAATTACTGCAATTGATTATGTACAAAAAGCTATTGATAAAGATCCTTCTTTTAGATTTAAGGCTGAAAGAGAACCACTATTTGCAAATATTAAAGATTATTTAGCTGGTATGCAAATGGTGTCTCAAGCTCAAATGAAATTAGAACAAGAAGTAGAAGAAAAAGTTAAAGAAAAATATGATGTAGAATATAATCAAGATGAAGTTAGTTTTAATTATATGGATAAATTTAATTGATAATTTGGAGGCGTAATTGATGACTAATGTATTACATGCAATTATTTTAGGAATTGTGCAAGGTCTTACAGAACTACTTCCAGTATCTAGTTCTGCACATTTATATGCAATACCAGAATTATTACATTGGGAATCTATAGGAGATTTTGATGTTGCTCTTCATGCGGGAACTTTACTTGCTATTGGAATATTCTTTTTTAAAGATTGGATAGCATTGATAAGTGGTGGATGTAAAAAGGTTTTTAAAAAGGAAGATTCTTTTGAAGGTAAAATGTTTTGGTATATAGTTTTAGCAACAATACCTGGAGGAATTATTGGTTTTATACTTGATAAATATTGTGAAGATATTTTGACAAATCCACTTATTATAGGATTAGCTTTAATTATAATGGGAATAATTTTATACATAGTAGATAAAAAATCAAAAAATGAAGTTGATTATGAAAATATGAGTTTGAAGCAAACTTTTATTATTGGATTTTCACAAGCTTTAGCATTTATTCCTGGTGTTTCTAGATCTGGAATTACAATGACAACAGGTAGACTTATGGGGGTTAAAAGAGAAGCTGTTGCAAGATATTCTTTTATGCTTTCTGCACCAATAGTTTTAGCTGCAACTATATTTAAGCTTGGAGATTTTGTTTTCAACTGGGCATTTTTTGCTGGTGTTCTTACTAGTTTTTTAGTTGGCTTAATTGTTATTAAATTTTTACTAAACTATTTGAAAAAAGGAGACTTCAAATGGTTTGCAATATATAGAATTATTTTTGGTATTGTAATTTTAATTTTTTTAGTATAAAATATTTTGTAAATACAAAGAGATGTTAATTTTGATGCCTTTATCAGTTTGAAGTGGGAAAACTGATTAAATAAATTAAGGAGGAGAAATTATTCTTAAGAACGTCTCTGAGCGTTTACTTAAAAAGGGCCAAAGATAAGCTATTTAATAGCTTATCTTTGGTCTTTTATTGTGAAACAACAAGGTTCCTGGATACCCACCCACAATTTTTGATTGTGATGGTAGGTAGGGTTCTTATATTGGTTAATTAAATTAAGGAGGAAGAATGAGATATTGGTTATGGCTTGCAAGCCTTGAAAATATAGGATGTATAACAAAGAAAAAATTATTAGAAAAATTTAAAAATCCAGAAAAAATTTTTTTTGCATCAAAAAAGGATTTGCTTAGCATTGATGGAATTACAAATAAAATTGTAGATGAGATAAAAAATAATAAGGATGAATTGCTACTAAAAAAGTATGAAGTGTATATTAAAAAGAATAAAATTGCAGTAATCAATATTTTTGATGATGAATATCCTGAAACGTTAAAAAATATATATGATCCTCCAATCACTTTATTTGCAAAGGGAAATCTAGATTTATTAAAGAAAAATAGTATAGCCATGGTTGGCTGTAGAGAGCCAAGTGAATATGGTATCAATGTGGCGAAAAATATGGCAAAAGAACTAAGTGAGAATGGATTAGTAATAGTTAGTGGAATGGCAAGAGGAATAGACACTTTTAGCCATATCGGTGCTATAAATGGAACTGGAGAAACAATATCTGTTTTAGGCTCTGGAATTGATATTGTTTATCCAAAAGAAAATATAAATTTGTATAGAAAAATATTAGAAAAAGGGTTAATTTTATCCGAATATATTGTTGGGACAAAACCTTATGCATTTAATTTCCCTCAAAGGAATAGAATTATTAGTGGAATAAGTAAAGGAGTGCTTGTAGTTGAGGCTCAAATGCAAAGTGGCACAATGATTACAACAGATTTTGCATTATCACAAGGCAAAGAATTATATGTAATACCTGGTAATATATATTCTAAGACTAGTAAAGGTACTAATGAGCTTATAAAGCAAGGAGCAAAGGTGGTAACAGATGTTCAAGATATTCTTGAAGACTTGAATTAAATTTATTTACTTTTTATTTTATATATTATATAATTATTTGATAGAAAAGATAGGAGGCTGATTAGATGCCAAATGATGAAATAAATAGAAATACAAATAATTCAAATAAAAATAGAAAAACAAGTAAAAAGAAGAAAGTCAACAAGAAAAAAATATGGAAGGCCGTTTTCTTTACAATATTATGGGGAATAATAATTGTAATTGGTCTTGGTGTTGGTGTAATTTATGCAATATTCCAAGGCGCTGGTGAATTACCATTAGATCAATTTGAAATAAACCAATTTACAACTATTATTTATGATAAAGATGGTAAAGAGTATGCAAAATTAGACACATCTGAAAATAGAATATATGTTAAACTTTCTGAAATGTCTCCATATTTACCAAAAGCATTTATTGCTATTGAAGATGAAAGATTTGAAAGTCATTTTGGTATTGATATAAAACGTACATTAGCTGCAACAGTTAATTATGTACTTCATGGAGATTCAGATTTTGGTGGAAGTACAATTACTCAACAGCTTATTAAGAAAGTTACGCAAGATCAAAGTAGAAGTTGGCAAAGAAAAGTTAGAGAAATGGTTAGAGCTATTCAACTAGAGCAGAAGATGTCTAAAGATGAAATCATTGAAAGATATATGAATATTATCTTCTTAGGCGAAAATTCTTATGGTGTTGAGATGGCAGCATATACTTACTTTAACAAAAGTGCTGCTGATTTGAGTATAGCTGAATGTGCTATGATAGGTGGATTAGCACAAGCACCAAGTAGTGTAAATCCATTTTCAAATTATGAAGCTGCTAAAGCAAGACAACAACTTGTTTTAGGAAAAATGCATGAA
This sequence comes from uncultured Clostridia bacterium, assembly GCA_947588905.1. Classification (GTDB taxonomy): domain Bacteria; phylum Bacillota; class Clostridia; order TANB77; family UBA1234; genus UBA1234. The sequence continues at coordinate 3,754 of CANQBB010000039.1, forward strand.
TTAGGATTTATTACTGATGAACAATATGAAGAAGCTAAAGCAGAAGAATTAGTTGTTAATAAGGGAGCTATGTCTGGAGGAACAGTTACATCATATTTTACTGATGCTGTTATTGAAGAAGTAATTGAAGATTTTGCTGAAGAGTTTGGTGTTGATAAAGGTGAAGCACAAAGAATGCTTTATAGTAATGGTTATAAAATATATACAACAGTTGACCCTAACATTCAAAAAGCTATGGAAGATGTATATGCAAATAAAGATTATTTTAAATTAACTAATGGAAAATATGATGAAAACGTTCAATCGGCTATGGTTGTAATAGATTATGCAAAAGGAAATGTTGTAGGTTTGGTTGGTGGCTCTGGAGTAAAAACAACTCAAAGAGGTTTAAATAGAGCAACGCAATCATATAGACAACCAGGATCAACAATGAAACCTTTAGGAGCATATGGACCAGCACTTGAAAATGGAATTATTACAATTGCAGATACTTTTGATGATGTAAAGACAACATTTAATGTACCTGGTTCTGGACCATGGACTCCATCAAATAGTACAGGATATAAAGGAACTATTTCTGTTAAAAAAGCTATTGCTGCATCACAAAATGTTGTAGCAGCTAAGGTATTTATGGAACTTGGTTCAGCAGCATCAAGAAAATTCTTAATAGATTTAGGAATAACATCATTAACTTCATCAGATGTTGGTGGTGGTAGCTTAGCATTAGGAGGAATGTATAAAGGTATTTGTCCATTAGAACATGCAGCTGCATATGGAACAATTGCAAATGGCGGAATTTACATGGAACCAAAGCTTTATACAAAAATTTTAGATAGAAATGACAACGTTATAATAGAAAAGGTTAGCACAGTAAGACAAGTAATGACAAAACAAAATGCTTATTTGTTAACTACTTGCTTACAAGCAGTTATTACATCTGGAACAGGTGGTGGAGCAGGAATCACTAATATGAGTACTGCAGGAAAAACAGGTACATCTAATGAATCAAAAGATAGATGGTTTGCAGGATATACTCCTTATTATGTTGCATCAACTTGGGTTGGATATGATACACCTAAAAATGTTCCTATGAGTGGTAACCCTGCAGGAAAGATATGGAAAGCTGTTATGTCAAAAATCCATGAGGGATTGCCAGGAAGAACATTTACTAGACCATCTGGACTTGTAAGTTGTGAAGTATGTGCAGACTCAGGAAAAATTCCTACTGAATTGTGTAAAAACGATCCTAGAGGAAGTAGAGTAACTACAGAATTGTTTACAACTGATACTGTGCCAACAGAAGAATGTACAATGCATGTAGCTGTTGAAGTTTGCCCAGATAGTTACAAACTTATGAATCCTACATGTGCTAAAACTGTTAAACCAGTTACAAGAGTATTTTTAAATAAAAAATATGATACACCACCAAATCCATTACCTGATGATTATGCTTATATTATACCTCCTACTTATTGTACAGTTCATGCAGCAGAGCAAGATGAAAATGGAGATTGGGTGGATGACTATCCAATAACGAATAATGATTCAAACAATTATGATGATGAAGACGATGAAGATAATAATGATATTTTAGATGATGATATAACAACTAATGAAACAAATAATAAGCCAACAAAGAAAGAAGACAGTTCAAACTATGTAGATGGCAATGGAGTTCCTAGTTGGATAAATGGTTCTTATTAAAACAAAAGATAGAAAGGATGTTAAATACTATGGTTAAAAAAGTTGGAATACTCACAGCAGGCGGAGATTGCCCTGGATTGAATGCAGTTATTAGAGGTATTGTAAAAACAGCTGAGTATAAAGACGTGGAAACTTATGGGTTTCTTGAAGGATACAAAGGATTATATAATAATAATTTTATAAAATTAGATTCTACTATAACTTCTGATATTATTGCAAAAGGCGGAACAATTTTAGGTTCTAATAATAAAACAAATATTTTTGCAATGCCCGTTAAAGCTGAAAATGGCGATGTCGTTTTTGAAGACAAATCATTTGAAGTGGTTGAAAGATTAAAAAGAGATAATTATGATTGCTTGATTATTATTGGAGGAGATGGTTCTTTAAAATCTGCGAGAGATTTTACTAGAAGAGGGTTAAACGTTATTGGTGTTCCTAAAACAATAGATAATGATGTGCCTTATACAGATGTAACTTTCGGATTTTACACAGCAGTAAATATTGCTACTGAAGCAATTGATAGAATAAAGACAACTGCTGAATCTCATGGTAGAATTCTTGTACTTGAAGTAATGGGAAGATATGCTGGATGGATAGCTTTAGGCGCTGGAATTGCTGGTGGAGCTGATACTATTCTAATTCCAGAGATACCATATAATTTTAATTCTATAGTAGAGAAAATTAAACAAAGAAAAGAAAGAGGGAAAAATTATAGCATTATAGTTGTTGCCGAAGGGGCAAAACCAATAGGGGGAGATGTCGCAGTTAAAAGTATAGTTGCTGATAGCCCTGATGCTATAAGGCTTGGTGGTGCTGGAGATTTTGTTGCTAAAGAAATTGAAAAACTAATAGGACAAGAAGCTAGAAGTACATCACTTGGTTATATTCAAAGAGGAGGAGATACAGTTCCTTACGATAGGATACTTTCAACAGAATTTGGCTCAATGGCAATGCAAATGGCTTGTGAAGAAAAATTTAATAATATGGTTACTTTACTAAATGGTAAAATTACTTATGTACCATTAGAAGAAGTAGCTGGCAAAAATACAGCAGTTGGTGCAAGTTCTTCTAATATAAAAACTGTTGATTTACATGGTGATATGGTAGAAACAGCTAGAAGAGTTGGAATTTGTTTGGGTGATTAAAGAGGTGTTAGTTTTATGAATAATGACCTTCAAGAGTTTAAAGAATATATAAAAGGTAAATATGTTGCTATAATTGGTATGGGAGTTAGCAATACACCACTTATTCGTTATTTAATGGATTTAGATGCCAATATAACAGTATTTGATAAGAAAACAGAAGAAGAATTAGATTCATCATTATGTGAGGAATATGCTTTGCAAGGAGTAAAGTTTTCTCTTGGAGAGAATTATTTAGATAATCTAAATGGTTATGATATTATTTTTAGATCTCCAAGTATGAGACCGGATCATCCTGCACTTGAAAGAGAATTAAATAGAGGAGCAATTCTTACTTCTGAAATTGAAATGCTTGTTGATTTGTGTCCTGGAAAAATAATTGGAGTTACTGGAAGTGATGGAAAAACAACGACAACCACTTTAATATATATGTTTTTAAAACAAGAGGGTTATAACTGCTTTTTAGGTGGAAATATTGGTACACCTCTATTTTCTAAAATAGATGAAATGAAACCAGATGATTATATAGTGCTGGAATTAAGTAGCTTTCAGCTAATGGACATGAAAAAAAGTCCGCATATATCTGTAATTACAAACATTTCTCCTAATCATTTGGATATACATAAAAGTTATCAAGAATATATAGATTCAAAAGAAAATATTTTTAAATATCAGGGAAAAGATGATATTTTAATATTGAATTATGATAATGATATTACTAGAGATATGGCTAGTAGAGGAAACGGAAAAGTTAGGCTATTTAGCACAAAGGTAAAATTAGATGATGGTGTTATAATTGATAATAATATGATAAAAGTTTCAGAAGGAAAAGTTAGAAAGCAGATAATTGATGTAGATGATATTTTATTATTAGGACATCATAATATTGAAAATGCTTGTACTGCTATTGCAGCAGTATATGATTTAGTAAAGCCACAATCAATCATTCAAGTGCTAAAAACCTTTAAAGGAGTAGAACATAGAAACGAATTTGTTAGAGAACTAAATGGAGTGAAATGGTATAACGATTCTATTGGCAGTAGTCCAACTAGAACAATTGCAGGGTTATTAAGTTTTAAAAATAAAGTTATATTGATAGCTGGTGGATATGATAAACATTTAGACTATTCTGAATTAGGAAAATATATTGTAGACAATGCTAAAATGCTTATTTTGATGGGGCAAACTAAAGAAAAAATTAAAACTGCCACATTAGAAGAAATTGAAAGAAGAAATGAAGATATAGAATTACCACTTATTGAATGTAATTCCTTAGAAGATGCAGTTAACTCTGCATATAAATATGCTAAAAAAGGAGATGTTGTATTTTTCTCACCAGCAAGTGCTAGTTTTGATATGTTTAAAAACTTTATGGAAAGAGGAGAAAAATTTAAAGAATTAGTGAATAATTTAGAAGGCTAATTTTAGTAGGTAATAAAAAATCTTAATTTTTAAATGCGAATTTTACAGAGTTATTTCAAAAATATTACAATTTTGTGACATTTGTGAAATAACTCTATTTTTGTTTGTAAAACTTTTAACAATCATATAAAATATATTTATTAGTAATATTTGTAAGAGAAAGATATAAGATTGGTATAAAATCTTAACAAAAAATTATACGAGGAGGATTTATTATGAAAAAAACTTTAGTTAGTTTATTAGTTTTGGTACTAACTATCTCTATGGCTATACCTTCATTTGCTATTGAGTTTAGTGACCTTCCAGATAATCATTGGGCACATGATGATATTATTGCTCTAGTAGAGAACGGCTCAGTTAATGGCTATCCAGATGGAACATATCAACCAGATAAAACAATCACAAGAGGAGAATTTTTTAAGATTGTTATGGTGACAGTAGCAGGAGGTAATGAAAAGTTTAAAATGGGAGAAGGATATACAGGTCATTGGGCAACACCTTATGTTATAACGGCTATGGAAAGAAAATACTTAATGGATGGAACAGGTATTAAAAATTTAGATGACGATATGACACGATTAGAAATGGCAAATGTACTATCAAAAATATGTGTACAAAATGGTTTTAATGGTAGTGCTGAAAAAATTACAGAATATACAGATATTTCTAACTTAGACGAAATAAGCCAAAGAGCAATAAAAAATATTTCATACAGAGGGTTGATTGGCGGTTATCCAGATGGTTCGTTTGGACCTAATAATACAATGACAAGAGCTGAAATAGCTACAGTTGTAAATAGGCTTATGAAACTTATGAATACATATAATACTATAGAAAATGAGGTGGAATAGAGATATGAGTAATCTAAAAAAAATTATGAAAGTTTTTGGAATATGTTGTTTAATCTTAATTTTTGTTTTTTCTTTTGAAAATTATATACTTGCTGATCCAAATGAAGATTCAAGTACAGAAAATACAAATCCCGAGGTAAATTATGAGGCATTACATGGATTTGGTTGGACTCATGATAATACCTTTAGAGGAAGTGAGGGAGGTGTAACGTCTAGCGAATTATTTAGTACTGATTCAAGAACGGATGGAGTAACAAGTGGTTTTAAACCGGGCATGACTGTTGATTGTGGACAAGTAAGAGAAGGATGGACTGGAAAACCTTATATTAATGGAAGTGAAAAACCAGTAAGTGAATTAACAGCTTTTTATCAAAAAGTAAAAAGAGTTTCTTCACAAGAGGCAGTAGATTATTGGACTAATATTATGGGTAGTAGAGAAGCAGCACAAGAATATGTAAGTTCTCAAATGGAAGCTCATGATGGAAATTATAATTGTGAATATTTTGCTATTCCTTATGGCGAGCCAATTGAAGTAAAATATATTTTTACGGATGATGGTAAACGTTATATGGTTCTTCCAGAAGGTATGGATGAAAATGCTATCTATGCAGAAATTGGAATTATAGATCCAGAGACTGGTAAACCGATGTATACAACGAATAAATATAACTGGGAATATCTTCAGCTAGGGACTGGAATTGATCCTGATGCTCCAGAGTTTCAAGAAATTATGAAACAATTAGAAAACTTTGATCCAAATAATCCTAATACTGTAAACGAGGATGATGGGCATTGTTTTGTTTATTCAAATGTTAGTGATCCAATACCTTATAGCGATATGGATCCTAAGGCTTCTGCAAGTATATCTAATCCAATATATGACGTAACAACAGCCATACCTACTAGTGAAAATGTCACATATAACATTTCAGCTAAACAAGCATTGTATGATATAGGTGTTAGAAAAATCACTTTACAGGCAGGTGTTAGGAATATTAAAATTGTAGTAAAAGCATCTTGGAAAAGGACAGAAACTCACCGAGGAAGTATAAAGACAGATAAAAATGGTAATTATATAAAAGATAAAAATGGCAATTATGTATATAATACTTCCACTACAACTAAAAAAGGAACAGAAACTAGGATTATAGATTCTGCTTTTACTTATGAGCCAGCCCCACGTATTTATTATGACGTACCAAAATCATCAATATTTCCAGTACAAACAGGAACAGTAAGTGCAACACAAGGATCGAATACATTAACAAGTGGACCTTTAAGTCTTACTGGGACAGGAACTCCAGGACCTCAAACTCTTGGTTGGTGGGCTGTTAAACCAGGAGTTAGTGATACCTATACAATCGACTTAGGCAATAAAGGTTCTTATCCTGATGATGCAAAGAAAGCTGTAAATAATTATGATGGTGAGATAGCAAAAGATGAGATTAGAGACATAGTAGATGGTTCTATTGGTGTAACGGGAAGTGTAAATTATTATTATGAAGGTTTAAGTGTAACTACTACAAATTTATCAGGTTCTCCTAATGTTGATATGGCATCAAATTCTACTACAAACATGATTCCAGAAACATATCCAAATGGAACATATAATGGTTCAGCGAGTGTAACATATAGTAATGGACCACAGTCAGTTGGATGCAACAATGTAATAGTACATACACCAGTCGTAAATAATGCAAATATTTCATATGTTAGTAATTTTGTAAATCAAAAAATAAATGTAGACGCTAGTAGAAAATATTTAATTTTGGATGGAAGTTTTACAATTACAATTCCAAACAATGGAACACATAATGACTATAAAGGTTATGGTAAGAGAGATTACAACTCAAATCAGGCGGTACCTAAAAAAGCTACAAACTGGGGTGCAACAGAAGATGTAAAATTACCATTTGATGCATATTTGCATGTAGGTAATAATGAAAAATTCTTTGTGCCAAAGAACACATGGCTAAGTGATATAACAGATCTACCAATATCACTCACACGGCGGATCATATACCTTTACAATTCCAGTATGGGTAGAAGAAAAGTACTATAACGAACCAGATAATAAGCCAATAGAAACAAGAGTAATTGCAGAGAATGCACCAGGTAAGGATGCAAGTGCTGGAGAAGGAATAAATAGAGAAATTTCTCAATATATTGCAACGAAAAAAATACCAGTAGAAGTAATAGGAAAGATTTATGATTTAAGAGTGTCATCTTCAAATGATCCAGGATGGCTTAATCAAATAGTAAATGGATATGTTACAGCAGAAAACTTCCCATTTGGACAAGATGGTCAAAATACAAATAAAATGTATAAATATGCACCAAAACTAGGTTACACATTTGTATTTGACTTTAAGACAAAAGGAAGAAAGAGCAATAATATGGATGTTAGTGCATATCCAGAGTTTTACTTCGTAAGTAAATCTGGAGGAGATGCAACGAAAGTAGATTTATATTACAATACAACAACAGAACGTGCAGTAAAAATAGATCCAAATGATGCAAGAATACCACTTCTAGTAAGGTATACACTTCCATATATGAAAGTGCCTGCTCAAGAAATGATAGATTCTAATAAAATATATACAACAAAAATAGATTATACTAAAGATGTAAGTGTTGGAACATTTGCACATATGTATTTGCCACATGATTTAAGATTGTGTTATAACAATTTTGCAGAATATGTAGGAAAATTATATGGCTCAAATTCAACAAAAGCATCAATAGTAGGAAATGCAGCAAGCACATCTTATGCAAATGAGACTGGTGGAGGAGAAAACATAGTAATAGGAAGTGTAGGTCATTGGTTTGCAGGATATAGATTACCTTCTTCAACTGTAGCAGTAGATCCAGGAACAACTGTAACATCAGCAAATATGGATAGTGTAAAGAAGAAAGACGGATATATATTAGTAAGAATGGTAATAAAGAGTAAATTTGATTCTTGGGATTACTTACAATATATAGGACCAGAGGCATTAAATGAAAATGGAGAAGTAACAAGTCCAAATCCAAAAGAAGATTGGACAAAACCAATTATAAAACAAGCAATACTTCCAAATGGAAAACCAGCAAATGTACCAGGAGGAACAATAGTTATTTATGATGCAGACTTAAGAAGCAGTAATGATTATGAATCTGCTGGAACACACTAATATGTTAATAATAATGGACAGCCACTAATGGTTGTCCATTATTAAATATTTATAATATAAAAAATTTAAATTTTTGTAATTTTTACTTGCAACTTTTACTGTAAACATATAGAATATAGTTGTTAATAACAAAAGAAAAGAGGGGTTAATATGAGCTTTTTAAAGAGGTTTGGCATTACATTTGGAACTAAAAAAACTAAATATTTACCTGAAAATACATATGATTTGAAGGATCAGAACTTGTTTTTTATGCCTAATAATAAAAGCGCATATAAGACACTTGCTACTTTTGACCTAAAAATTGAAAATCCAAAATATGAAGGTGCGATACCTGAAGCAACAATTAAATTCTATCCTTTAAAATAAACAAATTGAGGGTTATTTATTGACAAAAAACTAAAATTATTATATAATCTTTCAAGTTGACGAAGAAAACTACAACTTTTTAAGTTAATAATAATAAATACATATAATCTTAAGGAGGGAATTTAAAATGGCACAACCAAAAAGAAGATGGTCTAAAGCTAGAACTGGATTAAGAAGATCAACTTGGAAATTAGAAAAACCTAATTTTGGAGAATGTTCTCATTGTCATGAACCAGTGCAACCACACAGAGTTTGCAAAAATTGTGGTTACTATGATGGAAAAGAAGTTATAGCTAAAAAAGAGGCTTAAAATTTATAAAGATGTCCTAAGCTGGACATCTTTTTGTTTTATCAATAGATATTTACAATTTGAGTTTTTAATATGTTTTTATAAAGTGAGGTAAAAAGATGAAACATAAAATAAAAGATATAGTACCTGAAAGTATTGCTGAAGAATTAAATATTGAACCTGGAGATTATTTGGTGTCTATAAATAATGAAGAAATAAAAGATATTCTTGACTATAAATTTCAAATATTTGATGAAAATATAGTGGTAGTTATTGAAAAAGCAAATGGCGAAGAATGGGAACTTGAAATTGAAAAAGATATAAATGAAGACTTGGGCATAATTTTTCCTGAACAACTAATTGAAAAGCCTAGAAGCTGTGCTAATAAATGTATTTTTTGCTTTATGGATCAATTACCTCAAAAAGTAAGAGATACGTTAGTATTTAAAGATGATGATTTTAGATTATCTTTTATTACAGGAAACTATGTTACATTAACTAATTCTGGCTATAAAGATTTAGATAGAATAATTAAATATCATTTGAGCCCTATAAATATATCTGTTCATGCAACAGATGAAAATGTTAGATGTATGATGCTAAACAACAAAAATGGTGGCAAAATTATGGAGTATATTGATTATCTAACTAAAAATGGTATTCAAGTTAATGCTCAGATTGTTCTTTGTCCGAATATAAATGATGGAAAAATCTTAGACAAAACAATAGAAGATTTATCTAAATATGTGCCTAATTTGCAATGTATAGCCATTGTGCCTGTTGGACTTACAAAGTATAGAGAAAATTTATATCCTTTAAAAACTTTTGATAAGTTGGGAGCAAAAAAAGTAATTGAGCAAGTAAATACTTGGCAGAAAAAGTTTAAAAAAGAATTTGGTGTAAATCTTGTTTATTTAGCTGATGAATTTTATATAAAAGCAGAAGTTGATGTGCCACAATTTAAAGAATATGATGAATTTTACCAGTTAGAAGATGGAATAGGTATGATAGCTTATTTTGATAAAGAATTTGAAAGCTATTTGAGGCATTTTAAACCTAAAACTATAAATAAAACTGTGTCTATAGCTACTGGAAAGATTGCATATAAGTTTATTCGTTCTAAAATGGATGAATTAGAAGAAAAATTTGAGGGACTTAAAATATTAGTTTATCCAATAGAAAATACTTTTTTTGGACCAGAAATAACTGTTACGGGACTTATTACAGGAGGAGATTTAATAAAGCAATTGAAAGGCAAAGATTTGGGAGAATGTTTAATTTTAACAAGTGATATGCTAAAAGATGATGAAGACATTTTTCTTGATGATGTAACACTTGATGAAGTTGCGTTGGCTTTAGATACAGATATTGCTATAAATTCAGAAGGTGGAAAAGGGATAATTAAATCAATTTTGAATAAATTTTAAAAAACAGTTTACTTTTTATGTAAATCATGTTATAATATAATTGTTGTCAGAATATGGCACATATAGACACGGC
>CANQBB010000040.1 GCA_947588905.1 uncultured Clostridia bacterium
GCATCTTGTTTCGTCTTAAGTGCATTCAAATTTGCATTATCAGCAATAACTGCTAATTTCTTTGGTAATAAATAGTTTCTAGCATAACCATCAGAGGCATCAATAACTTGACCTTTTTTGCCTACTGATTTAATATCTGCTGTTAATATGACTTTCATATTATTCACTCCTTACTCTTTATTACTTAATGTTTCTTTAATTGATTCTATTAACATCTTTTTAACTTCTTCAATAGCCATTCCTTCAACTTGTGCAGCTGCAATTAAAGCATGACCACCGCCACCAAGTTTTTCAAGAATAACTTGAACATTTATTTTTCCACTTGATCTACCACTAATATGAACCTTTCCATCTACTTCACAAAGTACAAAAGATGTCTCTATTGAATTTAAATTTAAAAGTTCATCCGCAGAGCTTCCTGTAATCGCTACTGGATTTTCTAACCCCTTAGGACATATTGCAATAGCTATATTACCAAACAAAATTTCACAATTTCTAATTACATCTGCAATAGCAACATATGTATCAACATCATTTTGGAAAAGTTTATTTATCATCGCAACATCAACACCCAATTTTTTTAGATATGCTGCAGCTTCAAAAGTTCTAACACCAGTTTTTTGTGTAAAGTTTTTAGTGTCTGTTAATATTCCAGCATATAGGCATTCTGCAACCAAAGTAGGTATTTCTGTTTTTATCTCTGAGTATTGTAAAATCTCTGTTACTAATTCACTTGCAGAAGATGCATATACTTCTTGGAATGTTAATATTGCATTTTCAATAGCATCACTGCCTCTTCTATGGTGATCTATAACAACTATTTTTGAAACTTTTTCTAATATTGCACTAGATTCTACTAAATCTTTCTTATGAGTATCAACAACAATCAATAATGTATCTTTATCAATAGTTGGTAGTAAAGCTTCTTCTGTCATTATAACATCAGACAATTTATCACTTGTAACAACTTTTTTGCATAATTCATCTATTCCAACACCTTTATTGTTATAAACAACATGCGCACTCTTTCCATATGAAGTTGCTAAAACATATGCACCCATTGCAGCACCCAAGCTGTCTGCATCCATATTTTTATGTCCCATCACAACTACATTACTAGAACCTAATATAAGTTCTTGTAATCCTTGAGCTATTACTCTTGATTTAACTTTTGTTCTTTTTTCAACTTCTTTTGTGTTTCCACCAAAGAAATTATATTTACCATCTTTTTTAATTACAACTTGGTCTCCACCTCTACTTAATGCAACATCAATAGCAGAAATAGCACCTTGAAACTTTTCATTTTTAGTTTCATCATCAGTAACTATACCAATACTTATCGTAACAGGAATTTTATTCCCTGTACTAACTTCTTTAATAACATCTAAAATTTCAAATTTAGAATCTGTAAATGCTTTTATAAATTTTTTGTCAAATACTATTAAGAATCTACTTCTATCAATTTTTGTAAATATACCACCAGTAAAAGCGAACCATTCTCTAAGTTGTCTCTCGATATTGGCAACCAATTGTGGCATATCAGCATCGCTCATTCCCTGTAAAAGTTCTTCATAATTATCTATCATAATTATACCAACGCAGTCTTTTGCATCTTCAAACGATTTAAATAATCTATAATACTCCGTTCTATCTATAAAGTATAGCATCATAGCTGTTTCTTTGCCCGTACGTTTTTTTATATTAACTAAATTACCAAGTATTCTATAATGCCTATCATGAATATTTATTTCTTTATCTATTTCTGCAAATTTATCATCATATTCTTCATTTAATTCTTTTATTATATTCTCCATAAACTTTTGCTTATTTAACCCCTTAAACAAAAGTTCGAATGAATCGTTATTCCATAGTATTTCTCCTTGGTCAGTTAAAATAACAGATGGCAAAGGAAAATTTAATATAGATTCGTCTGTTTTTAATTTAAAAATAAAACTATCCATATTATTTATTACACGCTCACGCATAGCTACATTTTTTCTATATGTAAAAATTAAAACGAAAGCATATAACACTATAGAAATTAAAAACATTAACGGCTTTGGAAAAGCAGCACAAGCAGTTAATAATAATAGAAAAATTATTATTAAATAAGTTCTATATTTAGGTACAAAAACATCATTAAATTTTATTTTACGCATAGGCGCCTCCTATTACATGCAATTTTATACTTTTAGCATGACTTTGTCAAGGTATATGCACCTTATGAAAGCATTTCAATCATGCCACTTGCACCCTCTTTAGATATAACATTTTCAATGCTTTTTACTTTAAATTTTATTATTTTTTCTCCATATTTTATTTCTATAATATCATCTAATTTAACTTCTGTACTTGCCTTAGCAACTTTTCCATTTATAACCACTCTACCCGCGTCACAAGCTTCATTAGCAACAGTTCTTCTTTTAATAACTCTACTTACTTTTAAAAATTTGTCTAAACGCATAATTTACCTCATCTTTCTTGTAATTTAATTTTAAGAGAAATTTTAAAATTTACATATATTTTAATATGAAACAAAAAAAGTGGCAACACCTCTAGTTGCCACCTTTTTATAATTAAGATTTATCTTTTATTAACTAAATCTTTTAAAGCTTTACCAGCTTTGAATACTGGAGCTTTTGATGCAGGTATTTTGATTTCTTCTTTAGTTTGAGGATTTCTACCTTTTCTAGCAGCTCTCTTTCTAACTTCAAAAGAACCAAATCCAACTAGTTGAACTTTTTCTCCTTTTTTAAGTGCTCCTTCAACAGCTCCAATGAAAGCGTTTAAAGCAGCTTCAGCAGATTTTTTTGTTAATTCAGCATCTTCAGCTATTTTTGCGATTAAATCAGTTTTGTTCATTTTAAATTCCTCCCTAATATAAATTTTGTTTTATGATATAGTTCTATATTACTACATCCTCTACTTTTAAATTTCGCCAAAAATTTATTTTTTCCTGCTAATTTTCAATACTTTTTAATATTTTTTTCAAAAAAATGCTTATATATCAGTAGTTTTAACGATTATGTCTACCACAAAGCCTTTATTTCTAGGATTTTACTAATTTAATTTTAGTTAAAAATTTATAAATTTTATCTCCATAAGGAAGCATATGATAATCTTCTTTATCTAATATATTAAATATTAGAATAAGCAATAAGTATGATACTACAGCTATTGCAATAGCTATAATAGTGCTTAATGAAGGTCTTGATAATAGTGAATTTATAAATGTATATGAATAAAATGCTATTGCTCCCATAATTCCTGTTGCTATTACTGGTTTAGTTATCGATTGTGTCATATTCATATCTAAATTCATTTTCTTATGCAAAACTATTAAATTTATTATCATTGCAGTTCCTGAAGCAACAACTGAACTTATTGCAGCTCCATATATTCCTCCAAAATATCCTATAGTTGTATCTGGAATTAAAGTTAAATTTAAAATCAATTTAACACAAGCACCTATCGCTAAGCTTATAGCAGGTATTGCAACTTTTCCTAAGCCTTGCAAAGCACCTCCTAATGTCTGATTCATTAAAGTAAAAATAATTGTAAAAGAACTTATTTGCAGAAGTAGTGCCGCTTCTGGTGCATATGCATTAGGAAATAATAAATTTAGAATTGGTTCTGCAAGTACACACATACCCACAGCACAAGGTAAAGCAATAAGTAATGTTGTTCTTATAGAAAAACTTATTCTTCTTTTTGCTGTTTTTTTATCACCTTTTGCTAATGCTCCTGATACAGCTGGAACAAGAGCAGTTGCAAAAGCTATATTAAGTGCCGCAGGTAATCCAATTAGCATATCTATTTTTCCTGATAAGATTCCATATAGTCTTGTTGCTTCATCTGTAATTGCTTGTATACCCATATTAGTTATTACAAGTGCTTTTTTTAATCCGATTAACAACCGTAAAAGTATCTATATTTCTATTTATTGCAGATACAATTGATGCTAAAGATATTGGAACAGAAATAGCAAGAATTCTTTTCATTATTTTTGTTCTTTCTTCTTTCTTATATTCTTGCTTTGAATTGTTAATATCTTTCCAAATTTGTTTTTTTCTTCTTTGATAGAATAATAATAAATACAAACATCCTAACATTGTTGCGACAGTTGATGCTGCATTACCAGCTATAGCCATCGCCATTGTTCTATTTTCTGCATTGACATGTAAAATATTTGCAAGCCATGATGAATTAGCTATTGATATTTCTGCAACAACTTGAACAAAAACTATTGTAAGAACACTTTTAAAAAGTTGCTCTAAAACTTGAGAGTTTGATGTTGCTTTCATATTATACATACCATTAAAATATCCACGAACAACAGCAGCTATTGATACAAAAAATATTGCAGGTGCCAATGCCATCATAACACCCTGCACTTCTGGATTTCCCATTAAATTTGCTATATTACCAGATGCAAAAAACAAAAATGAACTTGCTATTATTCCTATTATAGCAAATAGTATCAAAGCAGATTTAAATATTTCATGTGCTTCTCTATTTTTTCCAACCGCAAGTCTTTCAGATACTAATTTTGAAATTGCATTTGGAACTCCAATAGATGAAATAGCTAGTAGTAAGGTATATATTTGATATCCTGCTCCATAAAGTCCATTTCCTGTATCTCCAAATCCATCAATGTTAGTGATAACTAGTCTATATACTAAACCCAATACCTTTACTAATATCTGTGCAATCAGTAATGTCATAACTCCCATCATAAAAGATTGAGATTGTTTTTTATTTGTCTTTTCTTCCATTGTTCCTCCTTAAAATTTGCCTTTTTATTTATATATTAAATTATATTGCTAATATGACAGAAACTCAAGAAAAAAACTGTGAAAATTTGATGATAAGCTTTTTTGTTTATAATCAAAATTATTTAAGTTTTTACATTTTTTCTGCAAAAAATGTATATTTTTTTCTTTTATTGCAAAAATAACAATAAGCGATAATAAAAAAGGAGGGAAGAAATTGAAAGCAACTGGTGTAGTTCGTAGAATAGATGATTTAGGAAGGATTGTTATTCCAAAAGAAATTAGAAAAACACTTCGAATCCGTGAAGGTGATCCGCTAGAGATTTTTACAGATAAAGAGGGCGAAATAATTTTAAAGAAATATTCTCCTATAGGTGAATTAAGTGAGTTTGCAACACAATATGCAGAAACTCTTGCAAAAACTACTGGACATATTGCTTGCATAAGTGATAAAGATACAATTATAGCAGTTTCAGGAGCCCCTAAAAAAGAATATCTTGAAAAAAGCATAAGCCCAGAGATAGAAAAAATAATGGAAGACAAGTTGATATGGACTTCAATGAATAAAGACGAAAAACATGTACCTATTCTTTTAACAGATACAGAAGAAAATAAATATACATCTCAAGTGATATATCCAATAATTGCAGAAGGAGATACTATTGGAACAGTAATGTTACTTTCTGTTCAACCAAATATGAAAATGAATGAAGTAGAAATGAAAGTTGTTCAATCTGCGGCAGGATTTTTGGGTAAACAAATGGAAGAATAGAAAAATATTTTTTATAAAAAAACTCATGCAATTGAAATTAATCTTTTACATAAGATTTTTCAAGTTGCATGAGTTTTTATAATTTAGCTAGCTTCATCGCTTTCTTCAACTACAACTTTTCTTTTTCTTCCTCTTTTAGGTTTTTCATTTGCTTTGGCAAGAACTAAGTCTAACATTTTTACAAAATCTTGTAATAAGATTACTTTTATTGTAGGAACTTTGCCTCTAATATATTCTTCTATTATTTGTTTTAATAGTCTTATATTTCTATCTTCAACTGTTAAATTTTTTTGATTCATAAGTCTTGACATTATAACATCTTTTACAAGCACTATATCTTCATTTTCTAATTGTAAAATTCTTTCAAATAGTGTATTCATGTTATAATACTTAAATATAGGTATTTCAAGATATTTTTCTGTAAATGGTTCTGTAATTCTATCAACTCTATCTGGTATCATTTCAAATAGTTCCTTAGCAACATCAATATATTCTTTTTCTCTTGTTTGTAGATTTAAGTTTCTAAAGTGAGAATATACTTCATTTATATTATCATCAGACTCATCTAATTCAATTCCATTTATATAAGCATCAACATTTTCGCAATAGGTTGAATGTGCTGCTGCTAAATTCATTCCACTAATAAAAGTCAATTTCAAATATCCACTATCAATCTCAAGAAGTCCTTTTTGAACAAAGAAATTAAATATAATATAAAGTTTAAAATATTCAATTAGTTGTAACTTACCTTCTTTAATATCTTCCATTGTTTCACTAATTACTTTGTTAAAATCATTATCAGATATTTTCCAATATTCTTCTGTAAGAAGTCTCTTATAACTTGGTATTTTGCCTCTAGATTCATGGTCAGCAATATTTTCCATATCATCTCTAAAAACTTTCATATCAAATATTCTTGTTCTAACATATTGTTCAACAAATTTAAAGAATCTATAATCAGTTTTAAATGCAAAATAATAATTGTTATCAAATTCCTTTATATAAAATTGTCTATTATCCTTAAGCATTTTAGAAGTTACTAATATCGTTTTATATTCTTCCAAAGAATTTATATCTTTCAATTTATCTTTCGTTACTTTACCTGCTTTTATTTCAAAAGAAATAGCAATTGTAAAAATCAATAAAGATTTTAATATTTCATCGCTTATGTCTGGATAATTCTTTTTTGTTGTTTCAAATATTTTTTGGAAATCATTTAAAGCATGTTTTAAAATTCTAAGATTTCTAGTTCCACTTCTATTAAAAGTTTGAGTAATAAGTCCAGAATTTTTTCTTAAAAATTGTATTAGTTGTGCATTAGATTCATACCTCATCAAAACGCCATTTATTATATATGTAAATTCGGGTATATATTCAAAAGTTTCACCTATAAGTTTTTCTTTTATTCTTTCATAATCATTAGCTTTATCAAAAATATGTTCTATCTTATCTTCAATCAATTCTACCATTGGTTTATCATCTAATTCTGAACTATTCTCTTCATCTTTATTTTCCTCTGGTTTGATTTTTCCTTCATGGTTTAATATGTATGTTGCAATAAATGTTTTCATTTCAACATTTGTACTTTTTAATTTTTTTGATAATTCTTTTTCATTACAAATTATTATAGTTTTAATATGATCATGCTCAACAAAATTATTTATATATCCAAGAACATCAATAACGTCAACATTTGCTCTTTCCAAGTCGTCAAAGCACAAAATTTTATCATCCAATTCAAAGAATTTTTCAAAATCTACTTTATCATTTGTTTGCATAAATCCAAATGAATTAGCCATATCAATACCCGTTTTAACATATTCAGGAATATATGACATATGTTTTGAATCTAATATTTTCTTTACAGATTTATTTAATGCTGGATTCATTTCTATAAAAATCTTTTTGCTAATATCATCAAGATTAGAAATACCATAAAGAGACATATATATAGTCTTATATCTTTTTCCATTTATTTCAATCGACTCAATTTTGTTTTTTATCTTATTATTCCAAAAATAAGTTTTTCCACTACCCCATTCACCATTTATCATGATAGCATGATCTGTATATGGTTTTCTTATATAATCTAATATGCTCTCTACTAATTCATCCATCAAAACTCCTCCTTACGTAACTAATTGTCGCAACTACAACACTTTTAGCCCCATTTTGTTTTAAAACTTTTGAACATTCGTTAGTGGTTGCTCCAGTCGTAAAAATATCATCAACTAGTAAAATTGTTTTGCCCAATACCTTTGATTTATTTTTTACTTTGTATGTATTTAAAACATTATTTCTTCTGTCTTTTAATTTAAGTAAACTTTGTGCTTTTGAATTAAATATTTTTAATAATATTTTTGTCTCACATTTAATATTAAAACTCTTACTAATATTTTGGGCAAGTATTATACTTTGATTATACCCTCTTTCAAAAAATCTTTTATAGTGAATAGGTACAGGTATTATCAAATCAAAAAATATATTTTCATTTTTAAGTAAAAATGAAATGTAATAAGCAAATGCTTTTCCTAAATAAGTTTTATTATTAAACTTAAATGATAATATTTTATTTCTAATCATTCCTTCATACTGAAAAACACTTACTAATTTATCAAAATATGCGTTTTTATATTGGCATATTTTTTCATCCCACATATATTTTAATATATTACTACAATTTTCACAAGTATAAGTTTGTTTTTCAAAAATCTTTTTTCCGCAGATAAAACAGACTCTTGGAAAAATCAAATTTTCTATAAACATAAAAAGGGCCTCCTTTGTAATTGGCCCTAAAATTCCATGCTATTAACTATCTCTTGAAAAATATCTTTACCTAATATATTAACCTTATCTTTATCCCCCGTAAATATAAAGTTATATAAGTTATTACCAATTATTACATATAATGATATTATTTTATCATTTTCAGCATCAATTTCAAATTGTATAGCATCATGTCCTGCAACTTTTTTCTCTTGTTCACTTATAATTTTGCCATCCTTTGAAACTAATGATTTTAATAATAATTTAACTTCTCCTATATTATAATCTCCTATATCAGTAATTTTATTTACTTGAATAAATAGCTTAAAGAAGCAATCTCCACTGAATATATTACCAGTATTATATGAATCATCTACCCCAACATATCCTTGTCTGTACGAAAATTTCAAACATAATTTAGAATTTTCATAAATCATATTACTATGATCTTTTATTTGTTCACCAGGTGTAAATTCCATATTTGCAATAACACTATCTACAATATTTTCACTTACAACATTTAAAAATAATAGTTTATAAATTACATTATCCCTCTTTATAAACAAAAGCTTCGATGTAACATTATCGCTATAAAGAATATATGGATATATTCCAATTTTTCCATCTTCAACTTTTCTAAATATAGAATCATAGTTTTGTTTATCTATTTCTTCTTCAGAAAAACTTTCAAGAGATTTCCAATAATATTCATCATCTGAGAATATATCTATTACTATTAAATCTTTAAAAGAATAATCTATTTTATCATCTATTTTTATATTTTGTACACTCGCACCATCTGGTATAGAAAAGTTTATTCCGTAGTCATTATCTGAATAATAGTACTCGGCATTTACCCTATTTTCATATAGTTTACATACTTCTCCATCTACTGCATATAAATTTTCATTTTCATCTATAGCAGCATATAAAACTAAATTTCCATGTATACTTACATTATTTAATTTTATTACTCTCGCTGCAGATTCACCTATGATTAAATCTCCATAAATTTCAACATTTACTAAATTAGCATTTGTATCTCTAATTAAAACATTTCCATTTAATATTGTAGAATATAAACTAGACCCAACATTATAATTTGCGACTCTATCAATAATAGTTAATATTTCCGCTCTAGTGATATTTTCTTTAGGTCTTATAGTATTATCAGCAGTATATCCAGCAATAAAATGTTTACGTATAAATGTTAAAAATTCTGGTTTTGCCCATTCAGAAATTTCATCTGAGTCTGCATAAGATATATTTATTATCTCACTACTTGGCTTAATATTAAATGCTCTTGCCATCATTAAAACGGCTTCTTCCCTAGTAACATAATTGTTTGGATGAATATATCCTTCTGGGTCACCTTGTATTATTCCCATAGAAATAGCTTTTCTAATATCTGAATAAAACCAATCTTGTCTTTTTACATCAGGGATATATTTATTGCTTTCACTTTCTGCTACAAATAATCGTCTTATAATTGTAGCCAATTCAGCTCTAGTCATATATCCGATCTGGCATAAAAATATCATCCGTATAGCCATTAACTATATTACTTTGTTTAGCATCATTTATTACTTTTTCAGCCCAATGTCCATCAACATCAGAAAATGCAAAAGTAGAAGATGAAATTATTATATAAAAAGTTAAAGTTAATAAAATTAAAAACTTCTTATTCATTAACTCCCCTCCATATTTCTAAATATTTATTCATCTTTTGTTTTAATCCTGTATTTCTAGATTTTGTATTATTATTACTTATCATATATTCCAATATATTTTCTTTTCCAACAATTATCAAGAATTTTTTAGCTCTTGTAACTCCAGTATATAATAAGTTCCTTGTATAAAGCATTGGAGGACCATTTACAATAGGCATAATCACAACAGGAAATTCACTTCCTTGACTTTTATGTATCGTGATTGCATATGCATGCTCTAGTTCTTCTAGCACACTGTTTTCATACTTTACAATTTTTTCATCATCAAAAATCACTTCAATTTCATTATCATATATGTTCTTTATAATTCCCAAATCTCCATTGAAAACTCCAGTACCATATGCATCCCCTGTTATGCTCTCCCAATAAATATCATAGTTATTTTTTACTTGCATTACTTTGTCGCCTTCTCTAAAAACAACATCTCCAAAAATTTTTTCGTTTTTTAAATTGCTTTTAGGGTTTAAAATATTTTGTAACTCCTTATTCAAATTTTTAGTTCCCATAATACCTTTTTTCGTAGGAGTCAAAATTTGAACTTCTTTTACTATATCATATTTTCCGTAATTTGGGAAGATATATTGTAATCAAATTTTTTATTTGCTCTAACGAATTATTCTCTGGTATAAAAATAAAATCTCCTTCATTTCGACTAAGCTCTATTTTTTCTCCATTATTTATTTTATGGGCATTGACAACAATATTACTTTCTTTTGCTTGCCTATATATTTCATTAAGTTTCATAGTTGGAATTATAGATGATTCAATTAAGTCCTTTAAAACTACTCCAGCACCAACTGATGGTAATTGGTCAACATCCCCAATTAGCACTAATCTTGTAGTATCTTTTAAAGCTTTTACTAAATAACTCATTACACCGATATCAACCATTGACATTTCATCAACTATCACAACATCTTGATTTATTTTAGATACCATAATATCCAAATCTATACCATCATCAGATAGCTTACCAATCTCTAAAAATCTATGCAGAGTCTTAGCTTTTTCTCCAGTCGTTTCAGTAATTCTCTTAGCAGCTCGTCCAGTTGGAGCACAAAGTGCAACTGTTCTATTTTCAGATTTAAAAATATTAACTAATAGCTTTATGATGGTAGTTTTTCCAGTTCCTGGTCCACCAGTAACTATAGCTATTTTATTATTTAGTACCAGTTTAATCGCTTTCTTCTGTTCGTCAGATAATTCTATACCTATTTTTTCTTCTTGTTTAGATATCTTTTCTTCTATATTAGCACATTTCTTTATCTTATCTAAAGATATTGAAACAAGTTTTTTTGCAACAATATCTTCTGCCTCATAATATTCCTTTAAAAACACAAAGTCATCATCAATATATATACGATTTGAATACGTTAAAGATACCATTTCATGCTCAACCAATTCATCAGGTACATTTAATGTCTGAGCTACAAACTCAAGCAAAGCATCTTTTCCAACACATGTATGTCCATTTCTTAATGCAAGTTTAAGACCATGTCGTATTGCACTAGAAACTCTATAAGGAGAATCATACTCAACTCCTAATTCATATGCAATTCTATCTATTTTTTCAAATCCAACACCATATAAAATATCTAATAAAATATATGGATTTTCTTTAATTATATTTAAAGCATTTATTCCTAATTCTTTATACACTCTGTTAGCATTTACAGTTCCAATATCATATTTTTGTAGAAAAATAACAATCTGCCAAAGTTCCCATAATTCATTAAATTTATCAGAAATAATTTGTGCTTTTTCTTCGTTTATACCTTTAATTTCTGTAAGTTTATATGGCTCACACTTTAATACATAAATGCTTTCTTCTCCAAATTTAGAGACTATTTTTTTTGCAGTCGCTGGTCCAACACCTTTAATTATTCCACTTCCTAAATATTTTTCTATTTCTAAAATATTACTTGGCATAACTTTTTCAAAACTGCTTACCTTAAATTGTTCACCATAAATATTATGCCTAGTCATTTCTCCTTTTACAATCAATACATCGCCAACATTTATGAAAGGCAAATATCCAACAACTGTAATTAATTCATCGCTTGTAGCAAGTTCACAAACCACATAACCATTAGACTCATTAGAATAAATAATATTATCTATTTGCCCCTTAAGCTCCAAAAAAATCACCTCTTCTAATGATTATACAATTCAATTATTCTTTAATCAACAAATTTTTTATTTGCTCTTTTATATATTTAATTTTTATAATTATGTAACAGCATAAATCTATCCAAATATCATCAATAAACTTTAATAAACCATATATTGCAAAAGTCCAAACAAAGATTTTCAAAACATAATATTGCAATATCTTCACCACCTTTATACATAGTATGACTATAATATAAAATTAGTGAAAGATTGGTTTACTAAAAATTTTCACCTGCTTCATTTAGAAAGTCGAATGAATAAAAAGAGAAAAACTGTTTTTCACAATTTTTCTCTTCATTATTATTTTTTATTATCTTACTATTCCAGAAACAAGCGTCTTTTCTTCAGAAACTCTTGAAATAACTACTCCATAATAAAAATTGATAATATAATCATTTCCTACATTACTTAAGCTAGAATCTGCATCAATACCAGGAATTCCATATTCAATTTGTTTGGCTGTTATGTAATGATATCCTCTATCTGGAGTACTTACTGCAGTTTCATTTACATTACTTATTATATTAACTTCTTCAGGCGTAAGTTGAGATTCTTCACTATCTACATACATACTATTTATTTGTTCATCTGTTGCCAAAGTATCTTTTGTAAGGGTAGTGTCTAAAAGACCAGCTTCTAAATTTCCACTTAATGTTCTAACAAAATTGCAAACATCTTTAAATTCATTTTCTGCTTTAGCTTCTTGAGCTCGTTTGAAAGTATCTAATCCATTAAAAATTGTTATACTTGCCAATATTATAATTACAACTACTGTAATAATTAATGTCATTAAACTTATACCCTTCTTCAATATTCTCATCCTCCCTTATTTATTATATATATTACTTGTTTAAAGGTCCATAAACTTCATTTGTATTGTAATTAACAATATAACTATTATCATCAGAAAAATTTTCAAGTCCTAGCTTAAGCATATCTCCAGATTCAATAATTTTAACAAACTTGTTATAATCTCTAGGTATTTCCTTTTTTATTTTTTCTATTTTTAAATTTTTCTCTTCAGTGTCATCAATATCTAAAGAAGATATAATTACATTTATACAATCATTAGAATTACTCCATTTATTTTTAGCTAAACTTCCTGTTAGATTAAATTGATTTTCATTTCTTAAATAATCAACGTATTCGTTTTGTATAGCCTTCTTTATTTGTGCAATTTCATTTTCTGTTTTTGACTTTTTAGCTTCATTTAAAGCATCTAAACCTGTGGCTACAAAAATTGCTGTCAAGATAATAATAACTACTATTGTAATAATCAATACGATAAGTGAAATACCATTATTTTTCATCTTCATCATTCCTTATATAATTTTGCTCCCATAGAAGCTTTGGCGTATCTTTTACAATTTTGTCATCTACAACGCTACTAAAATCATTATTCCAAATAGATCCAAAAGGCCAATTAGTATAAGTGTTTAAAACCAACATTTCAGCAGATGTTTTACTTGCAACATCTATAGTGATTCCAGCAGTAGATTGTCCTATACTATCTAGTTCCTCTCCAGGATTTAGTGATTTTTCCCAGAAACAATCTGAAAGCATAATACTTGTAGCACTTCCTACTGTACAGTTACCAATAAATCCTCCAGTAGCTGTAACAGATGGGCCTTTTACTATTCCACTAACAGTAGTATATAAATTTTTAAATTCTATTTTAGGTGTTCCT
>CANQBB010000041.1 GCA_947588905.1 uncultured Clostridia bacterium
GGCCGAGTGGCTAAAGGCGGCAGACTGTAAATCTGTTCTCACTGAGTACGGTGGTTCGAATCCACCCCTGCCCACCAAAAATAGGCATCTGGAAAGATGTCTATTTTACTTTTATAAACCTTTTAAAGTGCTATTTAGAGGCTCTTTCAAAAAAATTATAATTTTAAAAAGTTTACGAGATTATTTAAAATTTATTCGCATTGCAGTACTATTGCAGTACAAAAATATATAAAAAATGCCTCAAACATCTAACAAATAAAGCACCATGTACTCTATTTTAGAGTTCATAGTGCTTTTTGATTATTTCAAGTTTGATGAAATAAAGGGACGGAGCAAACTTTCAATTCCTTGAAAAAATGAAAGTCTGCTCCGTCCCTCTATTTCAAAAAAAATCTATTAATGTTATAATTAGATTATTATAATATTTTAAAGAAGGTGTATTATGAGTTTACAAGATAAAATATTAAATTGTAATGAAAAAGATGTAGATACAATTATGCAGCAAGCAATCGAAGAAGCAGATTCTAATAGCGATAAAGTAGAAAGATTAGGATTCTTAGAAAATGGAAAAGCAGCACATTTATTTAAAGGTTTCATTCCTTTAAATACTAGAATTAAATATTCAAACTTGTCTATAGAAGATTATGGTATGCAAACAACAGATTATATGTATGAATTTGCACATTTAATTAGAAAGCATAATATTGATACAAAAGGTGCTTTAATACATTATTTAGAAAATTTTATTAACTCTTATTTTGGAATATCTGGAAATGTTGACAGAGAATATATATTTAATGAAATTGCATGGAAAACAACTAAAACAGATGATGAATATTTTGATGCTCTTAGTAATAATAAATTGGGTGATTTAAAGCATAAAGGAGCTGCCCAATGTACAGAAAGGAGTGCAATGGCTCAGCAACTTTTAAGTCTATTTGATACAGAGAGTTATTATTGTATGGGCTGCTTTGCATCTGATAAAAAGCAAGAAGCTCATTGTTTTAATATTGTTAAAAGGAAAAATGATTATGCTCTTTTAGATTATAGCTGTCCAGTACCATTATTTAATAAAGATGGTTCAGTTAAAGCTTATTATCCTTTCGTTGGTACTTTAAGCAACGAAGAATTTTTAGATTTTATAAATAATGAAACAATTAAAGAATTTCCTAATTATGAGATTGTAAATAATCAAAAGGTTTCTACAAACAATAAAAGATTATATGTTGTTGGAAAATATGAAATTGATAATTTAAGTAAAAATCCATCAATAGAAATATAAAATTTATAATAAAATTTGACTCTGTCTTCTTTTTATCCTGTCTTATTTTGCCATTTTTTGTTGAAAAAAGTATAAAATTGTGATATATTTATTAAAGTAATTTATTGGTAAAATTAACTTTTTGAATTATAGTAATATATATTTTTTGGGCAGAAAGAAGGTAAAATAAAATGTTTTCTAAAGCTGGAACTTATGAAGCATGCGGAATATTTACAACAGGTCATTTTATTTTAATCACAATTACATTATTAGGTATTTTTATTGCATTAAAAAAGACTGTTGGAAAAAGTAAGCAAGAAGTGCATAAAATAATAAAAAATGTAACAATAGTTGCACTCATATTAGAAATTATTAAAATAGTTTTTAGTATAAGTATAAATTCGTTTAAGGCTGTGAATACCTATTTACCTCTTTACTATTGCAGTATATTGTTATATGCAGGATTATTAAGTTCATTTGCAAAAGGAACTTTCAAAAAAGTCGGAGATGTTTCTTTGGCTACTGGTGCAATAGTTGGCGGAATAGTGTTTATGATATATCCATCTACTTCATTACCTACATATCCTGCTTTTCATTTTTTAAGTATACATAGCTTTTTATTTCATGGAGCAATGGTGTATTTAGGAATATTGATAAACAAAACAAGATATATAGAATTAAAAAAAGGAGATATCAGTTACTTTGCAAGTTTAATATTATGTATGAGTATTTTAGCATTGATTGTGAACAATCTTTCTGGTGGAAATTTAATGTTTATATCAAACAATTTTCCTGGTACTCCAATTGAAAGTGTTTATATATTAACTAATGGAGGCATTTTATTTACAATAACTATGATAATATTGCAAATGACTTTACCATTCTATATGTCTTATTGTGTAATAAAGCAAATACATTCTATGGAAGATAAAAAGAAAATACAAAACATTACCACAAATGAGCTAAAAAATGATTCTGAATCAGAAAAAAATTATGAAATTAAAGCTTAGATAAAAAAAATACCTGCCCCAAAATGGCAGGTATTTTTTTCTTTCATAATGCTTAAAACTAAAGAAATATTGACGTTTTAACTTAATGATGATACAATAACCCTATCATAAATATTTTTGAAAGGCGGTATATAATTATGTACAAATTAACGGTTGTTGGAGATAATTCAGCAGTTTACGATTCAGATACAAATCCTCTGCCAGAAGGTGAAGTATATTTTCACACACATCAAAGTCTTTGGAAAGACAATGTAAATCTTGGACGGGTAATTATTGGAAAAGATGTAGTTCTTTTGTTTTTTGGAAATAATCCATCAATAATAATTCCAAGAGATAAATTTCAAGAAATTTTTACTGGTGATTTTCCTATTGAAAGTTTCTTTTGTGCATGTCCACAGATTAAAAGATTTAAGATTTATTATAAACCTGAAACCAATTACATCTCAACTCCCATATATTCAGCAAGACTTTATCAAGAGCCAGATAGGACATTCTTTGCAGACGTATATTATTTACTAAAATAGAAAGGAGGTAAATTAAATGTACTGCCTGTCGAATTTCTTGGGAGCCCGCTTCCCTGGTAGAGATATCTTGGGCGTTGCTTTTATGCGAAGAACTGATATGTCCCTTGTTCAGAACATTGGACGAAAAAGAGTTCAGCTGGGAACAATTCAATTCGATCAGAATGACGTAAAACTTTTTGATAACAATTTATATGGAGATCATGTGCTTCATTTTAAGAGAGAAATATTCGATGAATTGTATTGTAAAGATGCATCAATCTATGAGCTTTTTGAAGCATCTAGCACAATTAGAGCAACAAGAGTTTATAAAGATTCTGAATTTGTACATGGTTTTGGAACAGTTCCAAATCGAGACGAAAATACAAGGTTCTGTTATCAAATTCCTTCAGGTAATATAATCATCAAAATTTGGTTTAATTAAATCATTTTAAAGGGCTGTAAAAAAATTCAATTTACAGCCCCTTTTATTTTTACTTTATTTTAATTCAAAAGAAATATTACCTTTTCCATCTTCAACATCTATCATTGCAATAGCTCCATTTATTATTGTCAAACATGGTCCTTTATGAGATATATCTGCATCATAAATAATTGGAATATTTAGTTCGTTAAGTACACTATCCTGTAAGCAAGTTTTCACAGTATATCCAAAAGTAGTTACATCTGTGCCAAACCTTCCAAAAACAACTCCTTTGCAATAATCAAAATATCCTAGTTCTTTTAACTTCCATAATAAACGAATTGTTTCTTCTTTTGATAATTCGCAGTTATCAAAATACCAAATAATTCCGTCATTTTTATATCTTTCATTAAACTCTTTTACACCATCATATTTTGTTCCTGCAAGTTCTGCAATTACATCAAGACATCCTCCAATTATTCTTCCTTTTAGATTAACCGACTTTTCATTTAAAGTTCTCCAATAAACTTTATCTGTTAAATTATAGCTTTCAAGGCCTGTTATTCTTTCTTGATATCCTCCCTCATATAAGTCATAATTGCATTGAGTAATTAAATTTCCATTTATAATTTTTATAAAATCTTCTTCACTTCTATGCCATTTTTCTGCACCAAATGAGCTAAAGTTTTGACCATATATTGTTGCAATATCATATTTAGTAGTTATTGGATACAATAATCCAGTTGGATCAGAAAAACCAGCAACAAATTTCATATTTGATTTAAATAAGTCAAAATTTATATAAGGTAAAATCTCAACTAAAAAGCCTCCACCAGTTGCACATAAAACAAAATCAATACTTTTGTCTTCAATCATATTATTAAATTCTTCTGCTCTAACCTTAGCAGATGCACTTCTTCCAGTTACACAATTATAAATATTATCAGATAATATAATTTTATATTCTAACTCTTCTAATTTTTTCTTAGCATTTATAAATCTATTCTTCTTCCCCTGATCGCTCGCACCAGCTGAAGGAGCTGGAACCCCAATACATGAGTTTTCTTTTATAAAATCTGGATATTTCAATTTTTTTCCTCCTCTTACAATATTATTCCAATTTAAATTACATTTTCTAAATATCAAATATTCTACTGCAACTAATTATATTAAATATTTTTAAATATTGTCAATCCCTCTTGACATATTATGTATACTGATATATACTTAATTTGCAATATTTTCTATGAAGGAGGCCATCAATTATGGCAGATACTACACGGAAAATCAATGATCCCGTTGTTGAAAACTATGCTTTGACTGCAATCGTTCAGTTCTTGAACAATTTGACTCCCGAACAATTGGCCGGAATAGGTTTTCAAAGATGTTCCGAAAATGATTTAATTTGTGAAAATATTAAAAATTTTGAAGAAGTTAAAATTTCTGATGTTACTCCATTTTTTGGAAATGATGAAAATAATGAGAAATCTAAGTTTCCTAATGTCATTCCATCTTCTGAAGCCGAGATTCAAAAGAGTGTTTTTGAAATTCTTCACAGTTTGGGAATTGCATCCCACCTCAAGGGTTTTGCTTATCTTAAAGATTCTATTCAGCTTTTCATCGATAAACCCGGATTTATTAAACGCATAACTTTGGATTTGTATCCTTTTATTGCAGAAAAATATAATTCTACCCCTTCAAGGGTTGAACGAGCTATGAGACATGCAATTGATTTGGCATATGAACGTAATGCTAATATGAGAAAGATTTTTTCACATAAACCCAAAAATTGTGAATTCATTGCTACTATTGTAGAAGAATATAACTCTCACTTGGCATAAACTATAAGGGGCTGTAAAATAATTTTACAGCCTCCTTTTGTTGTAATTTATAATTGCTACTGATATAATTTTAAAGAGGTGATTAACTAATGATAAAAAAATTTTATACCATGTTATTTCTTTTAGTAATAATTAGTGCAAATGTATATGCTGCTAATTCTACCAATTTTACAGATTTAAATTCTAAGCATTGGGCATATCAAGCAATAAACACAATGGTTAAAGATAATGTAGTAAATGGTTATCCAGACTCAACTTTTAAACCAGATAAAGAAATAACTAAAGCAGAGTTTGCAAAAATATTTTCAATAGCATTAGATGTAAATGATGATAATGCTGGGTACTCAACCTATGTAGAAGGTGTTTCCTCAACACATTGGGCTTATGAATATATAAAAGCTTCTATTAAGTATTTTCCTAGTTCGTTCAAATTTAATCCTGATGAATTTATCACAAGAGAAGATGCAGCTTATGCACTCGTAGAAAGAATCAATCCTCCTATAAATGATGCTAATGCTCTTAATAAATTTACTGATGCAAATCAAATATCATCTAATAAAATTATAAATATTCGTAAGGCTGTTGCAAATGGAATAATGAATGGAAATGCTAATGGCACATTAAATCCAAAAGGCAACTTAACTAGAGCTGAAGTTTGTACTTTATTATATAACATTAAATATAAATTAAATTTATCTAGTACTAGTACCACTTTAGATTTTGGAAAAATATTAAAACATGTAGAAGCCGATATTAACTTAAATGGTCCAGATAAAAATAAAATTGTTTATGAATTTATTTTTGATTTACCAGATATAAAAAATGCTAATGTAAATGTTTGTAAAGGTGATAGTTTTGAAACAATTCCATCAAGCATTACTTATGGAGTCTCTAGTAATTCAAAATTTAAAAATTTACCTTCTGTTAAAGTTAGTTTCTCTACAGCAGATTTTTATGATTTTAGAATCTTCTTTAATAGTATAGAAACATCTAATGGAAGTAGTACTGATAAAAATGATTTTATACTTAATTATGATCCTTTTTTGGAAATATATTATGAAGAACCAATTAGCAAAGATACTATTTTCACTGTAAAATGGGCTGATTTTGCGCCACATTCAGATGGAAAAATCACATGGGCATTATCTAATAATAAAAAATCTGGTAATATAACTAATAATACATTTTCTATAAATAAAGATATTCTTAGTAGCAATAAATTAAGTAAAGAGATAGATGTAATAATTAGTGCTGAAGATAAAGCCTTTTATAACAATAATGTAATAGAATATAATTATCATATCTATGATATCGAAACAAAATAATAATAATTTATCCCCCAGAAAAAACTGGGGGATTTTTTTATTTGGTTTAAATTTTCCTATTCCTGATTTGCACCACAGCACTTCTTGTATTTCTTCCCACTTCCACAAGGACAAGGGTCATTTCTTCCAACTTTTTCAGAAGATGATTTTACTTTAGGTTTTGCTTTTTCTGTTCCTGCTTTATTAGCTTCATTTAAATTAGTCATCATATTCTTTACAATTTGAACTCTACTAACATTTTCTCTTGGAACTAAATGAAGCATTGTCTTAACTACATCTTGGTCTATATTGTCAGTCATTTCGTTAAATACTTCATAACTTTCATATCTAAATTCTACAACTGGATCTCTTTGACCATATCCTCTTAATTGTATACCTTCTTTTAATTGTTCCATTCCATCAATATGATCCATCCATTTTTCATCAACATTTCGAAGTATTACAACTCTTTCTAATTCTCTAATTTTATCTTCACCAATTTCTTTTTCTTTTTCTTCATATTTTTCCTGAACTAATTTTAATAACTCTTCTTTTATTTTATCTGGTGATTCAATTTTTGCTTCATAATCAACATTAAAAGTTTCTTTTACATAATTTTCAAAAGATGATTTATCTGACACTTCATTATGTGCTCCATAATATGAATCAACTGTACCATCTACAGCCCTCTTCATCATGCTCATAATATGTTCACGCATATTTCCACCATCAAGAACTTTTCTTCTCTCTGAATAAATAATATGTCTTTGCTCATTCATAATATCATCATATTGTAATACTCTTTTTCTAGCTGCAAAATGTTGTGCTTCAACATTCTTTTGTGCTGTTTCAATTGTATTAGTTAGCATCTTCATTTCAAGAGGCATATCTTCTGGCATATTTAAAGCATTAGCTAAATTTTGAATTCTATCACTTCCAAATAATTTCATTAAATTATCTTCAAGTGAAATATAAAATCTTGATTCACCAATATCTCCTTGTCTTCCACTACGTCCTCTTAACTGATTATCTATTCTTCTTGATTCATGTCTTTCAGTACCAACTATTTTTAGGCCACCTGCTGCAATAACTTTTTCTCTATCTTCTTTTACTTTTTCGTCTAATCTATCATATATAGATTTATATTCTTTTCTAATTGCTATTATTTCTTCATCATCAGTTTCATTTAAACTAACTGCATTCATAATTTGGTCTTCTGTATATCCACGTTTTTTCAATTCATGCTTTGCTAATGCTTCTGTATTACCTCCAAGCATTATATCTGTTCCTCTACCAGCCATATTAGTAGCAATAGTAACAGCACCAAATTTACCAGCTTGAGCAATTATTTCAGCTTCTTTTTCATGATATTTTGCATTTAAAACTTCATGCTTTATTCCTTCTCTTTTTAAAAGTTCACTTAATGCTTCAGACTTTTCTATTGTAACTGTACCAACAAGCACTGGTTGTCCTTTTTCATGTGCTTGCTTAATATCTGCAACAACAGCTCTTAATTTTCCTTTTTCTGTTTTATATACAACATCATTATTGTCTATTCTAATCATTGGCATATTTGTTGGAACTTCAATAACATCTAATCCATATATTTCTCTAAATTCTTGTTCTTCTGTTTTTGCTGTACCTGTCATTCCACAAAGTTTTTCAAACATTCTAAAATAATTTTGGAATGTTATTGTAGCAAGAGTTTTACTTTCATTTGCGATTTCAACATTTTCTTTTGCTTCAATAGCTTGATGTAGTCCTTCACTATATCTTCTTCCATACATTATTCTTCCTGTATGTTCATCAACAATCAATACCTGTCCATCTTTAACAATATAATCTTGATCTCTATGCATTACACCATTAGCACTTAAAGCTTTAT
The DNA here is from genome assembly GCA_947588905.1 of uncultured Clostridia bacterium. Classification (GTDB taxonomy): domain Bacteria; phylum Bacillota; class Clostridia; order TANB77; family UBA1234; genus UBA1234. The sequence goes on from CANQBB010000041.1 coordinate 8,226, forward strand.
TTATATGATGTGCTAAAGTCATATTTTCCATATCTTGAAGATTTGTAACACCAAAAGCTTTTTCTGCTTTAGATAATCCTCTTGCAGTTAAAGTAGCTCTTCTTGTTTTCAAATCTACAACATAATCATAATTTTCGTCATCAGGATCTGCTTCTTTTCTATTCTCATCTTTTGCTACAATTTTTGCACTTAAGCTTTTTACAAATCTATCTGCTTGTTTATATAAATCATTTGCCTTATCTGCTTGACCAGAAATAATAAGTGGAGTTCTTGCCTCATCGATTAAAATACTATCAATCTCATCGACTATTGCATAATGAAGTTCTCTTTGAACCATTTGATTTTTATATATAACCATATTATCTCTCAAATAGTCAAATCCAAATTCATTATTTGTTCCATAAGTAATATCTGCATTATATGCAGCTCTTCTTTGCTCTGAAGTCAAGTCATGAACAATTATTCCAACAGACAAACCTAAGAAGTTATATAGTTTTCCCATTTCTTCACCTTGAGATTTAGCAAGGTAATCATTGACTGTAACTAGGTGTGCTCCTTTTCCCTCTAGTGCATTTAAATATAATGCCAATGAAGCCGTTAATGTTTTTCCTTCACCAGTTTTCATTTCTGCAATTCTTCCTTGATGTAAAACAATTGCACCTAATAATTGCACATCAAAAGGTCTCTTTCCAAAAACTCTTTTTGATCCTTCTCTTGCAACAGCATATGCTTCAACTAATATATCGTTTAATGTTTGTCCATTCTTTAATCTTTCTTTAAATTCATCTGTTTTAGCTCTTAATTCTGAATCTGATAACTTCTCCATTTCTGGTTCTAATGCATTTATTTCATCAACATAGTGTGATATTTTTCTTAACTCTCTTTCGCTATATCCAGCAAATATTTTACTTAAAAATCCCATTGTCCTCCTCCTTAATTCTTAAATTGTAAAAATCAATTTTTATTACCATCAATATATAAAAATCTAAGAATCAAAGATTTTTGATTTTCATATGTCATGCTTCACATGACTTATCTAAGGTAATTATTCTTGAATAAATAAAAAGGCATAAAATTACTATCGTTGTGGGGCTAATATTGGATTATCATTTTAGTCTTATCTGACAACCCCATAACGACAATCACTTTATGCTTTTAATTTTCTTATTCTTTACTTAATGTAACTTTTCCTTCACTTATTTCAATTGCAGCAGCAGTAACATCTGATTCAACCTTTGCATTTGTTAATTTTGGACTACCTTGTGAAATTTGTCTTGCTCTTTTAGCTGTTCCAATTACTAATGAATATTTTCCTGTAGGAACTTTTTTCAACATTTCTGTAATATTTGGTTTAATTATCATATTAAATCCTCCTAATTTAGATTTTCCATTACATCTTCATCGTCATCATCATCAAGTCTATTTGCAACAGTCTCAGGTTGCACAGCAGATAAAATAACATGTTCACTATCCATTATTATTACTGCTCTTGTTCTTCTTCCATAAGTAGCATCTACTAATTTACCAGTATCCCTTGCATCTTGTATTATCCTTTTTATTGGTGCAGATTCAGGACTAACAATAGCAATCAATCTATGTGCAGATACTATATTGCCAAAACCAATATTTATAAACTTCATTGTTATCCTCTCCTTTATTCAATATTTTGAACTTGTTCACGAATATTTTCAATTTCATTTTTCATTTCAACAACATAATTTGTAATACCTACACTATTAGCCTTTGAGCCTATTGTATTAGTTTCACGATTCATTTCTTGGACTAAGAAATCAATCTTCTTACCAATTGGACCTGTACTATTTAACATATTTTTTAATGTATCTATATGACTATTAAGTCTTGTAACTTCTTCACAAATACTAGATTTATCAGCAAACAATACAACCTCCATACCAATTCTATTTTCATCTACAATATTATTTGCACCAATCTCGTTAATTCTATTTAATAATTTCGTTTTATATTCTTCTAATAATCCTTTAGATTTTTCAGATACTATACTTACATATTCAGAAATTGTTTTCAATCTATTTTCAATATCTGCTTTAAGTTTTTCTCCTTCACATTCTTTAGCAGATGTAAGATTTTGAACAGCTATATCAATAGCATTTTTTAAAGAATCCCAATATAAATCTTCATCTTCATTATTTGGCATTGTTATTATATCTGGGAGTCTCAATATTGATGTGACAGATATTTCGTCTTTTAAATTATATTCCTCAATTAACTTTCTCATTTCAGAAATATATGTACCAGCTAAGTCTTTATCAATGTTTATATCTTTTGACACTCCACCCATATTATTAACTGTAATAAATATTTCTGTTTTTCCTCTTAAAATACTTTTTGAAACATATTGTCTTACTTTATCTTCTAAAAAACTTAAATATCTTGGCATTTTAATGGAAATATCATTATATCTATGGTTAATTGCTTTTATTTCAACAACATATTCACGTCCATTGCCTTCTGACTTTCCTCTGCCATATCCAGTCATACTTTTTATCATTTATTTTACCTCTTATTTACTTTTTTAGATTTTTTCTTACTAGGCTTTTTAGTATTCGTCTTAGTTATGTCTTTAACAATATATATTGATTTTCCAACATAATATACTACAAACAAAGTTTGAAAAATATAAAGTGCATGTAATTTATTAAATGGAAAAGCATAATCTATATGACTACCAGGTATTGTTACTAATAAAAAAGATAATACAAGCAATTCTAATCCTGTAAAAGCCATACTTCCTTTTTTCTTTAAATATGCATAAATTAAAAATGCAATACCTATAATTAAAATAACTCCACCAGAAATATAAACCATATTTGTAATATCATTAAAATTATAAGTACTTTTAGGGCTAACAAATGCACTATTTGCCATGTTATAAATAATTTCAAAGCAAATTAGCATTAAGCCAGCTCCACATAATCTGTCAATCAATTTACTTCTTTGTGTGTAATTCATAATCTTTCTTACCTTCCTAACAAAAACTCAGTTGTCTTGTAGTTCATACAAGACCATTGCAAGAGTAGCCAATCCTGCTGTTTCAGTTCTAAGAATTCTAGGACCAAGAGTAACTCTTTTAACGTTTTCTAAATCTAATAATTTTATTTCTTCTTCAGAAAATCCTCCTTCTGGTCCAATCATAATAGCAATATTCTTACAATCTTTATCTAAACTTCTTAATACCGACTTTATAGTTACATCTTTTTCGCATTCATACGGCAATAATAATATATCATATTTTGAAATATTTTCAATTAAATTTTTAAGTTTTATTGGATTTTCTACAACTGGAATTTTTTGTCTTCCAGATTGCTTTCCAGCCTCAAGTGCTATTCTATTCCACCTTTCAAGCTTTTTATCTATATTTTTGTCTTCAATTTTTACAATTACTCTATCTGTAATTATAGGAACAATTGTGCTTACTCCTAACTCAGTACATTTCTGTATTATCAATTCCATTTTATCAGCTTTAGGTAATCCTTGAAATAAAGTTACATTTATACTTGGTTCTGTTGTATATTCAGAAACTTTATCGATCTTTAAATGAACTTCATCCTGTTTAAAATCAGTAATAGTGGTTATATATCTAATTCCATTTTCGTCACAAATGTCTATAGAATCTCCAACATTATATCGTAAAACATCTCTTATATGTTTTACATCACTGCCAATTATTATTGCTGTGTCTCCATCTATTTGGCTTTTTTTTATATAAAAAACAGACATTATTACTCCATTCTAAAAGAATTTTTTTCTCTTTCCAACTTCAAATTCTTCGCCATTTGCTTTTGCAAATTCTAATAAAATTTCTCGTTGCTCTTTATTTAATTTTTTAGGTACATCAACTATAACTGTGAAATATAAATCTCCCATACCTCTACCATTAACATTTCTTATTCCCTTACCTTTTAAAGTAAATATTGAACCTGTTTGTGTTCCTTCTGCTAAATCATATTGTGTATTTCCTTGAAGTGTTGGTACATCAATAATTGCACCCAATGCAGCTTCGGCAAAAGAAATGTGTACATTGCAAAAGATACTGTCACCTTTTCTCGTAAATATAGAATGCGGTTTTACACTAACAGTTATATATAAGTCTCCTGAGGGTCCACCTCTTAATCCAGGTTCGCCCTCTCCTCTTAAAGAAATAATTTGTCCATTATCAATTCCTTCAGGAATTTTAACTTTAATTTTTCTTTGTTTTCTAACAGTACCTCTTCCCTTGCATGAAGTACAAGGATTAGCAATAACTTTACCTGTACCTGCACAGTGGTCACAAGTTTTTACAGAGGTAAATGAACCTAATATTGTATTTTGGGTAACTCTAATTTGTCCTGTTCCATTACAAACTTTACAATTTTCAGTAGATGTTCCAGGCTTGCAACCAGAGCCATGACATACATCACAAGTTTCATCTCTATTTATTGTAATTTCTTTCGTTGTTCCAAAAGCTGCCTCTTCAAAAGTTACCTCAGCTCTAACTTTAATATCTCTGCCACGCATAGGTCCATTTTTACTACTTCTTCTATTACCTCCTCCAAAGAAAGAAGAGAAAATATCGTTTATATCAAAATCTCCAAAACCAGCCCCACCAGAGAATCCTTCAAATCCATTAAAGCCTCCGTTAAATCCACCAGTTGAATATCCACTTGGTCCATTATGTCCAAATTGATCATACATAGAACGTTTTTGCTTATCTGATAATACTTCATATGCTTCATTTAATTCTTTAAATTTAATTTCAGCTTGTTCTCGATTATCAGGATTTGCATCTGGATGATATTTTTTTGCTAATTTTCTATATGCTTTTTTTATTTCTTCATCAGTGGCTGTTTTAGAAACACCAAGAACTTCATAGTAATCCCTTTTTGTCTCTGCCATTTTGAGTTTCCTTTCTACTAATTTATTATTTATTCATCAACTTTGTAATCTGCATCATAAACTGTTCCTTCTTTTGTATCTCCATCATTATTATTTGAAGCCTCTCCTGCGTTTTCATTGTTAGCTGCATTTTGACTTGCATTAGCATATAATTTTTCAGAAATAGCATAGAATTCTTGAGTTAATTTTTCTGTTGCAGATTTTATTGCTTCATTATCTGTTCCTTCTAATGCTTTTTTAACATTATCAATTTCTACTTGAACTTTTGCTTTTTCTTCTTCACTTACTTTATCTCCTAAATCCTTTAAAGTTTTTTCTGTATTATAAACAAGTGAATCTGCATTATTTCTAATTTCAATATTTTCTTTATTCTTTCTATCTTCTTCTGCATGAGCTTCTGCTTCTTTAACTGCTTGTTGAATTTCAGATTCAGTTAAGTTTGTGCTTGCAGTAATAACAATCTTTTGCTCATTTCCAGTTCCCATATCTTTTGCAGATACGTGAACAATACCATTAGCATCTATATCAAAAGTAACTTCAATTTGAGGTACTCCTCTTGGAGCAGCAGGAATTCCTGTTAATTGGAATCTTCCTAATGTTTTATTATATGCTGCCATTTCTCTTTCACCTTGTAAAACATGTACTTCTACACTTGTTTGACCATC
>CANQBB010000042.1 GCA_947588905.1 uncultured Clostridia bacterium
TGGAGATGACTACATCATCTGATAATTATAAAACTCCAAGAGGAATAAAAGTTAGTGACAATGTGGAAACACTAAAAAAAGCATATCCAGAATTTCTTGAAAAAGATGATGATGGAAATTATACATTTAATCCAGATGATATTGGATTCTATAAGATAATGTTTAATATAGATAATGATGTTATTACTGAAATATCTGTTTTCAACGGTATTGATGGATAATTTAACGATGTAAAACATATTTTTATGTTAATTTAAAAATCTTAAAACATAACTTTTTTCTTTAGTCTTTTAATGTTAAACAAAAAAACTCAAGCATATAACTTTCATATGCTTGAGTTTTTGATTCTAATATCCATATCCACTTTCTGGATTATCCCATCCTGGAGGCAAAAGTTGAGATGGTGGTATAATTTCTGGTTCTTGAACTTCTGGCTCTGGTGTAACTACTACCTCTTCTTTTGTTCCAACATTGATTATCTGGTTTATAGGTGCATATGTATCTTTGCTTATTAGTTCTCTAGAAATTTCTTTTCCGTTTTTTAAATAAACTTTATAAGCTTCTGAAACATATCCATTTACAGGTTTTTGTACCTCTTTTGTAGTACCTTTTTTCATTGTAGAATTATTTTGTCTTACTACTGAGTAATTTTTCGTTTCTAAGATTTTAGTCTCAATTTCAATAGTTGGTTCATCTTCATTCTTTATTCCATAAATACTTGCTGTAACAACTCCATTTTCACATGTTGTAACTATCTTTACAGGATATTTTCTGTCATTTCTAAATTTAAAATCTATTGAATTGTCTACAACTGTTGCATCTGTGCTTTGTGGTACATATTGAACATACATTCCATGCGCTGTTCTGCTTGTTACTGTTAAGTCTGCTCTTAATACTGCATTATATAATGTTGATGATACTTGGCAAATTCCCCCTCCAACTGTCTTTACAACTTTTCCACCAGCAAAAGAATCTCCCATTTTATATCCATTAGCAGTTGTTCTATGTCCTAATGCATTGTTAAATGAGAACTCTTCTCCTGGATATAATATTGTATTATTGCATTTATTTGCAGCAATTTCTAAGTTAGCAACTCTATTTTTATCTGATTTATCATAGTTTGAAGTATAAGTTGAAATTAGGTTTTTAAACAATACATCTCCTAAATTTTCTAACTTTATTTCTGGTTCTACAATAGTTAAAGCTATTTCAAGAGTTTCTCCTGAAGGTAAATTTGCATAGGCTGTTTTAGCAGATTGTAAATCAAAGTCAACACCATTAACTTCTTCAATAACTTCAAAATTTTCTCCTTCTTTATATGAAGCATTAACAGGATTTTTATGAACTTGTGCATATACTTCATTCATATTTAAAGGAGTAGATTTTGAAATAACTATTGGTATTTCAACTTCTTCTTGCTTTGCTTTAAATGCTTCAAGTACATCTATTCCAAGTTTTGTATAGTCAATTCTTTCTCCGTCAATGCCTTTAGTTATTAAAAGCTTATCTCCAGATACTTCATAAGAATCATCTTTTGAAAAAATTGAATCTCCACTAACCATTTCTTTAACTAATTCTTCCAATTTTTGATAATTTATTTTTGCTTCTATATCAATTTTCTTTTCTTCATTCATATAGCTTTTTAAAACAGTAAAATTATTTTCAATTATATTTCCTTCTCTTCCATATGTATAAGCTTCCTCTACAAGCTCATCTGCGTTTGTATAGCTAAAACCTACGTCTTCTGCAGATATAGAAATTATATAATCTTTGTATCTCAATGATAAACTTCTATTAGAATCTTCTCTGTATAATCTATCTATTGCATCAATTGCCTCTTCCTTTGTCATATCTGATACATCAACATTAGCAATAGTTACTCCTTTTAAGATTTTATCATTTGATAAATTTGCTATACCAAAACCAAATGTAAAAAGAAGGGCAATAACTACTAATATTACTGCTACAATTGATATTATTAAGCCTTTATAGCTTTTTTTAGCTCTTCCTGAATATAATATTTGGTTCATTTTCATCACCTTTCATCCTTAAAATACCAATAAATAGTATAGCACAACTTTACATAAAATACAACCATAATATTACAAAAAATGCATTTTTTATATATTTTCTATTTGCCAATCAATAGGTGTCAATCCATTTTGCACAAGAATATTATTTGCCTTTGAAAAATGCTTACATCCAAAGAAGCCTCTATGGGCTGATAATGGGCTTGGATGTGGTGCTTTCAGTATATAATGTTTGGGATTTGTAACTAATAGTTCTTTTTTAGCAGCACAAGATCCCCAAAATAAGTAAACAACTGTTTTATCGCTTTTATTTAACTCCCTTATAACGCTATCGGTAAAAGTTTCCCATCCACATTCTTTATGAGAGTTTGCTTGTCCTTCTCTTACTGTTAAAACATTATTTAACAGCAAAACCCCTTGCTTTGCCCACTTTTCTAAGAAACCATTATTAGGAATATAGCATCCTAAATCATCATGTAATTCCTTATAAATATTCTTTAAAGATGGCGGAATTGCTATTCCAGGCTTAACAGAGAAAGAAAGTCCATGAGCCTGTCCTATTTCATGATATGGGTCTTGCCCTATAATAACAACTTTTATATCATCATAATCCGCTAATTTTAGACTATTATAAATATCAAACATGTCTGGAAATACTCTAAAATGAGAATATTCATATTTTAAGAATTCTCTTATTTTCAAATAATATTCTTTTTCAAATTCATCTTTTAATATTTCATCCCATTTATTTCCTAGTTTTACCATATATACTCCTCCATTTACCTCATAGCTATTATTGTAGTTCCTAATCCATAATTTTCGCCCTCTACTCTTCTTGAATGAATTTTTTCTCCATTACAGTAACTACATAACAATGAGTCTACAACATTTTCTTCTAAAATTTCAACTTCTTGCAAAATAATTTTATTTATTAAAATACTATCAATATTATATTTTTGCTTTTCATCTATAATTTGTCCTTTTTCTATAATTTCATCTATTCTACCTGTATAGTTAAAAATATTTTTACATTCTTCCATAACATCTTTATCTACACAAAAATGGCATTTTCTTATTGCTGGAGTTATAAAAACTAAAATATCTTTAGGATTACAATTATATGTTTCTACCATTTTTAAAACTGTTTTTTGCGCTATTTTCTTAAAAGTTCCTCTCCAACCCGAATGTACATTAGCTATTACTTCTTTAACTGGATCATACATTAAAATACAAATACAGTCTGCGCTTGTCGTTGAGAGTGTAATATTTTTTTGATTTGTTATTAGCCCATCTATTCCTTGTAAATAGTCCGAATTTATATCTGGTGCATCTAAGTTTTTCTTTTTATCTATAATTAAAATATTATCTGTATGCTCTTGCCTAGGTTTAACTAACGTTTTGAAATCCAAATTTAAATTTTTTAGTAATATCTTAAAATCTTCAAAATTGTCATCTTTATACTTAAAATTAAGTGGTTTCAATGCGAATGCATGTGTTATATTTTGAAATTTCAAGAGTCTTTTAAATTGTAATATTTCTACATTATCTTTTCTAATATGTATCACATTTTCATTAGATAAATCCATATTATCCCTCCATTTCATGATTATATATAAATGTATGTAATAAAGCAATAAATCTTAGCATAAAAAAACTAAGAACAAGTTTTTTGTCCTTAGTTTTTGATTTAAATTAGTTTCTTTGTCTTTCTCTTCCATAGAAAGCTATTGAATATATAGCAGCTATACCAACAATCGCATATATTGTTCTTGTTAGCCAATCTACACCACCAAATAACGTATCAACTAAATTAAAATTAAAGAAACCAATAAGTCCCCAATTTATTCCGCCTATAATAACTAAAGTTAATACTATGGCATCAAGAGTTTTCACATCAATTCCCCCTACATAAAAATTTTTCACTATGCCTATTTATAATATATGCATATTTTTTATTGTTATACAAATTTTATATAGATTTTTTTATAATGCATTTTCAATATATTGACATTTATCTTATTTATTCATATAATTCGAATTAAATGTACAACTTTCAATTTAAAAATTTTAACATATAATATATAAAAATACTTGGAATTTATATGAATTCCTACCAACTAATTATTATTTTAATCTCCATATTTATGATGTATAATTAAATTATACAAAACGAAGGAGGCAATTAAATGAAAATAGAAAAATTAAATGAAAATAAAATTAAAATTACATTTAATATAGATGATTTAGAAGAAAAACACATAGATTTATATTCTTTTATGCACAACACTCCAGAAACACAAGACTTATTTTGGGATATTTTAAACGAAGCCGAAAAAGAATGTGGTTTTAATGTAGATAACTCAATGATTTATGTAGAAGCAACTACTTCCGGTTCTGGTAATTTCATTTTAATAGTTACAAAAACTAATGAAAAACCTAATACATTAAATCAACAAACTACTCTTAAAAAGAAAAATTTTAAATTAAAAAGAAAAAATATCTCTTTAAAATTAGAAGAAAATATCTATCAATTTGATGATTTTGAAGATATTTGTGATTTTATTAAAACAATTAACGTAAAAGAATTAGAAAATAACTCATTATATAATATGAACGGTAAATATTATTTAAAATCTGCTAAAATGCCATTTAATAATATTTTAGAATATGCCTCAATAATAAAATCTCCAAGAATATTTGAATCTAAGTTAAATGAGTATGGAGATTTAGTTGTGCCAGAAAATGCTTTACAAACTATTTCAAAATATTTTAATAAGAAAAAAAGAGTATCTTCTAAATAAAATGTTTTTTACAATTGTTTATAATTTATAACTAAATATTAACATTTATTTCACTTTTTTTTAAAAAAAGTCTTGCAGTTTTGTTAATAAAACTATATAATTTTCTTAACAAAAGATAAAATTAAGGAGTGAGATTAATGTTAGAAGAAGGCACAGTTTATTTTGATACTGAAAAGTTAATAGAAGGTAGAACTGTTAAACTTATATATAAAGGTCAACTAGCAACACCTGAAACAAATGAAATATATGTTCATTATGGTTTTGGGCTTTTGTGGGATAACTTACAAGAAGCTAAATTAGATAAAGTTGATGATGGTTGTTATGAAACAGAAATATCTTTAGATTGTGCAGATAGCATTAGTTTTTGCTTTAGAGATGATAAAAATAACTGGGATAATAATGAAACAAAGAATTATACATCTGAAATATGTAAAGAAGAAATTACACTTACAAAAGTAGAAACAACAGATATTGATGTTCCAAGATTGAAAAAATCATATTTGATTGCTAAAAAGTTAAAAATTGCTTTTTATAAAATTATTACATTTGTGCCAAGAGTATTTAGAGGAGAATGGAAAAGAAAAAAAGCTGGAAATGTTTAAATCTTAAGTCGGTATCTTTACCGACTTTTTTTGTTAAGGAGGTAAATAATGAAAACAATATTAGTAACTGGTGGTTCTCGTGGAATTGGTAAAGCAATCGTGCAAAAATTTGCTGAAAATGGATATAATGTAATATTAAATTACAACAAATCTTATGAGGCTGCTAAAGCAATAGAAGATAATTTTAAAAATGTAAGAATTTTCAAAGCAGATGTTGCAGATAAAAAAGAAGTTCAAAATATGATTTCATTTGCAAATGATACATTTGGAAATATAGATATTTTAGTAAACAATGCTGGGATTGGTTGCACAGGTTTACTTCAAGACGTTACATATGAAGAATGGCAATCTGTTTTTGATGTAAATGTTAATGGCATATTTAACTGTACTCGCCTTGTATTGCCTCAAATGATTTCAAGACATTCTGGTAAAATTATAAACATCTCGTCTATCTGGGGAATGGTTGGTGCTTCATGTGAAGTAGCTTATTCAGCATCAAAAGCAGCTGTAATAGGTTTTACAAAAGCTCTAGCTAAAGAAGTAGGACCTTCTGGCATAACTGTTAACGCTATAGCACCAGGTATAGTTATGACTGATATGGTTAGTTCTTATTCAGTAGAAGAATTTGAAGATATTCGAAAACAAATACCTTTAGGAGAAATTGGTTCTACTCAAGATATTGCAAATTCAGTTTATTTCTTAGCAAGTGATGAAGCAAATTATTATACAGGACAAATTTTCTCTCCTAATGGTGGGTGGGTAATATGATAAAAATGAAAAAATTAAAATCTCCAGAAATCTGGAGATTTTTTATTGATTAACTGTTAATTTTTCTGAAAGTGGTACATCAATTGTACTTAAATAATATTCTGTATCAAATAAAGCTTTTTTTAATTCTTGTCCTTTCTTAAATACTAATTTTTTAACTTTAAATTCATTAGTTTTTCTTGCTTTATTTCCATAGCTAAAGAATAAAATTACTTGCATTATAACAACTACTATACCAACAATATTTACATATATTTTTTCGCATATATTAAAGTAATACATATATCCTAAAAGAATAGCAACTGCAATTACCCACATTTTACTTTTTCCAAGCATTGTAGCTCTTATTGGTGCACCATTTATAGTTCCTAATAAATTTATAGTTGCTATTATTATTTCACCAATAAAAACTATATATAAAACTGGTATTTCACCAGAAATACAAACTATTAAAATAATATTTAACACCTTATCAGCTATTGTATCCATAATGCTTCCAAACAATGTCTGTGCTTTGCATACTCTTGCAAGCACTCCATCTATACAATCAGTAAAAAATAAAACTGCAACTATTATTAAAAAAGCAATATGGGAAACTCTTTTTATTAAAAAAGGCATTGCAAAAGTAAATACTAGTCTAAAAATTGTAAGCGCATTGATAAAAACTTTTACTCCAATCTTTTCCAACTACTTCAATCCCCCTCGTTCTATACAATACTATTATATTATATTTATAAATAAAGTCAATATTATAAAATAGTTGAAAATGGTAATTAAAGCGGTTTTTACGTTATTTTAAGCCATTACACTCATCATAGAATTCATTCAAAAAATTCTCTAAAAATTTGTGTCTTTCAATAGCTATTTTCTTTGCCGTATTTGTATTCATCAAATCTTTTAGTTTTAATAATTTATTATAAAAATGATTTATCGTTGTATCTGAATTTTCCATGGTATTTTCACCCATATTACAACCAGGATTATATATTTCTTTTCCTTTTTCTCCTCCATAAGTGAATGTTCTTGCAATGCCAATTGCTCCTATTGCATCTAATCTATCTGCATCTTGTGCAATTTTTCCTTCATGTGAAAGCTCTTTTTTCTCTTTAATATTCTTACTAAATCCTAAGTTAATGCAGCTATAAATTATATTTTGAATCTCACTTTCAGAAAAATATTTATCTGCTTTAAAATCTAACAAAGTTTCTTTTAACTTTTCTTCAGCATTTCCATCAAAGTATTTGTAATCATATAAATCATGCATTAAAACAATTATTTTTAAAATATATTCATCTGCCTTTTCACTTTCATTTATTAGCATTGCATTATTATATACTCTCTTAATATGCCACCAATCATGACTTCCACCAGCATCATTATATTTTTCTCTAACAAAATTTTTTACTATATTTACTAAATCTTCTTTATTCACTTTCCACCTCATTATTATAAAAACATTCTTTTTAGCACTATTCTTACTTTTTTATAGACATACCTTAATTTAAATAACTTTTGACTTATATTATATAAATTATCAATTTGCTTATCATATTTCTGTGGATTTTCTTCATATTTTTCAAGCTTTTTTTCAAAGCATTTAAACTGTAAACAATATATCATTTCATACCACAATTCACTTTCTCTAGTTGTCTTTCTTTGCCAGTATGCACCAAATTGTTCATTCATAGGAGCATACATTATATTATTTATTTCTTCTTCAGTAAAAATTTTCTGTTCAACTGCCATCGGAACTATGTCTGTACCAGGCAAAAAATTTAATCCATGTAATTGCAGTTCATATGGTCTATATAATTTTTTTACTAAATAATATGTTTCTTTTAAATCATCAATACTTTCAAATGGATGTTGAAGCATAAAATCATAACTACTCCAAAAAACTTTACTTTCATGTATTATTTTAGTTGAATCAATAATATCTTGTTGTGATTCGTATCTATGAAATATATCTCTACGAACATGTTTTGATCCAGATTGAATACCCATAATAACTTCAACCAAACCAATTTTAACAAGTTTTTGAATAACCTCTTTATCTATCATTTTAGGATGTGACCAAATCGTAAATGGTAAATTTATATGTTTTTTATATTCAATTACAAACTCATCAACCCATCCTGGTAAATTAGGAAATATCTCATCATAAAAATGAACAAAAGCGATTTTCTTACATTCTTTTTTAGCCTCTTTTAACTCTTCAATAATGCTTTTAACTGAACGGGTACGAACTCCTTTTATTCCATTTGGTAATAATTTTCTCAAATTATTGCAACAGCAATACGAGCAAGTAAAAGGACAACCTCTTGATGCTATAACCTCATAACTTAATGTATTAAGCTGAGGATCTCCATAAGAAATTGTATCATTTTCTATATAACATGCATTCTTACTGTTAATAGTTGGAATCCCATATTCATCAATATTATTAGTAATATCACTTATATTATTTATAATCATTTTACCGCTTTTATTATAGCATAAAGATGGTATATCCTCAATGTTAGTGTTCTTTTTTAACCTTTGTGCCAATTTACAAATAGATTTTTCTCCATCGCCTCGTATTACAAAATTTGCACCTTTATTAAGTAATTTATCTGGAAACATTGTTGCATAGGCTCCACCACAAACAATAGGTATAGAAAAATTATCTTTTATCATATCTAGTGTTTTATAAACTGTATCAAGATACATCGAACTCATAACTGATAGACCAATAAATAGTGGCTTTCTCTTTTTAATTTCATTTTTCAAAAGAGTTAATTCTTCATCTGTAGTAACTGTTGGATGTACACTATTAAAATCTTTATAGAAAACTGTATAAACATTGTATTTAGCTTTTTTTAATGCTGTTTCTAAATATCTCACACCTAGTGCTTTTTTATTATAATAAGCAATAAGCATAACATTGCTATTCATACTATTACTTCCTTTCTTATTTTTTTAAAACAAAAAGAAGCTAACATTAAACTTTTAATAGTCTAATGTTAGCTTCTTTTTATCCGTCTCTTATTAAATTTTGAGCATACAAAATTATATCTATAACATTAAAGTTATAAACATTTAAAAATTTTTTATTTATAAAATCAGCTTGATATATATATATATATATACAGCCACACGGTTTTTGACGTTTTTCATTCTTTATTCCTCTACTTCATAAATTACTTCAATTTTTTGTGTAACTACTTATCCACAAAATCAACTTATTATATTGCCTAAAATCTGTTGTATAAAAATTGTCATTCCTAATTGTGTAATTATGCCAACAGCCATAAATATTTTTTTGTCAGAATTTTTCATTGTTCGCAATATATAAACTACTACCATACCTATTAAAACATAACAAACTATGCTTAGTAATATGTATATTTCATAAGAAACCAAAAGTTCTTTAAAGAAAATATCTATATAAGTCTCACTCATCAACGATACTTCTAAAGCAATACTTATAAATAAGCCTATTGTATAAATTGCCGTATAAACTCCTACATAAGCCCAATATTTCCAATCAAAATCTATAATAAAATACATTATTCCCATTACTATTCCAGCTATTAAAATGCTCATTATACTTGTCATATTAAGCATAATCATATTCCCCCTTTTACAATATCAATTATAAATTATCTTATATACTTACTTCTAAAATGGTTTTGCAAAAAATTTAAAAAAGACTGTAAAAAACTTTTTTAAATTCTTTACAGCCTTAATATTTATTGGAGCCGTTGTCGTAGATATTTACAACTTTTTCTCTTATGGCGATTGATATAAAAATCAATCAGTTTACTAAAGTATATCATAGCTTTGATAAATTACAATAAATTTACCAAAAATTTAATATAACTTTTAATTCAAAGGAGAAAAAATAAAGTATTAATTATCTCCTTTGAAAATAATATTATTAATCTAAAATATTAATCTCTAAAAGTTTATCTAATCTTGAAATTACTTCCTTTTTAGCTAATTCAAATTTATTGAATGTTTTGGAATATTCTTTCTGCTTATCTATATCAATTTTATTGTTTTTATCTAAAGGAATATCTATATATATATTTTTTATTATATTTACAGTTACTCTTTTATTTTGTTCTCCATTAGCAAATTGTTTTAATTTGTTAAATAGTATAGCATATATATACTCTAAATCTATAATGCTATCAAATTCTTTTTTTAACATTAATGCTCCACAATGGGTTGTCATACTAAATTTACCATTTCGTAAAAAAACCGTTCCAGCATAAACCCCATCTGTTGTCCACGTGATACAATTGCAATCATAATCATATGTGTTTATATTTGCAATAATTCCTTCGTTAAATGTTTGAGATGAATATACTGGAAAGTTCCCTTTATTCTTAACGAAGTATTTATTTGTATATTTAGCAAGCCCCTTTTTAATATTAAACAAATCGGAAATTTTGTATTTTTTAGTTTTTTCAAAAGCTTTTATATATAAGTTATTATTTATAATTTTAGATTTATTTTGATTAATTTTATTCTTAAATTCAGATAACATTTGATACTTATATACTTCATCTTTTTGGTATTCTACAGAAATTTCCATTGTTTCTTTATCTATTGGTAACAATATTTCTATATTTTCTAACATTGAAGGATATACTTTTGTAAATTCATCTTTTCCTTTTTCACCTTTTCTTCCTTTAGCTAACTCTCTAAGTTTCGGTTCTAATATTATTTTTATGTACTCTAATAATATATTATTTTGTCTTGGAAGTAAAATACCTCTATCTCCATTAATAGAAAATTTGCCGTCTAATACTTTCATATATCCTGCAAATCCATTTGAAGCCCATGTAAGATATTTTCCATCAAAGTCATATGAATCACAATATGTTAATGGAGCAATATTAGAAGCTGAATAAATTGGAAATATACCTTTATGCTCTTGACCATACTTTTTGGTATATTTTGATTTTCCCTTTGATATTTCAAAAATATCCTTAATTTTGTATTTTTCCCACTCTACATCATTCTTTTTTTTTTCATCTATTTCCAAAAACAAAGATTGATATTCTGATATTTCACTTGATACTTCTCCTATAAAGTTACTAAATTCTGAAACAGTCATAATTTTAGGTTTTTCTATCATACCTAATTGAATCTTTTCTTCATTACTCCATACATTATCAATAATCCAATCTTTTTGATATTGCCTTTCAAAGAAATCTATTGGTATTACTTTACATCTTTTATCATCAGTTTTAAAATATTTTTTAGCTCCTTTAAATTGGTTAAATAATTGTACAGCATATTCTAATTGATTTTCTCCTGTTTCAAATCTATTAATATCTAATGTTTCACCTATATCGCTTACAATATATGAAAAAATTGGTTCTTCTTGTACTTGATTTATATTTTGTTTTTTAGTTAATGCCAATATATAAGTTTTTTTATTTGTAGTAAAAAATGTATTTAAAGGTAATGAAATAAGAGCATCTATATAACAATTATCCATAATAAATTTTCTCAAATTAGAATCGTTTTGTCTATTTAATATTCCATCTGGTATTACTATAAATGCTTTACCTTGAGGTTTTAAAGCTTTTACAATCCATTCCATAAACAATCCTTCTACACCTAAAGCATTTATTTTATAATAATTTTCTAATGTTTCATCCTTCTTTATTTCTTCTTTTAAATTACTACTACCACTAGTTACATATGGAGGATTAGTCAATATTAAATCATATTCATTTTCTACTGGGTCTCTTAATGTTCCCAATATTGAATTAGTTTTTAATATAAAAGTATCATTAAAAACTTTTGAAAATTCTTTAGTAATATTTACATTTTCTTTTATTAAATCAGAAAAATATATTAACATATTAGCTTTTGCTAATATAATTGTTCTTTGCTCTTCTTTGTCAAATCCCTTATCAAATCCTCTTAATTCTATTTTTGGTTTTAAATGACCATTATCAATCAAAAATAAATCTTTTATACTAGGTAAAATAGACTCTAATAAGAATTTTCCAACTCCACAAGCAGGATCACATATCTTCATATCTTCTCTTATATCAGCCATTTTTACCATTGGTTTTACTACTTTTAATGGAGTAAAGAATTGTCCCCAATTTTTTTTACTAATACTTTCTTTCAAAAAACTTTCAAAGAGCTTACTCTTAAAATCATAGTCAATATTTTGTAGTTTTCCATAATCTTTAAATCTAAATAAGATTTTTTTAAAAACTCCACTATAACCTTCAATAGCTTTATCATCTTTACTAACAAAAATTGTTCCATTGATAATCGTTGTATTATCTTTTTCACTTCTAGGAAAAAGTTCCTTTATTTTTGGTCTTACTGTTTTAGCATATGTCTCTAATACTTCATTTTCAGTATTAGATTTATACATTTCTATTATATTATTAAAATTATAAATTCCTATTAAAACGTTTAAGTCACTTAAATATTTAAATATAAAAATTTCAACAAAAGTATATAGACAATTTTCTGGTGTTGCACCACTAACAGTCCAAATATCTTGCCATATTTGTTTAGCTAGTGGAGTAGGATCTCTTTTTTCGACAGTCTTAATTTGTGAATTTTTCTCATCTACACTATCTAATATCTGTTGTATTAATACCCCTATTACATTGTCTTTGTAATCAAATTTGGTTGTAAGAACTTTTCCATCTTCATCTAAAATTTTTTCACCATTGAAACAGTTAATCCATAGTGTTTCATTTGTATCTGTAATTATTGCTAATTTTGCATTTAATGCCTTACCAACTTCTAAGGCTTGAGTTATTGCTTTAGTTTTTTTGCCTTCTGTATTAAATTCACTAGGCTTTTTATTTTCGATTATAGCAATTACCTTTTTGTTAAAAACTATTATTCCATCTGGTTTTCTGTTTTCTATGTCTCCATAATCTATGTTTTCAATTATATTATTTTGTTTTAAATTTTTTATTGTTGTTGCTCCTATATTATAGAATAACCAATTGCCAAGTCTATCTGGATGTTTAATTAAATCCCTTTGCAATAATTCTTCACTCATTTGTTTATACCTCCATTTTTAAAATATTCATCACTTCTTTTAGTTGGTATTATTGTTTGTAAATCTCTAATTCCATTTTGGAATATCTCTTTTTCTATCAAATACTTTATTGTATCTGTAAAGTTTCCTTGCTTTTCTGCAAATGCAATTAACCTCTCCTCATTTAATCTTATTGAATATCTTTTAGATTTCAAAGTTATGCCCCCTAATAACTTTATTTTTCTATAGCATATCAAAAAGAGATAAGTATGTCAATAGCATACTTGCCTCTTTTCGATTTATAAATATTCTTTTATTATTTTACATATTTCATATAGTCAAACTATTTTTATACATAAATCAATTCACTAAACACAATTTCTTCTGCTTGGCTTTTTATAGTATTCATTGTTCCTACCCAATATAATTGGTCTGTATTTTTCATATCTTCTGTCAAATTGCTTTTTTCTTTTAGTTTGTTAATTATTAAATTTACTCTTTCTTTGGCTGTTTTTTGTATTTCTTTCAAATGTGTATTTAATGTTCCGTCCATAAGCATTATGGTATATTC
>CANQBB010000043.1 GCA_947588905.1 uncultured Clostridia bacterium
TGGTTAAAAAAATTATATCACTTTTGGTATTTCCTTTCTTTATTTTTTTACTGTGACATATCTATTGTAAACCTATACACTTGATAATTTTATAAAAATATTATGTTGACCATTCTGCCTTTAAATGATATAATATTAGCAACATTGAATTTACATAAGGAGGAATCAACATGCGTAAACTTCTTGCGGTTCTGGTAATAATTACCTTTCTCTTTTCTACATCTACGCTAGCTGAATCGCAGACTGTTATTTTCGGAAATAACGTCAACTTTCGGTCCTCACCTTCTACATCAGACGACAATATAATTACGCAATTGCATCATGGACAAACTGTTTCTGTTCTTCAAACATTTAATACTTTAGACATGAGTTGGTCATATGTGTCTTTAGAAAATAATCTTACTGGCTATGTTGCCTCACAGTATATTGGCACTAGCTATACAGGAACAGCTGCTATGACTACTGCAGACGTAAATATGCGACAAGGTCCCGATACAAACTACCCTTCATATGGTGTTGTACCTAAGTATGCAATTTTAAAAATAATAGATACTTGGGGAGAATGGAGTAAAGTACAATATGCAGGAAAAGTCGGCTATATGGCTAATCAATATCTATATTCAAGAACTTTTGAAAATGAAGAACTTCTTGGATCATATACCACAGATTTTTCTTCTAGCGCAAAAGGACGTAGTAACAATATTAAAAAAGCTGCTTTTCTAATCAACGAATATATTGTTGCTCCTGGTGATACTTTTTCATTGCTATCTGCAATTGGACCAATAACTAAAGAAGGAGGTTATTTTGAGGCTCCCGAATATCGTCTCATTGATGGAGTAAGTGAAACAGTTACAGGATATGGTGGTGGTGTTTGTCAAATTGCAAGCACACTTTATCAAAGTGTATATGCTTCAATTAACTCTGGAAGTAATATAAATATAGTTGAAAGACACCATCATTCAAAATCTGTTTCATATATCAAGGATGGACAAGATGCTACTATCAGCTGGAGTGGCAAGAAAGATTTTAAATTTAGAAATGATAATATCTATTCTATAAAAATAAGAACTTATATTACCAATGGAACTCTTTCTTGTATGATTTTTAAAGTTAATATTTAAACTTTTGTCAAACGACGGGGCTGTAAAAATTATTACAGCCCCGTTTTGTATAGTATTGAAATATTAGAATTATTTATTTTTATGTTTAAAACATAAGTTTTATTCATATTGAAAAAATTTTTTAATATATTTATAATATGGTTATGGAACCACAAAAAGGAGGGGAAAAATATGAAAACATTTCTTAAGAATTATGCTCAAACATTAATCTTGCTAGCCAGTATAATTATAGGAGCTATTGCAGGTTTAATATGGAAAGAAAAAACTGCTATACTTGCACCTTTGGGAGATTTATTTCTAAATTTATTACTTGTAATAATCATTCCTTTAATTTTTTTAACTATATCTACTTCTATCGCTAAAATATCAGAACCCAAACGATTAGGAAAAATATTAGGTACTATTATTTTTGTTTTTATAATTACTTCGCTTATTGCAGTTTTAATTGGTATGGCTGTTACTTATCCAATTAAGCTTGTAAATATTGATGACAGCGTTAAAATCAGTGAATCTTTAGATTATTCAAATTCAGATATTGAAGAAACCGAAGATATAACTCTATTAGAAAGATTCTTATCAGCACTTACTGTAAATGATTTTCAAAAATTATTATCAAAAGATAATTTACTTGCATTGATTGTTTTTTCAATCTTATTTGGTGTTGCAATTAAAATTTCAGGAAAGAAAGGTCAAACAGCTCTAAATGTGCTTGATTCTTTTCTAAATGTTGTAATGTCTTTTCTAAAACTAATTATGTATTATGCACCAATTGGTTTAGGATGCTATTTTGCTGTTTTGGTAGGTTCATTTGGTGCATCAATAGCCATTGGATATGCAAAAACATTTATAATATACACAGTAGTAGCTTTATTATTCTATTTTGTAATTTATACAATATATGCTTTTATTGCAGGTGGTAAAAAAGGTGTAAAACTTTTTTGGAAGAATATAATACCACCAACAGTTACTTCTCTTGCGACATGTTCAAGTGCTGCTTCGATACCAACTAATGTAACTGCTGCTAAAAACATCGGCGTATCAGACGATATTTGTGAAACTTTAATTCCGCTTGGAACAAGTTTCCACAAAGATGGATCTATTATAGGTTCAGTTTTTAAAGTAATGTTTTTAGTATGTATATTCGGAACAAATATATTTACATTTGCAGGTTTCACTCAAGTTCTTTTTGTTTCATTACTGGCAACATTATTTATTGCAGCAATTCCTATTGGTGGTGGAACAATTTCAGAAATGCTAATATTAACAATGATGGGATATCCAGTAGTAGCCTTGCCTATTTTAACAATAATAGCAACCATTATAGACCCACCTGCAACACTTTTAAATGTTGTTGGTGATTCAAGTTGTTCAATGCTAGCAGCACGAATTATTGACGGAAAAGATTGGTTAAATAAAAAAGAAAATACATAAATTTAAAGTGGTTGTAAAATTGTTACAACCACTTTTTTATACTTAATGAATTAAATTTCTATTTCATCTTTATTTTTCTTTTTTGAAACTTTTATTTCATTATCTTCATCTAAAATACCACTTATTGAGCTAATATAAAAATCTTTTTTTTCATTATCGGATTTACCGTTCATCAATGTATTTGTATGTTCAATTAGGCCAACAATATCTTCAGCTTTATACTTATCTTTGACACCATCATGTTCCAATCTTAATTTAATATCACTTAGTGGATTACTTGAATTAGCATAAATGAAAGCAAGCCATAATGGATATGCCTTATCTATTTTAGATTCATCAGCAAGAGCAATTCCATAGATTGCATCAGCTTGTTTTTTCGCTTTCTCTTCTTCTCTTATTTCTCTTCTACCATAAGTGTCTGCAACTCTTATGCTATCTATAATTCTTTGTAAAGTATTTATATCATATGGACTAATATGATATTTTTCCATAAGACCTATTTTTCTTTCTGTGCTCATATCAGCAACTTGCATAGAAAATTCAATTAAAGAAATAGTATTTTCCATAGAACCATCCAAACTTATTCTTCTCTCAAAAAATTCAGATGGTATTTCGTTAATTTTATTTTTTATAATATCTAAGCTTTCACCAGATATTCCTTCATAAAGTGAACCTATATTACCAGAATTTATGATTTTTAATGTTTCTTTATTACTTATCATATTTGTATTCTCCTATCTACAAAAAATACATTTTGTGAGATGCATTATATCATGGTTTTACATAATTATCAAGATAATGATTAAAAAAACTATTATTTTCACATTTAAAAATGTTACTCATAATAGTTTATAATTTTAAGATTTTTTTTCAGATTTTACTAATTTAAATAATAAAGCTGCTACTGCTGCACCAACTAGAGGAGCAACTATAAATAGCCATACTTGTGATAAAGCTTCACCACCCATTAAAACTGCTGGTGCCAAACTTCTAGCAGGATTTACTGATGTTCCTGTAAGAGGTATTCCCATAATATGTACAAAAGTTAAAGTAAGGCCTATTACTATTCCCGCAACAGATGATTTAGATTCATCAGCTGTTACACCTAATACAGTAAATACAAATACTAATGTTAATAAGAACTCAACTAAAAATGCACCACCCATTGTTATACCATTAGCAGATAATGCTTCAAAGCCATTAGCACCAAGTCCATTATAAGTAACATCCAGTAAAAGATTATTAGTTATTATAAAATATAGTAAGGTAGCACCACAAAAAGCGCCTAAAATTTGTGCTATAACATAGCCACAAAAATCTTTAAAGTCTATTCTTTTGTCTATAAGCATAGCAAGAGAAACTGCAGGATTAACATGGCAACCTGATATATTTCCTATTACATATGCCATTGCTACAATTGAAAGACCAAAAGCTAAGGCAATTTCTAATGTTCCAACTACATCTTTTCCAATAGCTGCTACACCACATCCAAACAAAACTAAAACAGCTGTGCCAATAAATTCACATACATACTTTTTCATCAATATACCTCCTTTATGATATATATTTTATAATACTTAAAAAAATGTGTCAAATAAAAAAAGAGTTGTAAAAATATAATTACAATCTCTTTTATTTTCTTCCAAAAATTTTTTTAATTCCTGCAACTAAATCAATTTGTTTAAACCAATCAATATCTTCAAACAAAATATCTTGCCAATCTCTTTTCTTTACAAGTCCCATTTGTTTTTTCACAACATTCTCATCATAAGTTATCGTTTTCATATTAACAGGATTTGTAGCTATTAAATCTTGCATATTGTATATTTCTATTTCTTCATTATTTATACTATTTTGAGGATTTTGAACGACACTTTTTTCTGCAAAACCTATGCCATGAACATTAAAATCATTTGTCATTTCTAAACGTCCTACTTCTTTAGGCATAAACATTTTAGGTTTTTCAAAATTAGGTGAAGGAAATGTAACTACTGGTTCATCAGGAGTATCAGAAGTAGAGCTAGTTCCATCGAACTGAGCTTTCAATTCAAACATTAATCTTTGTCTCGTTTCTTCTGCTTTCATATACTTTACACTCCTTTCTCTTTAGTAATCCATTCCACCATTCCAATTTTACATATATATTTTATTACTCTTTTGCTTATATTGCAACATAAATAATGTTACAAGTTTGTTACATTTATTTTACAATCATGTAAAAATCGATAATATGAGACGAAGCATATTTTCACTTCGTCCCATATTGTACACATTATTATTCAACTGTTACTACTACTTTATCATCTTTATAATCAACTTTAGCAGTATCTCCATCTTTTACATTACCATCTAATATTTCTTCTGCCAATTTGTCTTCTACTAAGTTTTGAATAGCTCTCTTTAATGGTCTAGCACCATATACTGGATCGAATCCAACTTTTGCAATATGTTTTTTCATTTCTTTTGTTATTTTTACTTTTATATTTCTTTCATTTAGTCTGCTAACTGAAGTTTCTAACATTAAATCTGCTATTTTTTCTATTTCTTCCTCAGTTAATTGTTTAAATACTATTATTTCATCTACACGATTCAAAAACTCTGGTTTAAATTCTTTTTTCAATTCTGACATAACACTACTTTTTATTTCTTCGTATTTTTTAGTAGTTTTATTTTCTTCTCCTCCATTAAATCCTATTGCTTTTTGATCACTTATATTTCTTGCACCAATGTTAGATGTCATAATAATTACTGTATTTTTGAAATCTACAACTCTTCCTTGAGAATCAGTAAGTCTTCCATCATCAAGTATTTGAAGCATTATATTAAATACATCTGGATGAGCTTTTTCAATCTCATCAAATAAAATTACACTATAAGGTTTTCTTCTAACTTTTTCAGTTAATTGTCCTCCTTCATCATAGCCAACATATCCTGGAGGTGAGCCAATAAGTTTTGAAACTGTATGTTTTTCCATATATTCAGACATATCAACTCTTATAATTGCATTTTCATCTCCAAATAAACATTCAGCAAGTGCTTTACAAGTTTCAGTTTTTCCAACTCCTGTAGGACCCAAAAACATAAATGAGCCAATTGGTCTCTTTGGATCTTTTAACCCTATTCTACTTCTTCTAATTGCTTTACTTGTTGCAACAATCGCTTCATCTTGTCCAATAACTCTTTTATGAAGTTCATCTTCTAATTTTTTAAGTCTTTCTGTTTCTGCTTCAGTTAGTTTACTAACTGGTATTCCTGTCCAATTTGCAATAACTTCAGCAATTTCATTTTCTCCAACTTCTGTTGTTGAAATTTGATTCTTTTGCTCCCAACTTAATTTTTCTTTTTCAAGTTTTTCTCTTTCTTTATGTTCCTTATCTCTTAACTTGGCAGCATTTTCAAAATCTTGACTATTTATTGCATCTTCTTTTTCTTTGACTATTTCTTGTATCTTAGCTTCAATTTTTTTCACTTCTTTAGGTGCTGTAAGAGATTTTAATTTAACTTTTGATGCTGCTTCATCCATCAAATCAATAGCCTTATCTGGTAAATATCTGTCATTTATATATCTTGCAGATAACTCTGCAGCTGCCTTTATAGCCTCATCAGTAATTTTTACTTTATGATGTGCTTCATATTTATCTCTAATACCTTTTAAAATTTCGATAGTTTCTTGTACTGTTGGTTCTCCAACTGTTACTGGCTGAAATCTTCTTTCAAGTGCAGCATCTTTTTCAATATATTTTCTATACTCATTCAATGTTGTTGCTCCAATAACTTGTATTTCTGCTCTAGCAAGTAATGGTTTTAAAATGTTTGCTGCATCTATTGCTCCTTCTGCAGCACCAGCACCAACTATTGTATGAATTTCATCAATAAATAAAATTATATTTCCAGCCTTTTTTATTTCTTGTAAACATTTTTTTAATCTTTCTTCAAAATCTCCTCTATATTTTGCACCAGCTACCATAGACGAAATATCTAAAGTAACAATTCTTTTATTTTTTAGATTTTCTGGTACTTCTCCCTCTACAACTTTCTCTGCTAATCCTTCAGCAACCGCCGTTTTACCAACTCCAGGTTCACCTATCAAGCATGGATTATTTTTAGTTCGTCTACTAAGTATTTGAATAATTCTTTCTATTTCTTTTTCTCGCCCAATAATAGGGTCTAATTTTCCATTGATTGCTTCTTCAGTTAAATCTTTTCCATATTGATTTAATGTTGGTGTTTGATTACTAGAAAAACTTTTTTTGCTAGAGTTCTCTTTTCCATTATTATCTTCTGTTAAAGTTTTTAATAAATCATTAAATAATTTTTGAATATCTACACCTAATTCACTAATTATTCTAGAAGCAACACTATCTCCTTCTTTCATAATAGCCAATAATAAATGTTCTGTACCTATAAAATTATTATTTAATCTCTTTGCCTCAATAAAGCTAATTTCAATAACTCTTTTAGTTCTAGGAGTAAATCCCTTAGGTACTTCTTCTAAAGGTTCAGCAGAACCTATTAAGTCTTCAATCAAGCCAATAACTTTTTCTTCTGTAATACCTTGTTCGCTTAAAACTCTATATGCTAATCCGTTTCCTTCACGAATCAAGCCAGCTAATAAATGTTCTGTTCCGATATAGTTATGTCCTAATTCAGCTGCAATTTCTCCAGCAAGCTCAATAGCTCTTTCTGCCCTATTTGTAAATCTATACATCATAAATATAAAATACCTCCTTTACATTTATTTTAAAATTTCTTTTATTAGTTCTGCCCTCTTAATATCACGTTCGTTTTCATCAAGTTTAGTTTTATAATATTTTTGAAGATTTGAAACCTTTGCAAGTGTACGTATTTTATTAACTTTTTCTGAACTTAAATCTTTAATTATCCCCATATCAACCCCTAATTTAACAATTGATATAAGTTTAGCACATTCATTATAATCCATTTTCTTTGCGTATAATAAAGTACCATACATTCTAGACACTTTATCTTCAAAGGCTATTCCGCGTTTTTTTAAGATTTCTCTTGCTGTTCTTTCATTTTTTATCAATGTATCTGTTATCTTTTTAATATTATTTATAATTTCTTGCTCAGATACACCTAAAGATACTTTATTTGAAACTTGGTACATGTCTCCAATAGCATCAGAATTTTCTCCATAAACACCTCTAACTGTTACATTAACTTTATTTATTACATCAAGAATTCTTTGAATTCTTCCAGTAAGTCTAAGTGCAGGAAGATGTAACATTACAGAAACTCTTAGTCCAGTACCCAAATTAGTTGGACATGTTGTTAAATATCCATACTTATCGTTATATGCATATTCTACTAAATTTGAAATATCTTCATCAACTTTTGTTGCAACTTTATATGCATTTTCAAAATCAAGTCCAGGTTTAACAACTTGAATTCTAACATGATCTTCTTCGTTAATCATTACACAAACACTTTCATCATCATTTAGTAAAAATGCAGCATTCTTTTTTTGTAATATATCTTTACTTAGAATATGCCTTTCAACCAAACTCATTTTAGTTATATCATCAATATCAGATAATTTACACAATTTTAATCCATCAAATTTTGCATTTTTAAATTTATTTAATAATTCTTCTTCATCTTTTTGTGACATCTTACTTTCAAATTTCAATCCTTTAATATTTCTTGCAAATCTAATTCTTGTACTAACTACTACATCTGATTCTTTACCATTTTCAAAATACCAGCTCATTCTATATGACCTCCCATTTTATTTATTTTCTAATTTTCTTATTTTGTCTCTTAATTTTGCAGCTTCTTCATATTCTTCTTTTTCAATACACTCTTTAAGTTTTGCTTTTAAAGTATCTACTTCGTTTTCTTCTTTTTTGTTTTCTTTCTTCTTACCTAAAAGATGTCTATTGTTTCCATGAATTCTATTTAAAACTCCATCTAATCTATTAGAAAATGTATCATAGCAATCTTCACAGCCAAGTAAACCAGTTTTAGCAAACTCATCGTAAGTTAATCCACATGTTTTACATTTTGTAATTTCAGGCATACTAATTGTTTTTAATCCTGTAAAGTCATCAAAAAAAGTTGAGAATACATCATTTATTCCAAAGTTAAAATTCATTCCAATATTCATTTCATTTGCACATTCATCACATAAAAATAATTCTGTTTTTTCTCCATTTATAACTTGAGTATATCTAACATTTGCATTGTTTTTACCACAATTTTGACATTTCATAAAAATTCCACCTTTCTAATTTATAATATTAACTAACATATTTTTGATAATTCGTGTCCTAACTGTATCTCTATATTCAATAGGTAAGTTAAGAACTTTATCATTTGTTGCGACTTTCATCATCTTTGCTATTTCTTTTGAAATAATATTATAATCAAGTAAGTTATTTATAATTATATCCGCTTCTTGTTGAGTTATAACATTATTTATTGAATTTACTACATGCATAATATATCTGTCTTTCGTAATATCAATTCTTTTTATTTTGATATTACCTCCACCACCTCTTCTACTTTCTACATAATAACCTCTTTCTGGGCTAAATCTTGTTGAAATTACATAGTTAATTTGAGAAGGAACACAATTGAAATACTGAGCCAGCTCATTTCTACCAAACTCTGTAGAATCACCATTTTCAGCCATTAAATCTTTTATATATTGTTCTATTAAATCAGATAACCTCAAGTCATCATCTCCTTGTTTTTAACTTTGACTTTCTTTGACCTTTCTAAAATTTATTATACAACGATTTTTTTTATTGTCAATATATATTTTTTGAAAATTTTGTGAAAAATTTCAAATTTATAAGTATTTATTTTTTATTAAGGCTTAAAATATAAGCATTTAATCGCCTAAATGTTCCATATATTCTGCATTCTTTTTTTGTTCTTCAATTGGAAGCCAACTATCAAATGAACAAACAAATTCTCCATATTCAGTTGTATCTTCAACAATACCCTTTCCTTTAGTTTTCAAACTTTCGCTATTAGTTGCTATTCTCTTTCTCTTTTTACTCAAAAAAATCACCTCATATATTATTATGAGGTAATTTTTAATTTATATTCAAATTTTTTATTTTTTAAACATTTCTAATATTTCTTCTCTATTGTTAAGAGCATTACAACTTTCAAACATATTCTTGCAATTTATATTTTTTCCAATATTATCTTTATTAAATGTTAAATTTTCTAAAGATGTACATCCCCAAAACATATTTTCCATATCTGCTCCATCTTTTATACAAAAACTACTTAAATCAATTTCTTTCATGTTTTTACAACCATCAAACATTTCTTTCATATTTGTTACATTTGAAGTATTAAAGCTACTTAAATTGATATATGATATTACATTACAATATGAAAACATGTCTTCCATACTTGTTACATTACTCGTATCAAAACTGCTTAAATTTAAACTTATTAAATCATTGCATCCAGCAAACATGCTACTCATATCTGTTACTTTTGAAGTATTAAAACTTTTCAAATTGACATCACGTAATCTTGTACTATTACCAAACATTCTCTTCATGTTTGTCACATTTGAAGTATTAAAGTTTTGTAAATCTAATTCATTTAAACCTGTTTCAAAAAACATCTTTTCCATATTTGTTACTCTTGATGTATCAAATTCTGAGACATCCACATTCTTTAATTGTCTGCATAAATTAAACATATTACTCATATCAATTACTTTGCTTGTATCAATATTTTTTAAATTTAAATCTAATAAGCTTGAACAATAGTAAAACATATTATTCATATCTGTAACATTACTTGTATTGAAATTGCTAATATCTAAGTATTTAACATACGAACAACGTGAGAACATGCCAGCCATATTAGTTACTTTACTTGTATCAAACTTGCTGACGTCTAACTCTGCTACACTTTCGCACAAATAAAACATATTATTCATATTAGTTACATTACTAGTATTAAAGCTACTTAAATCTAATTCTTTTAAGGCAATATCATAGTAAAACATATTGCTCATATTAGTTATTTTACTAGTATTTAATTGATTCAGTCCCACAATTCTAGTCATGCTTGTATATCCACCAAATAAGTACTCTCCATTTGTTATTTCTAATTCATTTTCAAAACCAATATATAAATCATACATATTGTCCGCAGAATTTACTAGCCATGCAGTTACACTTCCATTATTACTGCTTGAAACATCCCAAGAATCAATATAATCTGTAGGAACTAAATTAGGCTTTAAATTTATAAATATTATTTGTTTTACTTTTTTTATATCATAATCAGCCTTAGCTCTAGTATATCCAATTATATGTTGATTATAAAAGTCATCAACATTACTTGATTTCTCTCGAGCCATTAAATATGCTTTATTGTCTTTTACAATTTCTTTTTCTTCATTCACATTGCTACTTGTATTATTTTCTTTTTCATCTAGTTTATCATCTTTACCTAAATTTTCTTTATTTTCAGAAATATCAACAACATCCCCAGATAATACTATATTTTCCCCAGATGTTATTATTTTTTCGCCAGATAAAGTTTTGTCATCTCCTGATGTTGTTGCTGTTTCTCCTGATAAAGTTTCAACATCTCCTGATTTTATTTTTTCTTCTCCTGATGAAATATTTTCTTCTTGGTTAATTTCTCCAATATCATTTTCTCCAGAATAATTATCTATTACATCACTTGAATTTGCTGTAAATAATGATATAATGCATAATACTAATGAAATACTAAGTACAGAAATTATGATTAACACTATTACTAACTCTTTAGTAAATATTTTATTATCCATGTAATCCTCCTTTATTTATTATTATAGCATAAAAAAGAAGATGTCATATAATAAAGTAAACATTTTTGGTTCCACTTCATTATATGATATCTTCTTTTTGCTTTTTATAATTTTCTAAATACTCCACAAACAATTCCAAGTATTGAGCAGTTTGGCACTAAAATTGGTTGCATAAATTGGTTTTGAGGTTGAAGTCTTATAAAGCCTTTTTCTTTATAAAATTTTTTAACAGTTGCTTCATCTTCAATAAGTGCTACAACAATATCACCATTTTTAGCAGTATCTTGTTTTCTAACCAAAACTAAGTCTCCGTCAAGTATTCCTGCATCTATCATGCTGTCTCCTCTAACTTTAAGCATAAACGATTCAGAATTTCCAACAAAGTCTATTGGCAAAGGAAATGAATCTTCTATATTTTCAACAGCAAGTATTGGAGCTCCTGC
Source organism: uncultured Clostridia bacterium (assembly GCA_947588905.1). Lineage (GTDB taxonomy): Bacteria > Bacillota > Clostridia > TANB77 > UBA1234 > UBA1234. The sequence goes on from CANQBB010000043.1 coordinate 11,793, forward strand.
TGTAACTTTTCCAACAATAGGTACATCAACCATTTCTTTTGAAGTATAAAATTTTTGTTCTGCTACATTCATTGGATTTCCAACTACTCTTATTGTTCTAGGTTTCAATGCATTCTTTTGAATTAACCCTTTTTTTTCAAGTCTTGCTAAATATCCATGTACTGTTGATGTTGATTTTAAATCCAAAGCTTTGCAAATTTCTCTAACTGTTGGAGCATATCCATCCTTTTTTATTTGATCATTTACAAAATTTAATACTCTCAATTGTTTATCAGTAGCTTTATTATTTTTAGCCATAATACCGCTCCTTTCCATACTATATCTAACCTGTACACAGAATATCACAAATGTTTGTTCTTGTCAAACAAAAGTTTCTATTTTTATATTTTAATCTTTTTATTAAACAGAAAGCCACAAAGATTATAATCTTTGCAGCTTTCTTTTTTTATATTATTTGGGTAAAATTTTTACAAGTAATTTTTATATAACAATTATTTGTTTATTATTGTTACGTGGAAACTTTCTCCTGTATTATTTGAATTTCTTGTTACTAACTTATTACTTCTTATATATACTCCTGTTAAGTTATCATTTACTGATGCATTTACTCCACTTTCTAATATTGTTATTATTTCTGATTTTCCCATTGATATATCTTTTAAGCCTTCTTCTGTTAGTATTTGTATTTTGCTTGCTTTTCCTAATCTCTTCGCTGTGTTTAATTCTTCTTCACTTGTTACTAACATATTTATCTTCGTTGTATCTATTTCATAATAACTTCTTATTTCATCTTTTACCATCGTCTTTGCATTCTTCATCTTGCTCACCAAATTCATTGCTATATCTAAGTCTATTTGTCCTCCGTATACTGATGTTATTTCCTTTATCTTCTTTGCTACTAATCTTACATATCTTATTTCTGTATCTACTTTACCTTTTACTTGTACAGTTGTTTCATTTCCTATGTTGTTTATAAACTTAAATTCTTTGTTTATTTCTTTTGTTCCACTTGGTATTTTTACCTCTATTTCTTTATTGTATGTACTTCTGTATTTTTCTTCTGCTTCATATCCTTCTGTTAAGTCTCCATATAACATTATACCTTCGTTAGACTTAAATATTATCTTTGCGCCTCCATATATTGTTGCATCTTGTATTTTATATGTTATATTTGCTGCTATTCTACTTATTTCTGTTATATTTATTATTTCTTCTGTCGTATTTTCTTTTTCATCTGTTACAGTAAATTTATAACTCATATTGTTATATGCTGTATATTCTATTCCTGTATTTATTTGATATTTTCCTTCTTCTACTACATTCTTTGTTATCTCTTCGTTTGATAGTTCTACTCCATTTATTGATGCTTTCACTATCTTTGTTGAAGATTTTATCATTGCATGGATTTTTACTGATGTTATTTCTTCATTTTTCTTTACATATTCTTTTTCAAACTCTATTGTTGGCTTTGAATCATATCCTGTGTTCTTTTCATATGTTATCTCTACTACATTTGTATATCCATAATTTCCATGCTTATCTACTACTACTCTTATTTCATATTCTCCTTCTTCTTCTAATTGTCCTGTATAGTATGCTCCTCCTCCTTCTGC
>CANQBB010000044.1 GCA_947588905.1 uncultured Clostridia bacterium
GCGGCCCTTGCGAACCCTAACAGTTTAGCAAACTGTCCCCTTCGACCGGCTTGGGTATGTCTCCATAAAATATAAGCGGACATTCTGTCCGCATTTTACTTGGCGGAGAGGGTGGGATTCGAACCCACGGTACGCTCGCACGTACGCCAATTTTCAAGACTGGTGCCTTAAACCAACTCGACCACCTCTCCAAGTCGCTACTTCATTACTATAACATGAAGACACACTAAAGTCAAGCACAAAATTTCAAAAACTAAACATATATTTGTATATAATATAATTTTTTGATATACTAGAAAAATAGGAGGTCATTATGAAAGCTATTAAAATTATATTACCTATTATTTTTATATCATTTTTACTAATAAACATTAACGTAGTTTATTTTGGCGATGATTATCACTTTTTAGGGTTTCATACTAATGATTTTTCAGCCTATATGCAAGATTTATATACCCATTATACTTTAGATAACGGAAGATTGATTGTACATTTTTTAGATAGCATTTTCTTAAAAGTTCCTGTTTTATGGCAAATATTAAATAGTTTCATGCTTACTTTTATTTGTTACATAATTGGAACATTAACTTCTAAAAACAATGTCGCTTTTACAACTTCTATAACTTTTGTTTTAATTTCATTATTAGATATTTTATTATTAAATCAAAGTGTTTATTGGATAACTGGTTCTTTTAACTATATTTATCCTATGTTTTGTTTTTTGGTTTATTGGTTCTTTCTTAATAGAGTGGAAAAAAAGAATAGTTATTTTGTAATTGCAATTATTTTTGGAATATTAGCATCTGCAAGTGTAGAACAAGCTGGTATGATGGCTTTTGGCTTGACATTATTAACTTTAATTACAAAATTTGATGGCTTTAAAAATTTATTTAGGAATAATAAAAGAGTAATCATTCTTCTATTTGTTACACTAATAGGTTTATGCACTGTTGTGCTTTCTCCTTCGCAATTTATTAGATTTAATACAGCAACAGAAATTCCTTTTATGCAACAAGTTTTACAAAATTCAAAGCTTATTATAACTAGTTTTTCTGTTTCAAAAAGTATTTTACCATTTATGCTTTTATTTAATTTATTTACTATTTTTATTGCTTATAAAAACAAAAATAAATTAGTTATATGTTCTTCAGTAGTAAATATTTTATTAAGTTTATATTGTATAATCGTTTTAAATGGTGTATTTTCAACATTTACCATAATTTCTATTTTTATAATTTTATTTAGTTATTTGATTAGCATAATTTATTTAAATAAAACTATATATAATAAACTTTTTTCTCCACTTACCATTGCTTTAATACTAATGGTGGGTTCTCAATTTATGATGATTGTTTCTCCTGTAGTTGGCTATAGAAACATGATTTTCGGCTTAATAATGTTTGCATATATTATTTGCTTAATTGCTCCAAATATTAAAAAATATAATAATATAACTGTTATTTTACTTCTTGTTATTGGTATTGGTGCAAATATTCATACAGCTTTAGGTTACCATGAAACAAAGAAAATCGATGATAAAAATATAGAAATTATAAATAACTATAATGGTACAGATAGTGAAATTATATTATATAAATTTACTAATGATTATTGCTGGTCAATGCCTTATATAAGTCCATTTCACGAACAAAAATTTAAGGAACATTATAATTTAAATTGTGAAATAATTTGGCAATAATTTTTACAAAAGAGATGGGCTGTAATCATACAGCCCATCTTTTATTCATCACTTAAAATTCCACAGAAAGAAATATCATCATATTCTATAATATACTCGCCATTTTTTTCGACTATACAAATTCCTTCTTTTTTTCTATTTTCCAATCCAACACTAATTATAGGTGAAAATATATTCCAAATTTTTGATTTCAATGCTCTTGCATTTGTTCCTGTTTTTGATGCTTTCTGTGCAATATTATGAAGAAACTCAAAACTTATCTGAATTTCTATATTTAAATAATTAACTATAACCTTTGTTAATTGTCTATACATAGAATTTTTACCTTTTATTATAATCTTAAAAAGATCTTCTACATCTAATTTTCTAAGCTCTTTTATTTTGACAATTCTACCAACAAGTTCTGGAATAAATCCATATTTTATAAGGTCTTGAGGAATATAACATTTTTTGTTTATTTCATCATCAGAAGTATTTTCTTCTGTCGAAAAACCAACTGTTGCTTTATTTAGTCTTTTCTTTCTAATATCATCAAGTCCTTCAAAAAATCCACCAGCGATTATAGTAAGCTTTCCTGTATTAAAAGTAATTTTCGTTTTATTTGGAAGAACAAGATTTATATCATTAGGTTCAAAAAGTTTTAATAATTCTTGCTGCACAGATTTACCATTTATATCTCTTCCATTTCTATCAAACTGTGTTACCTTTTTATCGAATTCATCTATATAGATTACTCCTCTTTCAGCAACAGCTAAGTCTTCATCTGCAGCATAATATAACCTTAATAAAATATCTTCAATATTATCTCCCACATATCCTGCAGATGTTATAGAATCAGCAGTAAATCTAATAAATGGCATATTAAATTGTTTAGTTAGGGCTCGAATGATAGCTGTTTTTCCAACTCCTGTATCGCCTATTATAACTATATTTATCTTGTCAAATTCTTCTCCGCTTATTTCTTCTATTAGATTTAATAATTGATTATAATAAATTACCCGTGCAATTTCCTCAATTGCTTCATCCTGTCCAATAACTTCTTCTCTAACTTTTTCAGAAATTTCTTTTGGTGTTTTATCTAGAGAAGAATACATCCTTTTAAGATATTCTATATCTTCGCCTGAGATTTGTACTAAATCACCAATTATAACCTTATCTTCCTCATCAACTTGCAAATCTACATCATCCATAATTGCATCAATAAGTAATTTTTTTACAAAAATAGGGGCACTTTCCATTTGATTAACATCGTCGTCGTACATCATTTTCCCCTCCTATACTAATTATAGTTTCAGCTGTCAAAACAATTATTTTTCCACATTATACACTCATTTATGTTTTTTTTCAATATAACTCTGCTAATTTTTAGCTTTTCTATTTGTATATTACCTTATCTACTTCAAATTTATTATTAAAATATACTGTACAATCTGCATCATCTTGATTTGTATTTATAAATATTTTTCCTATTCCTACTTTATTTCTAAGTACTTGTATTTTTCCTTGCATACCCCAATCAACTTCTAATGCAGAAGTTACATGTCTTGTTGTATTTCTAGCTTTTTCTAAATCTTCTACATTATAATTTATTGAAATAGTCTTTTTTTCATCTATTACTTTTTCATCTATTGCATTTATAAGATTATTAGTAGCATAATCATCTAATTCACTTACTTTTTTGTAATTATTAACTTTATCAATATTTGAAAATACTGATAATATCAAGATTACTACTACAAATACTAATTTTGTTTTTTTAGCATTCTTTAATATTGCATCAAAAATAACTTCTAATATAATGCAAATTCCTATAAATGAAAGATATAAATTTCTATCAGATATTATATTTACATCCAATACGAAAAATGGTAAAAAAGGAACAATAAAAATCATAATTCCAAATAATATCTTTCTTTTACTTTTATCTACAGTGCTATCACATTTTTTTAACATATAATAAATTATTACTCCAAGAAGTATTATAAGCGCACTTAAAGCTATTGGGTTTTCTAATGCTGTTTTAAAACCTTCAAGCAAATTTATTGCTGTATGATAAACTATTCCAAGATATTTTTTAATAATCAACCTTCCACTATTTAAAATATTACTAAAAATGCTTGATAAATGAAGTGTTCCTCTTTCTTGTGTTTTTCCTAAAGCCATAAAATATGCATAATATATTCCTATCCATGTTGTTGAAAGAGCGGGAATAAATATATATTTATATTTTTTTATGCATATTAAAACAAAGATAAATAAAAACAAATTTAATGCAATTGTTTGTTCATAAAAACCTACAGATATGAAATTTATTATTATTGCTCCTATAAATTCTATAAGCTTTTTACTTTTATTTTCTTCGTCAAAACTTAATAAAAGTAAATATATTGATAACAAAATTAAAAATAAACTTAAAACAATTCTTGTTGATGCAGATATCCAATAAACAGCTTCAATCAATATTGGAGATAATGAGAAAGTAATTAAGAAAAAGATGTTTAATTTTATATCTATTTTTTCACAAATTTTATAAAGCAAATAAACATTTAAAATATGCAAAACGACCATTATTGCCATTAGTGCATACATATTATCCCAAAACCATGAAAAAATATATGCATCTGTTAAAAAGGCAAATGGTCTAACATCATAAGATTTATAATGATTTATAACGTTTTCATAAATATTATCACTTCTTAAATGATATACTCCTAATTGATTATTATCGTCAACTGTTGGAAAATATCTCATACCAAAATAACTAAAAGTAAATATAAGAATAAAAAATAAAATAACAAAAAAATTTTTTTTAATACTCTTTTCTTTAACATTTTCTTCTTTATTTTTCTTTTCAGTTTTTTCTTTAAATACATAGAACTTACTAATAATATAATTTAAAATAACAACAACTACAGAAATAATCAATTTTGCTAACATATTTGAAATTGTTGTATATGTTGTCAAAATCCAAAAAGCTATTACGTTAAATAATGTTGATGCCATTCTACTTAAGAAAAATTTTGCAAATTCTTTTATTAAATTCTTTTCATTACTTTTAAAAACATATTTTCTATTAGTAAAATAAGCAAATACTATTGATACAAAGATACCAATAGCATTTGATATGTTTTCATTTATGCTTGGAGCAAATTTAGTAAGCAAATAAAAAGTTACAAAATCAACAACTGTTGTTAATACTCCAAACACTATATATAATATATAATGTTTCATTTTTTCTTTATCTTTTAATAATGCAAGTAACTTTTCCATTTTAATCCTTTCCATATACTTCACTAACAATGTATTGAGGTCTCTTTTTTGTTTCTTCATATATTTTTCCAACATATATACCTATTATTGCTAAGCAAAACATCACTAATGAACCAATAATAAGTTGTAATAAGATTATTGTTGTAAAACCTTCAAGAGCTATACCCATGCATTTATTTACAATTGTTTGTATTCCCAAAATTATTGCTGCAATAAAAAATATTACTCCTATAAATGCTGTAAGATAAAGTAAACTCGATGAAAAAGAAGTTATGGCATTTAAAGCTAGTCTAAATAATGAACTAAATTTAAATTTTGACTTTCCAATTTCTCTTTCTTTAAAATCAAAATTCAAAATACATTTTTCAAAGCCTACCCACTCAACAACACCTCTAAAGAAAAGTTGTCCTTCTTTAAATTCACAAATTTTATCAACAACTGCTCTATCCATCAATTTATAATCTGTTGAGTTTTTCATATCTAAGCCAGATAATTTTCTTAAAATATTATAAAAAAGACCTGCACTCATTCTATAAAATATTGATTCTTTTACTCTTTTATTTTTTCTTACTTCAACTACTTTATAGCCTTCTTTCCATTTCTCTATCATTTCAGGAATAGCTTCTGGTGGATGTTGTAAGTCTGAATCCATTGTTATAACTGCATCTCCTCTTGTATGAGCCAAACCTGCCATTAGTGCTGCTTCTTTGCCAAAATTTCTACTAAATCTAACGCCAACTATTTTTTTGTTTTTATTAGACATTTCTTTTATTTTTTCCCATGTTGTATCTTTTGAACCATCGTCTACTAAAACTATTTCATAATCTTCTGGTATATTTTTAATAATTGTATTTATATTATTTTCTATTCCACTTTCCTCATTCATTACAGGAATTACAACTGAAATCATAATTTTATTAAAGGTTGTCCAATATTTTTGACTTACCTTTATCCTCCTTTTATTTAAAATCTACAAAGCATTTATATCCATTATTTTTAGCTTGCTCTATAGCTGCTAATTCTGCTTCTACTAATGTATATTTTGACTTTCCATGTTCTATTGGTTTTGCATATGTTGTTGTTGTGTTATCTCTTGAATAAATTCCGTTTATTACAACACCATTATCTTCAAAATCAAGTAATGCAAGTGCAAAGCACAAATCACTACCTGTATCAATATATGCATTATATCTAACCATTCCAACCTTTTGAACACATTTTTCTAAATTCTTTTGAATGTTTGTTATATTATTTTTAATTGCATTACTTTCGTTTGAAACTTTTTATACTTTTTAAATGTATTTATTTAAAATTTAATTATCATTTAATTACTACTAGCGCCTTACCAACAATGTATAAATATAAATTAACTACTTTTGAAAGATATTGATTTAAAATTTCATTGAAGTCTTCACCTTTTCCAAAAGTTTTAATTAAATTTTTATATTTCTTTTTTATCTGCATTGTCGAAAATAAATTTACTAATAACAAAACAAAAAGTATCCAAAAACAAACAATCATAATAATACTAAAGCTTGTAGTTTGCAAAAAAGCAAAAAACTTTTCCATATGTTCCTCCTTTTTTAAGCCATATACTGCATTTTATCTGAATTATTTACTGCTTGTGTAGCAAGAATATGCAGTTTTATTTAAGTCATATACTGCACATTTATCTTTCTAATATATCTAATATTCTTTCCAATTCATCGCCAGAAAAATACTCTATAACAATTTTTCCTTTATTTTTCGTTTCTGGTTTAAATGTTACTTTTGTTCCTAATGATTTTTTTAGTCTATTTTCAATATCTTTATATATAATTTCTAATTTACTTGTAACATTTTTTTTCTTACTATTACTTTTCTTGTTAGCTGTTTCTTTTTCCATTTTTGTTCTTTGTTCAGCTTCTCTAACACTTAAATCAAGATTTATAATATCCATTGCAAGTTTATATTGTTTTTGAGGACTAGAAATTGAAGCAAGTGTTCTAGCATGTCCTTCTGATATTTTTCCACACTCAACAAGTTCTTGTACTCTCTCATCAAGATTTAAAATTCTTAAAGTGTTAGCTATTGCACTTCTACTTTTTCCTAATGTTTTTGAAATTTCTTCTTGAGTTAATGAATGCTCTGTCATCAACTCTTTAATAGCTTTTGCAGTTTCAATTGCATTTAAATCTTGTCTTTGTAAATTTTCAATTAAAGCAACTTCTCTAGTCTTTTTTTCGTCATAATCTCTAACAATAGCAGGAATTGTTTTTAATCCAGCTTTTTTTGAAGCTCTCCATCTTCTTTCTCCTGCAATTATTTGATAATAATCTCCTTTTTTAGTAACAATAATAGGTTGTAATACTCCATGCACTTTAATTGATTCTGCTAAATCAGCTATTTTTTCGTCATCAAAATTTTTTCTTGGTTGATTTACATTAGGTTCAATACTATTTATTTTCATTTCAATTACTTTTTCATTGCTTTCTGTTCCTAACGCATCAATATTAACATTTGAAGGAAATAATGCTTCTAAACCTTTTCCTAATCCTGTTCTTGCCATTTTTACCACCCTTTACTAATATAATTTTATTTCATTTTAATTTTATTAGCTCTTAAAACTTCTTTTGCCAAATCCATATATGCAACTGCACCTTTAGAATTTCTATCATATACTGCTATTGGGAGTCCAAAGCTAGGTGCTTCACTAAGTTTAACGTTTCTAGGAATAACACTCTTATATACTTTTTGCTTAAAATATTTTCTAACTTCTTCTATTACTTGTGTTGCCAAATTTGTTCTTGCATCATACATTGTTAAAACTACGCCTTCAACTTCTAAATTTTTATTCAAATGTTTTTGTACTAAATCAATTGTACTCATAAGTTGTCCTAATCCTTCCAAAGCATAATATTCACATTGTATTGGAACAAGCACAGAATCTGCAGCCGTTAAGGCATTTAAAGTAACCATTCCTAAAGATGGTGGACAATCAATAATAATATAATCATAATCATTGCACTTACCATCTAATGCTTCTTTTAATCTATGTTCTCTTGAAATCATCGAAACAAGTTCAACTTCTGCACCTGCTAAATTTATATTAGATGCACATACATCAAGGCTTTCAACTGCACTCTTCTGAATAACATTTTCAATATCTTCTTGATTTAATATCAAATCATAAGTGGATTTCTCAACATTTTTATCTGCACCCACACCACTTGTAGCATTACCTTGTGGATCTGCATCAATTAGTAAAACTTTCTTTTTTGAAAGAGCAAGGCAAGCACTTAAATTAACTGCCGTTGTAGTCTTTCCTACTCCTCCTTTTTGATTTGCAATAGCAATTATTTTACCCATTTTTACCTCCTGTTAATTTATCAATGTTTCACATGAAACAATTTTTCTTTAGTTCAAAATATATTATATATATAAATTATATTATTGTCTATAATTAAATGTTTTTTTACTATTATTTATTTTAATAATTAGCTTGTAACGGTAATTATTACTAATTCAAAGTGAAATATATCCATAGAAATTTTAATAAAAATAATATTATATTTTCTCATTCGTAAGAAGATTTAATGAAAGATAAGACTTTCCATACGATTTTGTGGGTCCCCACGCTTCGTTTCACTCGCCCCCACAAAATAATTCCGTATTTCAAGCCTTATATTTCATAAAATCTTCTAACTCTTCGAAGCAATATTATTTTTGATTAAAATTTCTATATAATTTATCTCTGACATATGATACACTTTTTTACATGATAAGAAATAAATTCAATTTCAACTTTACATTGCAATAGCAAAAATCAAATTGTTTCATGTGAAACAATTTGACTCATATTGTTTTTATTGTATTGGCTGTTTTGATGGCAAACCAGCTTTTCTAGGATATTTACTTGGAGTTTCTTTTATCTTTTTAATCAATATAATATTTCTTTCTATATTGCTATCTGGTAAAACAAATTTTTCTACAGAAATAATTTTTCCTCCTAAAATTGATATAGCTTTTTCTGCATTTTCAATTTCTTCTACAGAATTACCTTTCATACAAATAAATATTCCATTTACTTTTAAAAAAGGTAAACAAAGTTCAGATAATGTTGCTAGATTAGATACTGCTCTTGCTGTTACAAAATCAAATTTTTCTCTAAATTCTTTATTTTGTCCTGCATCTTCTGCTCTTGAATGAACAGCTTTTATATTTTTCAAATTTAATTCTTTTGTTACATTATTTAAGAAGTTTATTCTTTTATTTAAAGAATCTATCAATACAACATTTATATCTTCTCTAATTATCTTAATTGGTATTCCAGGAAAACCTGCACCTGTTCCAACATCAATTAGGCTTGAATTTTGAGTAATATATTTATTTATTGTTAAAGAATCTATAAAATGTTTTACTATAATATCTCTTTCTTCTGTGATTGCTGTTAAATTTATATATTTATTTGTTTCAAGAAGTACATTTTTATATTTAAAAAAATTAGAAATTTGATTTTCATTCAATTCAATATTTATTTTTGAAGCTAATTCTTTAAATAAGATTTCCATAAAATCTCCTTTTGGTTGCAAAATAATTATTTTGGGTTTCTTTGCTTTAATTTTAAAAAATATTTTTTAAACGTAAAGTTAATCGTTTTTTGTTTCAAAATCTATTTTGGGCGATTTTGAGACGTCTGATTTTGTAAGTTAATCAAGTGAAAGTTAAAACTTTTATTTTGAAATATTTCTAGCCTGTAAATATATAAGTAAAACTGATATATCTGCTGGAGATATTCCTGAAATTCTTGATGCCTGTCCAATAGATGTTGGTCTAAATTTATCTAATTTTTGTCTTGCTTCAATTCTTATTCCTTTTACATCATTATAATCTATATCTTCTGGTATAATTTTATTTTCAAGTTTTTTAAATTGTTCTATTTGCTCTAATTGTAATTTTATATAACCTTCATATTTGATTTCAATATTTACTTCTTCTCTTTCATCCTTTGAAAGAGCGGGTCTTTCTTTATCAATAGGTGCTAAAAGTTCATAATTTAGTTCTGTTCTTTTTATTAAATCAGAAAGTTTAACACCAGTAGTAATTTCTACAGTTCCATTATTTTTTAATAATTCATTTACCTCTTTTGTAGGTTTTATATTCGTCTTTTTGACTCTCTCTATTTCTTTATTTATATTCTCATATTTTTTAACAAAAGCATCATATCTTTCTTCAGAAATAAGGCCTATATCATATCCAATTTTAGTAAGTCTATAATCACTATTGTCTTGTCTAAGAAGAAGCCTATATTCTGCTCTTGAAGTCATCATTCTATATGGCTCATTTGTTCCTTTTGTAACTAAATCATCTATTAAAACACCTATATATGCATCAGAACGATGAAGTATAATTGGTTCTTGTCCTTTAACAAATCTAGCAGCATTGATACCTGCCATTATTCCTTGTGCTGCAGCTTCTTCATAGCCTGAAGAACCATTTACTTGTCCAGCAAAAAACATTCCTTTAACTTGTTTAGATTCCAAACTTAATTTAAGTGTTGTTGAATCTATACAATCATATTCTATTGCATACGCAGGTCTTGTAAATTCAACATGCTCTAATCCTGGAATAGTTCTATACATAGCAATTTGAACTTCTTCTGGCAATGAGCTTGACATACCTTGAACATACATTTCTTCAGTATTTTCTCCCATTGGTTCAATAAAAACTTGATGTCTTTCTTTGTCTGCAAATCTTACAACTTTATCTTCAATAGATGGACAATACCTTGGTCCTGTTCCTTTAATATCTCCAGCATATAAAGGAGATCTATGTAAGTTAGCACGAATAATTTCATGTGTTTTTTCGTTAGTATATGTTAAATAGCAAGGTATTTGCTCCCTTGATAAATTCTTATTTTCAAAAGAAAAAGGAACAATTTCCTCATCCCCTTCTTGAATTTCCATTTTAGAAAAATCAATAGACCTTTTGTTTACTCTTGCTGGTGTTCCAGTCTTAAATCTTCTTGTTTCTATTCCTATTTTATTTAAACTTTCTGTTAAATGGTTTGCTGGAAATATTCCATCTGGACCTCCTGCATAATTTACTTCTCCTATAAATATTCTACCTCTTAAATAAACTCCAGAACAAAGGACAACAGCTTTTGCCTTATAAACTCCACCAGTTAATGTTTTTACACCTTTTATCTCATTATTTTCTACGATATATTCAACAACTTCTCCTTGTTTTACATTAAGATTTTCTTGTTTTTCTAATGTATGTTTCATTTCCATATGATATTTTTTTCTATCTGCTTGAGCCCTTAAAGAATAAACAGCAGGACCTTTAGCCTTATTAAGCATCCTAGATTGTATAAATGTTTTATCTATATTCTTACCCATTTCTCCACCAAGAGAATCAATTTCTCTAACAAGATGACCTTTTGATGTACCACCAATATTAGGATTACAAGGCATATTCGCTATACTATCCATATTGATTGTAAAAACACATGTTTTTGCTTCAAGACGTGCAGAAGCAAGGGCTGCTTCACAGCCAGCATGTCCAGCACCTATAACTATTACATCATATTCTCCAGCATCGTATTCCATTGCTTTTCATATCCTTTCTAAAATTATGTTTCACATGAAACAGAGTAAATTTATTTTCCTAAACAGAACTTTGCAAAAATTCCTGTTATAACTTCTTCTGAAACATTATCGCCTGTAATTTCTCCTAAATTCTGTATTGCTTCTTCTATATCAATAGAAATCATATCTAAAGGAATTCCATCTTTAACAGATTTTAAAGCATTGTTTATTCCTTGTTTTGCCTTTACAATAAGTGATTGATGTCTAGAATTAGTTATAATAACATCATTTTCACTGTCTAATTCCACAGAATTAAACATTTCTTCTATTTTATTTTCTAATAAATCTAATCCAATGTCATTTTTTATAGATATTTCTATAACATTTTCATCATTTAAATCTGCAGTTGAAATCTTCTCTCCAATATCTATTTTATTAACAAGTATAATATGTTTTTTATTTTTTACCATTTCAATTAAAGTTTTGTCTTCTTCAGAAATACCTGAAATAGCATCAAGAATTAGCAAAACAAGTTCTGCTTCATCTATAGCATTTTTACTTTTTTCTATTCCAATACTTTCAACAATATCTTTTGTATCTCTAATTCCAGCAGTATCAATAAGTTTTAATGGAATTCCTTTAATCGTAACATATTCTTCTATTGTATCCCTTGTTGTTCCTGCGATTTCGGTTACTATAGCTCTATTTTCTTTTAATAAAGCATTAAGTAATGACGATTTTCCGAACATTTGGCTTTCCTATAATTGCTGTATTTACACCTTCTTTTAATATTTTTCCAGATTCAAAAGATTTCTCTAATTTTTCCATTTTATCAATTGAGTTATTTAAAACATTTATTATTTTTTCCCTTTGAACTTCTTCCACATCATATTCTGGATAATCAATACTTGCCTCTATATCCACTAATAAATCTACAATTTCAGCTTTAATATCATTTATTTTTCTTTCTAAAAAACCTTCTAGTTGCTTTAATGAAACTCTATTTTCCTTTGTACTTTTGCTGTTTATCAAATCAATTACTGCTTCTGCTTTTGTTAAATCAATTTTACCATTTAAAAAAGCTCTTTTGGTAAATTCTCCTGGCATAGCCATATCTGCACCATTTTTTAATAATAAATCTAAGATTTGTTTTGTAACTATTAAACCTCCATGACAATTTATTTCACAAATGTCTTCTCCTGTATAGCTTTTAGGGGCTTTAAAATATGATACTAAAACTTGGTCTAAAACTTCTCCCTTTTCATTTACAATATTTCCAAATTTTATAGTATAAGGTTTAAATTCTTCTTTATTTTTAGGTACAAATACTTTATTTATAATATTTAGTGAATCGTTTCCGCTCATTCTTACAATACTAATTCCCCCATGTCCCATAGGAGTTGAAATTGCAGCAATTGTTCTCATTGTATATTCAATCCTTTCTTTTGTTCTAAACAACTACATTATTATACTATTTTTTACATAATATTGCAATTGTTTTACATAAATAAAATAAATATTACAAATAGCAATATTAAATGTCCGCACTTTGTAAGTAACTTTATTTTTTTATATTTTTAATAATTCATTTGAA
>CANQBB010000045.1 GCA_947588905.1 uncultured Clostridia bacterium
ATTAGCAACTCTTTTTTTAAAAAAACGAGTGAAAAATTTTCACTCGTTTTTAGATGGGACTTTTTTTACAGCCCCTTAATAGTATGATTTACTAAGGAGGATGACTAATCAATATATGACACACTTAAAGAATAAAGAATTATTTGTTGCATTATTTCTATATTTAATAATATTGATTATGTTTTTTATAAACTCATTTAACATTACTATATTAAACTTAATATTTTGGTCTTTAATGATATTTTATTTAAAAATGGATATTAAGAAAAATTATGTGAGATTTAATAAAAACAGAAAATATATAATAGGAATGATTTTAATTTCATCAGTTCATGCTATTTTATATTTTTATATGGGATTTGCAATTGGATTTTCTAGAAGTCCATTTAGTCATGATCCAATAATAATATTAAAAAATATTATTATGGAGATTATTCCTATTATTGGAATAGAATATACAAGAAGTATAGTTGTAACTAGAAATAAAAATAATAGATTAGCAATTGTATTATTAACTATAATATTAACTTTGCTGGAAATAAATTATAATACTTTATTTAGTTCAATAACAAATATAAAAGAAATGTTTGAATATTTTTGCTCAAATATTTTGCCAATAATAATTTGTGAAATATTTTATACTTATCTTGCATTAAAAGGTTCATATCAATTGGTTTTAATTTATAGATTATTTAAAGAATTGTTAATCATATTTTTACCAATTATTCCAGATACAAATTGGTTTTTATCTGGAACTGATGGAATATTATTGCCATGTATAGTTTATATTATTTTTGAATTTTTTATTTCAAATAATAAAAGAAATTATAGAAAAAAGAAAGAAAATATTTTTGAAAAGATTATTTATATATTAACAATTTTTTTATTGATCATTTTAATATGCTTTATGTTAGGAATATTTAAATATGAACCAATTGCTATTCTTTCAAGCAGTATGCAACCTACTTTTAGTAGAGGCGATGTAATAATATTTAAAAAATTAAATGATGATGAACTAAATAAAATTTCAAAAAATACAATTATAATATATGCAGTTGGTAATCAACATATTGCCCACCGTGTTATAGATAGCACAATTGATAATAATATGGTGCTGTATATGACTAAAGGAGATAACAATAATGTTGCAGATACAGACTTAGTGGATACAACTCAAATTCAAGGTGCATATGTTTTTCACATTAAGTATATTGGTCTACCTTCTGTTTGGTTATACGAACTTTTTAATAGTAAAACATCTTTAGTTAGTGTAAAGGAAGGAGGCTGATTATGAAAAAGAAAAAATATATTATAATTGCTTTATTGATTATTGGAGTATTTTTTATTTCTTATGGATTTAATTTAAAAAATATAACACCAAATTATAGTTATAAAATGCAAAGACGAACAGATTATGAAGTGTTATTAAAACATAATAATTTTTATGAAAATGAAAGGCTGTTATCTGGAAAGTGGTATGCGTCTAAATCTATTGATTCATATATAATAAATTTTATTTATAATTTTAGTAGCAATAAAAAAATTGATATGAAATATAAATATTTTATTACAGCAAATTTAGTTGGAACTTTTGATGGTATGGACGGGCAAGATAAAGAAGTATGGAATAGAGAATTTATTTTAACAGATTTAAAAGAAGAATATGAAAAAGAGTTAAATAATTATAATATAAATGAACAAGTTAATATTGATTATGAATATTATAATGATTTAGCTCGTTCTTATGAAAATAAATATGGGATTTTAATTGATACTAATTTAATTATTAAGATGAATATTTTTACAAATATAAATGAGGAAAATATTGAAGATACTATTGAAATAGAAATTCCAATAACGGATACAGTGAGTAATGTAAAAGAAAATTATGAAGCTGAAACTACAAAAATTATTTATTCAAATAATCAAAATTTTAAAAATATTTATATTGTTATTGGAACTTTATTTTTAGTAATTGCAATTTTGATAGTTTTTACGATGATGTATAGACATCAAAAAATAATTTCTATGACATATAATTTCAAACTAAAAAGTATTATGAAAAATTATGAAGATATAATTGTTGCAATAATGAATGCTCCAAATATAAAGAATTTAGATATTATGAATGTAATAAATTTTGAAGATTTAGTTGATATTGCAATTCAAACTCAAAATATCATTATACATTTTGAAAAACTGAAAAATAAAGAAAGTATATTTTATGTTTTGAAAAATAATTATGCATATGTTTATACGTTAAAATAACTAAAACACCTTGCAAATTC
Organism: uncultured Clostridia bacterium; assembly: GCA_947588905.1. Lineage (GTDB taxonomy): Bacteria > Bacillota > Clostridia > TANB77 > UBA1234 > UBA1234. The sequence goes on from CANQBB010000045.1 coordinate 2,289, forward strand.
TACATTATGATGTATAATGTGAATATTATATAAAAGTTTGTAGTTTTTGAAAGGAATATAGATAAATGGAAAAAAGTTTGTTGAAGTATTATTTTAAAGAATTAGATTATGATAAAAAACCAGAATTTTTAAATAAATATTTAAATACGCCATCACTATTAAGATTAAAAGAAATCAGTTACTTTTGTGGAATGAACTATGCATCAAAGGACATTTATAATTTTAGGGAATTTATCACAAGATATGATCATTCTTTATCAGTTGCGTTATTAACATGGAAATATTCAAAAGATATGAAGGCAACATTAGCGGGATTATTTCATGATGTTGCTACACCATGTTTTTCACATGTGATTGATTATATGAATAAAGATTATGCTAATCAAGAAAGCACAGAAGAATATACTGAAAAAATATTAAAGTCTGATAGTTATTTGCTAAAGTGTTTAAATGAAGATGGTATAGACATAGAAGATATTATAAATTTTAAAAAGTATAGCATTGTGGATAATGATAGGCCTAGAGTTTGTGCTGATAGACTAGATGGTGTTATTCTTACAGGTATTTCATGGACAAAAAATATTGAATATGATGATATAAAGATGATAATTGATGACATAGAGGTATATGATAATGAAATAGGCTTTAAAACTAAAAAAGTAGCAGATTTCGTTTTGAAAGTTAGTGAGAGTGTTGATACTTTTTGTCATTCAGATGCAGATAATTATATGATGGAACTTCTTGCAGAAATTACTAGATATGGAATTCAAAATGGTTATATTACTTATGATGAATTATACACTTCTTGCGAAAAAGATATACTTGCTAAATTGAAAAACATAAACAGTGAAAAAATGAAGAAATATTTTGACAAATTTGAAAATATTACAAAATCAGAAATACCTGTTGTTAATATTCCAAACATAAAAATAAGAGACTTAAATCCTCTAGTTCAAGGAAAAAGATTAAAAGAAATACAAGTTCAATGAATAAAAGAAGGAGCTGTATAATTTACAGCCCCTTTCATTATCTATTTTTTCTTTTTATTATCTACTATAACTGGATTTGAATCTTTTGACATTACATCTATAATAATATCATCATTATCTGAAGAATCAGAATCTTTTTTCTTATTTGTTTCATATGGAGTTATTATTGAAAAATCATTTACTCCATCATTATTTGCATCAACATATAGGTCTCCATTAGATTGTGTCATAATAGTAGCTTTAGTATCTATATATGAACCTGTATCTTGTTCAAACAATGGAACTGTTGTTGAAAATTCATTACCGGTGAAAAAAGCGCTTCCTTCATCTTTGTATTCATTTGCATTGCCATGTCCAAATATTTCAAAGTTATAATTAGAAAATTTATGCTTTTCTAAATGTTTCTTGTTGATAAAATCAGTTGCTCCTCTACCAACAACATTTTTTCCAGAAGATGATTTCGTCTTATATATACATTTTTTGAATCCCATATTTACAAACTTAACAGCTTTATAGTTTGCAGGATAATCTTTAGAAGCTTTCATAAATGCTTGAGTTTGTTTATCTTTTCCTTCTTGAGTAGAAGAATCAGCAAGTACTTTATCATACTTCCATTTTTTCTTTGTACCCATTTCTTTTTCCCAATATTCAGCTTCTTCCCAAGTCATATCACCAAATACAATTCTAGTTTTTGAGTTTGTAATTATTACGTCTTTAAAATATGCAAGAGATGATGTTTTAGTAAGCTGTGATAAGTTTTGAACAGTAATCAATGTTCCACAACGATATTTTCTAAATAGTGTAAAGAATGCTTCTGTATCTTTTGTGATATAAAGTGGAAATTCGTCTATATAAATAAAATGTGGTGTCCTTGTATCTTCTGTTCCTGGTCTTCTTAAAACGGCATCTTTAAGTGATAATATTACGAACATACCAAAAGCTTTTTGATGAAGTTCTCCTAAATCACCCTGACGTGTACATGCTGTTATAATTTGACCTTCTTCTAATGCTTTATCAAGATTTACATTATTGTTTTTGCTACACAAAACTCTTTTAATACCAGGGTTTCTCAAGAAGTTATCTAGCTGAGTAATAGCACCATAAACAAATTTTTCTGTCTCTTTTCTACCACTACCATAAGTTGATGCAATTTCATATCCATGAATATTAACAGGTGGTTTGTAGAAGTTTCTTTCAAAATATCCTATAAGTGATTTATAATCATTTGATAATACAGGGTCTTTTTTCAAAACTTCTGTCATTTCTTCTGCTAAATCAAAATTGTTTAATATATCTAACATATCTTCAAGTGAAGGTAATTCGCCATTATGCATTCTTGGGTATACAAGTTTTAAAAGAATAGCTAAGTTTTCAAAAGCTTGTTGAGTAACATTTGCAAAGAAAACGTTATTGCTACTAGCATTTTCAGCTTCATACATACCTTTTAATACTGTTGAGATAATACTTGCTATCTTTGCAGGGTCTTTACCTATAAATGGGTTAATTCCAAGTGAATTTGGATCCATTGGGTCAATAACATTTATGTCTAAATCATATGCTTTTGCAACATTTTGTACTCTTGAAATACAAGCATTATCAGGAGCAACTAAAGTAAGACCAAGTCCTCTGTAATATAAGTTGCCAGTTTCAGTATCTTCATATCTTAGCATGTCTTTTACATAGTTTTTATATTCTTTTCTTCTAGAATCTCTAGGCTTTAAAAAAGATAGAGAAAAGTTTCTGTTTATATATTCATTACTATATGGAACTTCTAGTGTTGCCATTCCAGACTGTAAAGCATTATATCCTAATTTTTTACTTATTTCTCTAAAGAAATACTTTTTCTCAATATCGCCAGCACACATTGGTTCAACAATAGTAGCTGTTTTACCAGTACCAGTAGCACCTTCAACAAAAGTAGCCTCAAAACGAACTTTTTCTGGTATAACTGCAGGAGCTCCAGTTTTGTCATCTATACATATTTTTGCATCGCATTGAAAAGCACTTGGTAGAGCAGATTGTTTCTTTGACATAGATGATTCTAATTTTAGTCCTTTATAATCTTCAAATGATTCTATCCAATCAATATCTCCATCAATAATATTACCAACATAATAATCAACTATTGAACGAACAAAGTATGCAGGAACTATTAGTGATAAAGACCCAAAAGCTGGTGGTATTAAACTTGGTAAATTCGTTGCAATATATTTAAAATTACTAAAGTGTGAACAAATAAACCATAAGCCTTCATTTATCCATTGAGAAGCCATTGTAAGAATAACAACATATCCACAAACAGAGAAAAATACAAAAAACTTCATTGGATGCTTAATTGTTGTATTCAGAGGAGAACCACATGTTATTGTGTATCCTGCAACAAGTGATAAATAAACAAGAGTATATTGAATAGGTGTCCAATAATTAACTAATTGACCAGTTAATAGTATTGAAATCAATTCACAACCTCTATCTACAGCAAAATAAATTGCAAGCAACCCAAATATATATGAAAAAAATGTATTGGTATTTATTTTTAATGGCTTTAATATCGCATATTCTAATGGATCAAGCAGTTTGTCTACGACCCATAGAAGCTTTCTTCCTATTAGTTTAATCATTATAACCTCCCATGATTAATTGGCACGAATCAAAAGTTTGTTTATTGACAAAACGTACCATATATATTATGCTATATTTTAAGCAAAATTTCAAGTCATTTCACGTATTTTAATCAAAAAATTATGTAAATAGGCTTTTAACGGAGGAAAAAATGTATATAATTTGTCGGACTACGGAAATCCAGGAGAAGAATATGAGAAAACTAGGCATAATGTTGGCTTTAGAGTTATAGATAAAATTGCCGAAAAGTTGAATATTAGAATATCAAAGAAAAAGTTTGATGCTATGATTGGAGAGGGAAAGGTCAATAATGAAAAAATAATTTTAGTTAAACCTCAAACTTATATGAATTTGAGTGGAAACAGTGTAAAGCAAATTATGGATTTCTATAAATTATTTCCAGAAGATTTGATAGTAATTTATGATGATATTGATATTGAACTGGGAAAAATAAGAGTGAAAAAAAGTGGCAGTGCAGGAACTCATAATGGAATGAGAAATATAGTAAAGATGATTTCAAGTGAGGATTTCCCTAGAGTTAGAGTTGGAACAGACAAGCCTAAGGAACAAATAGATTTAGTAGATTATGTGCTTTCTGCTTTTACTGATGAGGAAAATGAAAAAATAGAAGTTGCTATATCACATGCAGCTGAGGCTACTATGAAAATAGTAGAAGAAAGTGTGGAGAAAGCAATGAATGAATTTAATGGAATATAAAGGTGAAAAAATGAATCAAATTATTTTAAACAAGAAAAATAAAAAAGTGGATATATGTGTTGTAGAAAATAATTCTATATGTGAGAAATATATACATGAAATGGAAAATGAAAGTATTCTTGGAAATATATATGCAGGAATAGTGGAAAATGTTGTTGATGGGATGCAAGCAGCATTTGTAAATATTGGGGTAAACAAGAATGCTTTTATGCCTATTAAAGATGCTTTACCAAAAGTAGATATTTTAAAAGAACAAGTAAACGAAGATGATAAAAATATTTCAGAGATTGTTTCAGTTGGACAGAAAATATTAGTTCAAGTAAGAAAGGAACCTGTAAACGAAAAAGGTGCTAGAGTATCAACACATATTACGTTTCCAGGCAATTATATAATTCTTATGCCAAATACAGATATAATAACAGTTTCTCAGAAAATTTCTTCCGAAGATAAAAAGAAAAATTTGAAGAATTTAATTAAAGAAATATTACCAAAAGGTTATGGTGCAATAGTTAGAACAGATGCTGAAAATGTTGATGGTGAAGAAGTAAAAAAAGATTTAGAAGATTTATTAAAAAATTGGGAAAATATTTTAAACAAATTTGAAAAAAGCTTAGGGAAGGAACTAATTTTTAATGATCATGAATTAACTTCTAAGATATTAAGAGACTTGGTTAATAAAAAAACAGAGAAAATAATTTGTAATAGTAATGATATTTGCAGAGATCTTAAGAAAAAGGCATATGATAATATAGAAATAGAATATATTCAAACAGAAAATATATTTGAATATTTAGGAATGAAAACAGAGGTTGAAAATGCAGAAAAAAGAAAAGTATGGCTTAAATGTGGTGGATATATTGCTATTGACAAAACAGAAGCTTTGACTGCAATAGATGTTAATTCTGGAAAATATACGGGTAAAGATGATTTGGAAGAAACTACTTTAAGGGTAAATGAAGAAGCTGCTGTTGAAATAATGAAACAAGTTAGGCTTAAAGACATTGGTGGAATAATAGTAATTGATTATATTGATATGACATCAAAAGAAGATCAAGATAAAATAATTGAAATTATGAAAAAAGAGGCAATTAAAGATAGAAGTAAAATAGATATAAAGGAATTTACAAAATTAAATTTAGTTGAGATGACAAGAAAAAAAATGTATGTATGAGTCAAAAGAACTTAATTCTTTTGACTCATATATTTTTTGTGGGTGTAATAAAAATGTAATACATTATTAACGAAAATTTAACAAATATGTTAAAAAATGAATAACCGTAAAGGAAAATATGAAATTGACTAAAACAGTAAATAGTAAAAAATAATATAATTGATATAATAGTTAAGAAATAAGCTAAAACTTATAAAAAATAGTAAGGATGTTTTTATGAGGATTAGTGTAAAAAAGTTTGTACAACTTAAAATATTATAATTGGGTAAAATTTGTGTAAGGGGGAAAACAAACATATGAAAAAGCATAATTGTGTAAAAAATATTATTTTAATACTTGCTATATTTGTTTTAATGTTTGCAGTAGTTTTTGCATGTCAAGATTTTAGGAAAAAACAAATATATATGACAAGTGAAGAAATAGAATCGGGAGAAAATACAGATGTATATGTTCAATTATCTGAAAAAGATTATAAAATAAATAATGATACAAACGAAATAACATTTTCTGATGATGTAACAGTTGGAAGCTTTGTAATAAGCGAAAACTCAGAGCAACCAACAGAAAATGATAAATGGATATTAGCAAAAGGACAAAAGACAATCAAATTGGAAGATGAAATAGAAGAAAACAGCACAAAGCAAGTATATGTGTATTACAATGCTGGAACAGTATCAACTATGACAACAGATTTTAATACATCAGCAGATACATACATAATAAGAAATTTGGCAGAATTGAAAGATTTTTCAACAAAAGTAAATGCTGGAAACACATTTGCAGGGAAAACAATATACTTAGTAAATAATATAGCTTCGAATAATAAAGAAAATGATATTACTGCAATAGGTACTGTTGATAATCCTTTTAAAGGTACATTTGATGGAAATGGATATACAATATCGAAGATAAATATTAACAGACCAAAGAAAGATAATATAGGATTATTTGGTTATGCTATAGATGCAACAATAAAAAATCTTACTGTTTCAGGAAAGCAAATTATTGGTAAAAACAATGTGGGAGGAATAGTAGGAAGTATCACTAATGGAAAAGTAGAAAACTGTATAAATAATATACCAATAACAGGTAAAAGTAACAATGTGGGAGGCATAGCAGGATGCTTAAATGGTGGAACAGTAAGAAATTGCGTAAATAATAAAAAAATTGTAGGAACAAATAGAGCTGGTATAGTAGGATATATCGGCGCTAGTAATAGTGTAATCCGTAACTGTACAAATACAGCTGCAGCAAATGTAGGAATAGTTTCCTTAGTAAATGGAGATTGTACAGGAATTAGAGTTGAATATTGCGTAAATACTTCAGCATTAGCAGTAGGAATAATAGGAACAGCTAATATGACAAGTGCAAATAGATTAACCCTTAGTCATCTAAAAAATACCGGAAGTGTATCAATAACAGGAATAGGTAATGCTTTAACAAACATAAATGCAGAAAGATGTATAAATCGTGGTGCTGTATCATATTCGAATAGTATAGCAGGAGGATTATTTAAAAGTGTTGCTGGAACATCAACGATAAATGAAAGTTTTAACTATGGTAATGTAACATCATCAAAAAATATTGCTAGTGGTATAGTAGGAACTTTAAGTGGCATAGCTAATATATCATTTGTAGGAAATTCTGGAACAGTAACAGCTACAACATATAGTGCAGCAGGAATAAGTGCAAATATTACTGGTGCTACAGGAACAAGCATAAAGAATTCATATAATGTTGGAGTAATAAATACAAAAGGAGCTAAAGCGGGATCTAATGGAGGATGGTCAGCTGGACTTGCAATTGTTAATGATGTTAATACAACAATAAATGTAAGTAATTCATATAGTACAGGAGATATAAAAAATAGTGCAAAGTCACAAATGGTTGCATCATTGTTGATGGGATTTAAAACTGGAGAAAGTAAATGGACAGTACAAAATAACCATGGAGAGCCAAATACAATAAAAGCATATAAAGCTTCAACAGTAGGAAAATTTAATGCTACATCATATGAAGGAGATCATGATAAAGATTCTTTAGATGATGCTGTATTTAAAGGAATATTTTATAAAGACTCAAAAAATGCAGATGGCACTTATAAATATAATGTTTTAGGAGAAAAATATGTATTAAATTGGCAGATAAAACCAACAATATATAATCATCCTTATGACTATGTTGGAGATGCCGGAGCAACTGTAAGCTTAAATGTACAAGCTGAAGGTTCATACTTAAAATATAAATGGTATGTAGCAGATAAAAAGGAAGGACCATATACACCTTTAAGTGAAACATGGACAACAGAAGCAACTCAATCAGTACTAAGTGTAAAAGTGGAAAGTAAAGAAAAATGGTATAAATGTGAAGTAATAGGTAAAGATGGAGATGGAAAACAAGTTATAGAAACAAGTGAGCCTGCATCAGTAAAAGCTCATGAAAAAGTTAGAGTAAAATTAGTAAAACCAACTTTGTCAGGAAACTATGTGTTTAATGGAAAAGAGCAAACAGTAACTGTAAACAACTTCCTTTCAGATAAAATGACAATGACAGGAAATACAGAAATAGAAGAAGGAATATATGAAGTACTAATAAAAATAAACGATAAAGCAACATATATGTGGCAAGATGAAACAGATGCAGATTTAAAATTAAAATGGGAAATAAAGGCAATGAGATATTTAGCTTCATCGGTAACAGATGCTGAAAGTAAAACTAATGCAAATACATTTTTAATAAAGACTGAAGAAGATTTAAGAGAATTTGCTAACAAAGTAAATTCTGGAACAACATTTGAAGGAAAAGTAGTTTATTTATTAAGTGATATAACATTAACAAGTGAACATACGTCAATAGGAACTGAAACAAATCCATTCAAAGGAACATTTGAAGGAAATGGATATAAAATATTTAATTTGAATGTAAATAAGAAGAATGTAAATTATATTGGTTTATTTGGATATGTTCTAAATGGAGTAATAAGAGATGTTACAATTTATGGAACACAAATTTATGGAAATAAATTTGTTGGAGGAATAGCAGGAAGTGTTCAAAATGGAATAGTAGAAAATTGTATCAATAATATACAAATAAAAGCGAAAGGTAGCCAAGTAGGAGGAATAGTAGGTAGATTTTTAGGAGGGAAAATAAGAAACTGTAAGAATACTGCAAAAATTTCTGGATCAACAAATGGTGGCATAGTAGGATATATAAATGGAGCAAATTCAGTGGTTCATAATTGTATCAACAATGCTTCTTCTGGACATGGAATAACAGGTGGAGTTGGAAAAGCTAGTGTAGGTGGAGTTGTTGAATATTGCATGAATATTCCAAAGCAAGGTTCAGGAATATCAGGAGGGGTAACTCTAACAGGTAAGAACCATGATTTCAAATTTAAATATTGTAAGAATGTTGGGGGAGTACAAACAGGTATAATTACAAGTATACAAGGAGCAGAACTATATAGATGTATTAATAGGGGAGCACACTCTGATGGCGCCAATTCGGGAGCTATAACAGCAGGTACACAGGGTAATGTAAATACTCTTATAAATGAATGTTTTAATTATGGAAGTGCATATGTATCTGCTAGAGTTGCAAGTGGTATTATTGGAATGAGTAAAGGCAATACGACTATAAAGTATACAGGTAATGCTGGAAATGTTACTGCCAAAGTTCATTATGCTGCCGGAATAACAGCTTATGTTACAGGAACAACAAACATAGATTGTTGTTATAATGTTGGTAGAATTGAGACATTAGGAACCTCAACATATTCAGGTGGATATTCTACAGGTATTGCACTTGTATACGGAACGGACGGATGGGTAAATTTGAGTAATTCATATAATACTGGTGAAACTTGTGATCATGCGGGATCAAATATGGTTGCATCAATGTTACTTGGTATGAAAACTGGTGGAGCAAGATGGTCAGTTTCAAATAATTATGGACCAGCATATCGTAATCATGGATATAATGCATATATAAGTTCAACAACTGGGGGATTTAATACTGTAAAATCGAGTAATGCAGCAGATAAAGGGTCTTTAAATGATTCTTGCTATAAGGGAATATTTTATAAGGACGCAAAAAATACAGATGGTACTTATAAATATAATGTTATTCCAGGAGCATATATACTAAATTGGCAAATAGAACCAACAATATTTAATCACCCATATTCTTATGTAGGAAACATTGGAGATACAACAAATTTAGTAGTAGAAGCAGAAGGCTCATATTTAGATTACAAATGGTATGTTGCAGATAATAAAGGAGGACCATATACACTATTAAGTGAAACATGGACAAAAACACAAAACAAAGCAATAAGTAATTCAACATTACCAGTAACAGTGGGGGATAAAAATAAATGGTATAAATGTGAAGTTATAGGAAAAAATGGAGATGGAAATCAAATAATAGTAACAAGTGATTCAGCATTAGTAGGACCACATAAAATAATACAAGAAATATTACCAACTCCACAAGTATCAGGAACATATACATATAACGGAAAATTACAAACAGTAAATATAACTGGATACGATGCAGAAAGAATGACAATAACAGGAAATACAGGAATAAATGCAGGAGAATATACAGTAGTAATAAAAATAATAGATAAAGAAATATGCAAATGGGAAGATGGAACAACAAGAGATATAACATTAACATGGAAAATAAATCCTAAGAGTATACAAGTAGCATGGGGAGGACAATCAACATTTGTATATGATGGAGAATTGCATGCGCCAACAGCAAGTGTAAATAGTGGAGTAGAAGGAGAAACATTAAATGTATCACAAACGAAAGAAAAAAATGCAGGAAAATATACATCAACAGTAACATTAACTGGTGTAACAGGAGGACAACTACGAAAAGAAAATTATGTGCTAACAGGAAATACGAAGGCATATGAAATAACAAAAGCAACAGGAACATATGATATGACAATACCAGATAATTCAAGTAATAGTGAAGGACAAGGAATAGTAGAAGGAAATAATACACCAACGATAGATGAAAATGGAGTAGCAAAATATAAATATAAAGTAACATTGGTAGCAGGAAACAGCATAAGCATGAAATACAAATATAATGGAGATATATCTGGAAAAGTAGAAGTAAATACAGGAATAGCGACAATAACAGTAGGAACAGAAAGTATAACAATAAAAGGAATAAGCGAAGGACAAACAACAGGAACAATATCATATGTAGGAAGTAATAACTATAAAGATGTAATAGTAGAAATAGCAATAACAGTATTAAGAGCAAATTATAGTATAGAAAGAAATGGACAAA
>CANQBB010000046.1 GCA_947588905.1 uncultured Clostridia bacterium
ATATCTGTCCAAACATTCCACCTATATTACTTTGACCAGTTTGTATAGCACCTCTAGCATAAGAATTAGCTACTTCTAAATCTTTACTTGATGTCAAAGTAATTGAACCTATAAAGCCTCCCAAATTATTAGTTCCATTAACTGTTGATTTTGAAATTGATTCATGAATATAAGTAGTTCTACTTATTCTTGCTTGTCCAATTAAGCCACCAACATTATTAGCTGCTGTAACATAACCTTCACTACTAACTCTATTTATTGTTCCTCCTAATAATGTTCCAATAGCACCACCAACATCTGCATTTCCATCAACATTTACTTTTACTGTACAATTTGATATTTGATTTATATCATATGCTCCAACTAAACCTCCTGTTGAGCCATCTGTTCCAGAAACTTCTCCACTATTAATATGTACAAAACTAACATATCCTTTACAATCTCCAGCTAGAGCACCTGTATATTCACTACCAACAACATTTACATTCTCAATTTTTAGATTTGTAATATTAGCATTACTTGTTACTTTACCAAATAAACCAACATATTTTTCTGTAGATCTATTTATTTTTAAATTACTTATTGTATATCCTCTACCATCAAAATTACCATTAAATTCTGGAATTGGTTCCCATCCTTCACCAGTAGAATATCCCAAATTTTCTGACATATCTATATTAGCAGATAATTTAAAATATCCGCTAGGAACTTGTCTCATCTTTTCTAAATCAGAAGCTTTTCTAATAATATATGTATTATCTGACAAGGCTGGTTTTCCAGATGCTATTGCAACTAAATCGTCATATGAATGGTATCTTCTTCCTTTAAATTTTACCCCTGTAACATTTATTACATCTCCTGTGTCATAATTAACAATATAGCTTTCTCTAGGTAAATTCAAAGCTGTTGATATTTCAACTAAGTCACCAGAAGATAGTAAATAATATCCATATCTATATTCTTCTTCAATTCCGTTAATATTTAAAGTCATTCCTTCTGCCTCTAAACTATATCCAGGATATCCAATAGATGGATCTTGAACATATGCTGCAGCACGACCCAAAACAGCAGTCCTTACATTTTGAATATCTGTAGTAATGTTTTCCCTTCTTACTTCATCAATATTTGCGCCATATCTAATTATTACAAATACTATAATCAATACAATTAAAAAACAGCAAAGACCAATCAAAAGTTTTATTGAATTTTTTCTTTTATCTTCGAGTAATCTTTCTTCATCATTTTTAAAAATATCTTTTAAACTGATACCCATGTATAAATTCCTCCTAAATATATATATAACTCCACTTCTAGCTTACTATATTACTTAAAACTTTGTCAAGTTAAACACCTAAAAATTAGAATAAATTTTTAACTTAAAGATTTTTTGATAAATTAACATTAAGAAAGGAATTAAAACTATTACATTTTAATTCCTTTATATAAATTATTTTATACAGATTTATACAGATAATTTCTTTTTAACAATTTCATTTATAACTTTATTATCTGCTCTTCCCGCAGTTTTTACTTTTGCAGCTTGCATTACTTTGCCCATATCTTTCATACTTGTTGCTTGCACTTCTGCAATAACTTCATCAATAATTTTGTCTAATTCTTCTGGAGACAATTCTTCAGGTAAATAGCTTTTTATAATATCTATTTCATCATTAACTTGTTTTATTAAATCTTCTCTACCACTTTTCATAATATCTTCTAAAGAATCTTTTCTTTTTTTAACTTCTTTAGAAAGAATATCTAATATTTGATCTTCTGAAACTTCTTTTTGTGTATCCTTTTCAATTTGTAATATTGCTGCTCTAACCATCATAATAGTATTCTTTTTTAGCTCATCTTTTTGCTTCATTGCATCTTTAAAATCTTCTAATAATTTTTCTTTTAACATAAAATTTCCTCCTTAATTAAACTAATAGGGCGAATTAAAATTCGCCCTAACATATTAATATTTTCTTTTTCTAGCCGCTTCTGATTTCTTTTTTCTTTTGACACTAGGTTTTTCATAGTGTTCTCTTTTTCTAACCTCTTGTAAGACTCCACTTCTAGCGCAATCTCTTTTAAATCTCCTTAAAGCATTATCTATAGATTCATCATCTCTAATTTTTATTCCTGACATTTCTTTCCCTCCTTCCGAAGTCAATCCATTTTGCTGTTTATGTATTAAACCCTATTGCACAATTCAAACATTAAGTTCATTATACTGAACATATTAGCAAATGTCAATAGAATTTTTAAAGTTAATGTGAACTTATGTTCTTAAAAAGAAATAATATTTCTCTTGCTTTTTTTTACAATTTATGCTAAACTATCCTACGTAAGTTTAGTAAACGCTTAAAAGGAGGTGCCCGTAATGCCAAATATTAAATCTGCTATAAAAAGAGTAAAAACAACTGAAACAAAATCTAAAGCAAACGCTTCAATGAAAACAGCATATAAAACAGCTGTTAAAAACTTTAGAGCTGCTGCTGAGTCAGGTGAAAAAGATAAAGCTGTAGAATTATTTAAAGTTGCTACAAAAGCTGTAGATAAAGCTGCTGATAAAAATGTAATTAAAGCTAATACAGCTTCTAGAAAAAAATCTAGTTTAGCAAAAGAATTAAATAAAGTTAAATAAGTCAATTATCCCCAAGTAAAATGGGGATTTTTTATTGTTTTTTATATAATAGGAAATTAAAGTAGCAAAAAATTTTTTTGTTACTTTTTTATTTATTGTAAACCTATATTTCCGTAAGGGTTTTCATTAAAAAATCCTAGTATTTCCAGGCTTTTCAAGATTTATCATGCTTGATTTATTATCCTTTTAGTGCTATAATTATGTTATGTAATAGAAGGAGATGGTTATCATGATAAAAAAGATATTTGATCGTCTAAATTCGCTTAACAAGTTTTCAAAGAATATAATAAAATATGGAAGTGCTTTTTCATTTATAATGTGCACTATGGGAGTTTGTATCATAGCATACAATTCTTTATATACCTATAAAGTAGCTACATACAATATTGGTTCAACTATGGTTTATACATCAATTGTTGTATTTGCACAAATTGTAGTTGGAAGCTTATTGATTGACTTTTTTGGAACATTATTATCAAATCATGAATAAATATAATTGTTGGGACAAAAAAGGACCTGTAACTTAACTTACAGGCTCTTTTTTTGATATTAAATAAAAACGTCTTACCCTCTTCTCCAATAAAATAAATATTGCTGTGCTATTCCAGCATATTCACCAAATTTATTTTCTGCATACTCAGATATCTTTTTAATATTTTTACTATCTACATATAATTCTCCCATAACTTTTTTTATCCAAGTATCAACGGGAAAAGCCTCCCTTTTTTTCATAGAAAAAAGTAATATACAGTCTGCAACCTTTTCCCCTACACCTGGAATTTTTACTAAATCTTTTTTAGCTTCTTTATATGGTTTCTTAGAAATATCTTCCAAACAAACTGATCCATCTAAAACAAGTCTTGTTGCTGTATAAATATATTTATCTCTAAAACCTAAATTTAAATTTCTCAAATCCTCAACAGATGCATTTGATAACTCTTTTGGTGTTGGAAATAAATAATATTCATCGCCATTATAAATGCTTTTCTTTCCATAAGCTCTAGAAATGTTTTCAACAGTTTTTGAAATTCTTGGAATATTATTAGCAGCAGATATTATAAAACTAATCAACATTTCCCACATATCTTGATTTAGTATTCTTATTCCAGCTCCATATTTCAAAGCATTTTGCATATTAACATCATCTTTACTTAAAATCTTTTTAATTTTAGAATAATCTGTACTTAAATCTAAATATTCTCTTATTATTTCTTCATTATCTATATTACTATCTATAATAAAATCATTTCCGTCTTTTTTTATACAAACTACACCATCTTTTATTACTCCAATATAACTTTCATCATCTAATTTTTTCCATCTAAAACATTGCCCACATTCAAAAATGTGGGCAAGTTCAAAGTCAGGTTGATTAACTAATTTAAAATTACTCATATTACACCTTTCTCTTTTTTCTCCATTCTTTTTCTCCAGCAACTTCTACAAAGAGAAATATATTCATTATTTCCAACGACTATATCTGTAGCTTTATGTCCAAGATAAAAAGAATAGATTGCATTTTCTTGTTTGCAATCACAACATATTGCAACTTCCTTTTCTACTTTATCAGCAATAGCTAAAAGTTGAGGCATTAGTCCAAAAGGTTTTCCTTCTGCAGTCATGTCTAATCCTGATATGTGAAAAATCTTCCCATTGTTAGCCATATCTTGAATTATTGAAACATCGCCCTGTAAAAATTGAAATTCATCTATAATAAAAACATCTGCATCTGCATAGTTTAAAAGTTCAGAAATATTAGAAATATTTTTGGCAGGGATTTTGCCAAATGATCTACTAGTAATAAAATCTTCCCCAAATCTATCATCAATTTTAGGTTTTAATGCTATAACCTTTTTCTCTGCAATAGTTCCCCTTTCAAACGCAAAAAGCATCATTACAGATTTGCTTGAAAACATCGGACCAGTGTATACAATAATTTTTCCATTCATGACTCATGTCCTCCTAAAAAAATTATTCTATAACTAATATACACAACTTAAATAATTTGCGCAATAGTAAATTTTGTATTAAAATATAAATGATATTTAATAATAAAGGAGTTATTATTTATGTCATCTTTCATGTTAAAACTAATTGGAATAATATCAATGATAATTGATCATGTTGGATTTATTATATATCCTCAATATAAAATATTAAGATATATAGGGAGAATAGCTTTTGTTATTTTCGCATACCAAATAGGTGTTGGATTTTCTCATACTAAAAGTAAAGAAAAGTATATTCTTAGAATGATTATATTTTCAATAATTTCGCAATATCCTTTTTATCTTGCGTTAAAAGCAGGCAATCCATCTACTAGTTTTGAATTAAATGTTGGAGCAACATTTACATTTGCTCTTTTAGCATTATATTGTATAGAAAAAATAGACAATAAAATTCTTAAATACATAACTGTTTTAGTAATAATTGCATTAAGCTGTTATGTTCCAATGGATTATGGTGTTTATGGTATTTTAACTGTTATTATTTTCTATCTATTTAAAGATAGCAAGATTTTAATGTCAGCATGTTACTCATTACTATTATTATCATACTGTAGCATAAAGAACTCTACATTTAATTTACCTGCAATTTTCGCACTAATACCAATATGCTTTCATAATGGTAAAAAAGGACCAAATATGAAATATTTATTTTATATTTTTTATCCAATACATTTTTTAGTTATACTTTATATAAAGTCAAAATTATTTATAACTTAGCACAAAAAAGGATGGAGCATTTTACCCCACCCTTTTTTTTATTTTAAATTATCTTTGAATATAGCTTTGTTGCATTAAAATGTATATATAGTTTCAAACTAATATATGTTACAAAAAGGAAAATCATAAATGGTATTGAAAATCCAATATTAAAAGTTACTACACTAAGCAAACTAGTAAAAATAATTCCTAATATTCCAATCATAAGAGCATACAAAAAATTTATATTATGTTTTACGACAGCCATATCTGATTCCCATGAAAGTTTTGGGTGAACGCAATCAATCATTAGTAGTAAATATGACTGTATTATATTAAGCAATAGTCCACATGCAAATAAAATTATCATTTCTTGAATATTTATTCTAATTACTTTATATAAAAAGAATAATGAAATAAATAAAGTTATAATTCCAATCAATATACTTGGCATTGCCTTAGCCGATATTTGTTTTTCAAATTTTATAGGTAAAGATTTTAAATAAGTTGCTTCATCTTTTCCATCTCTAGAAATAGCCGTTACAGAAATATGATTCATAACCATAAAAAATTGTATCATTATAACACCAAATATGATTTTTGCCTCACCTAAATTTTCTGGAATCGTTTCTGCCACATCTCCAACATTATATAAAGACATAATAACAACTATGATTGGCATAAGTAAAGCTGGGAAAATACACTGTATAAAAAAAGTAGCATTTCTAAATAAGTTCTTAAATTCTTTTTCAACTAATGCCATATATTTTGATTTTATTTTATAAACTAACTTTTTATTTTTTGAGCCACTATTAGAAAATTCATTATTATTTGCATATATTCCTTTCATATATAAATTACTAAACAAATATATAGTTATTATAAACGCTAATATATTTATACCCGCAAATAACAATAAACAAATTATTCCCATAAAGTTATTAGTATTATTAAGTGAATGAATAGCTGGCTTAATATAAGGCATTTTGCTAGATAAATTACTACTCAACTCTAAGATATATTCTGCACTATAGTCTCCTCTTTCTGTAATATTTGAATTTAATTTTAGTTGAAAGCCTAAAACTAAAATAAGAATTACTATTGTTGTAACAATTTTAAATATATTTTTATGTTTAACAAATTTCAAAGCCGGCATAATTATTGTATAAATAATAGAAACAATTAGCACAGGAATCATTGGTACAAATAATAAAACCATCAACGCATAAATAAAAAACACAAATGATTCTTTTGTTATAAAAATATATGCTATCATACCTGGAAAAATTATCATAAAATCAATAATCAATGCATATAAATAAGTTGTTAAAATTTTTGATGTAAATATTTGTTTATTACTAAAAGGTAAATGCAATATATTGTTTGTATCTTCAGAGAAGAATAATATATTAGCTACAGAAGTTATACTTGTAACAAGTATAAAAATACTTCCTATAGACAGTAATAATTCAATCGATTTTGGAGCTTGATTTATTTCTTGTAGTGGTGAAATAAACATACCCCAAAAAGATGAAAAAATATAAAGTAAATATACAGCCAAAATTACATACAAAAATATTTTCGTACTTTTTTTCATCTTACTAGAATCATTTTTATTAACTTTATATAGCATTTTGGTTAGACTAATTATTTTGTTCATTTTCAGTTATCTCCAAAAATATATTTTCTAAAGATTCATCTTTACTAAACTTTTCTTTAATCTCTTGCACGGTTCCTTGAGCTAATAGTTTTCCATTACTTATAATACCTACTCTATCACATAGCTTTTCAGCTACTTCTAAAACATGTGTTGAAAAGAAAACACTGTTTCCTTTTTTTACATGATCTCTCATCATTTCTTTTAAGATATGAGAGGACTTTGGATCTAGTCCAGTCATTGGTTCATCCATAATCCAATTATTAGGTTCGTTAATTAAAGCTCCAATTATAACAATTTTTTGTCTCATACCATGAGAATAAGAAGAAATTTTTTCTGATAAGTTATCAAATATTTCGAACTTATTACTAAGCTCATTTATCCTGCTTTTTCTTTCTTTTTTATCTATTTCATAAGCATCAGCCATAAAATTTAAATATTCATTACCTGTTAATCTTAAAAAAACATCTGGACTATCTGGTACATATCCAAAATTCTTTTTCGCTTCTAAGGTTTGTGTTTGAATATCTTTGCCACTTATAAAAATACTTCCACTAGTTGGTTTTATAATCCCAGTCAACATTTTTATAGTAGTCGTTTTCCCCGCACCATTAGGTCCAAGAAATCCAAATATTTCCCCATCTTTTATAGTTAAATTTAAATTATCTACTGCATTTTTTCCTTCTACATATGATTTATATACATTTTTGAATTCAATCAAAATTTCTCACACTCTCTTCTTCCCAGAATTTTAGTATATTATACCATTTATTATAAAAGAAAAATAGTGAAACTTAGAATAATTTGATAATATATAAAAATTTTATAAAATTTCACCAAATATGCACAAATATATTATATAATGCATTTGAATGGAGTGAAAAATTATGAAAAATAATAAAATACTTATTGTTGATGATGAAGCAAGAATGAGAAAATTGATTAAAGATTTTTTAACTGCTAGTAATTATGAAATAGTCGAAGCAGAAAACGGACAAGTAGCTTTAGATATTTTTAAGCAAGATGATTCTATATCTTTAATTTTGCTTGATGTAATGATGCCTGTTCTTGATGGCTGGGCAACACTAAGAGAAATAAGAACTTTTTCAAAAGTTCCCGTTATAATGCTAACTGCTCGTGGCGAAGAAAATGATGAGTTATTTGGTTTTGAACTTGGGGTTGATGAATATATTTCAAAGCCATTTAGCCCTAAAATTTTAGTTGCAAGAGTTGAGGCCCTTTTGACTAGATGTTATCCAAATTCAGATTCTAACATAGAATTAGATGGAATTATGATTGATCAAAATGCTCATGTTGTCATGGTAGATGGTAAAAATGCCGATTTAAGTATGAAAGAGTTTGAATTACTAGAATATTTAATGTCTAATGTTGGAGTAGCTCTTTCAAGAGAAAAAATTCTTAATAATGTTTGGAATTATGATTATTATGGAGACTCAAGAACAATAGACAGTCATATTAAAAAGCTTAGAAAAAAACTTGGTAAAAAAGGAAATCATATCGAAACAGTAAGAGGTTTAGGATATAAATTTGAAATGTAGGTGATATTTTGAAATATTCAATCAGTACTAGATTGTTTTTATTGTTTGCTTTTTTAACATGCTTACTTGTATCAATAATATTGATTCTAAATTCTACAATGTTAGAAACATTTTATTTATATAAAAAGCAAAACTCAATTATAAGTTTATATCAAAATATAAATGATTTATATGCTTCTGGTGAAGCTGACATCAATGATTTAGCAACACAATTTGAAAAATTTGAGGCAAACAGAAATATTGACATGGTAATAAAAAATAAAAATGGTACTAAAATATATGTAACATCTAAAGATTATTCATTAAACAGAATGTTTTTCAATAGAGATATTCCTTTAAGTTGGGAGTATATAGATGAAAAACTAGCAGAAGATGGAAATCCATATTTTATTGAAAAATACTATGATAATTTTTTAAGTTCAGACTTTTTAATGCTTATAGGTAGTTTAGATGATGGAAGTTATGTCTTTTTAAGAACGCCTATTGAATCGGTTCGAGAAGGTATTAAAACATCCAATACTTTCCTATTTATAACAACAATAATAATTTTATTTTTCAGTAGTATACTTGCATTTTTTATTTCAAGAAAATTTACTAAACCTATTTATGAGTTAAATGATATTACTAAAAAAATTGCAAACTTAGATTTCAGTGCTAAATATGTTTCAAAAACAGATGATGAAATTGGAATGCTTGGAAATAGTATAAATCAATTATCAGAAAATCTTGAAACAAAAATTAAAGAATTAAATAAAGCAAATATGGAGCTTGAAAAAGACATTGAAGAAACTTCTAAAATTACAGAAATGAGAAGTCAATTTATTTCAGATGTATCACATGAACTTAAAACTCCAATATCTCTAATACAAGGGTATGCAGAGGGATTAGCAGATAATGTTGTTACTGATGAAGAAAGTAGAAAATATTATATTGATGTTATCTTAGATGAAGCAAATAAAATGGGTGAATTAACTAAAGGACTTCTTGATTTGTCTAATCTTGAATACGGAAAAATAGATTTACAAATAGAAAGTTTTGATATAACAAACCTTATTTTATCTATAATTAAGAAAAATGAATTGATACTAAAAGAAAAACAAATCAAAATAGTTTTTGATGAATCAAAACATATAAAAGTTAATGGTGATGTTTTTAGAATTGAACAAGTTATCACAAATTATTTAAATAATGCAATCAAAAACATTGACGGAGAAAAAGTAATTACTATTACTATTGAAGAAAGAGAAAACAATTTGGTCAGAATCAATGTTTCTAATACTGGTAAAAATATTGACGAAGAAGATATACCTCGTATATGGATAAGATTTTATAAAGTTGATAGTTCTAGAAATCGTAGTGTTTCTGGTAGTGGAATAGGTCTTTCTCTTGTTAGAGCAATCATGAATCAACATGGTAATGCTTATGGAGTTGAAAATATTAAAGACGGAGTTAACTTCTATTTTGAATTAAATAAAACAATAGAATAACTTTTCTAATACATTAAAATATAATACTTCTTTCTTTACAAAAAAAATTCAGTATGATACTATGGATAAAGAGGAGGTTAAAATAATGAAAAGTAATACAGGTTTGATTGTAATTGCAGTAATAGTTATAGCAAGTGCAGTAGTAATATTTAATCGGTTATAGTTCTATAAGCAGTGCTGATTTAGCTGTTTTTATCTCTAATTGTGAAAGTATTGATAATGCTATTTTAAATACTCATGCAGAATTGACCGTAACTTATGCCTTAAACAATAAAAAAAGAAATAATGCTCAAATATATTATGAAGTTGCTACTGGAATTGATTTAGGAGATAATATAACTAGCACAGATATAATGAATGGTGCTAATGTTACAAGTAAAACTCCTGGAAATAAAAATTTTCAAAGAATCAATCCAGAAACTTTCAAGAGACTAACATTACCTAATGTTAATGAAAGTAATGAATACTGGTATATAACAAATGATGGTCAAGTATTTAATGCATCTGGATTTGTTTATGAAGATAGAACATATTTCAATTCAAATTGCTTTTGTGAAGGAAAAGTTCCATCATCTAAAAGTAAGTATAATGAAGATATTGCTGAAAAGGTAGCTGAAGCCATTATAAATGGTGAAACAATTGTAGAATTTTAAAATATTTAAACACCTAATATTAGTTTTTAACTAATGTTAGGTGTTTTTCAGTAAACTATAAATTTTTATTTAAATCTTCAATTATATTTTTTATTTCTTCTTTTCCAATATATCCAACTTGCCTTTCTACTTCTTCTCCATCTTTAAAAAATACCAATGTTGGCATTGCAGTAACCCCATACCTAATTGTTGCTTCTTGATTTTCATCAACATCAACTTTAAAAATTTCAATTTTATCATCAAAATCTTTTTCTATATCATGTAATACATCTGTCATCATCTGACATGGTGCACACCAAGTAGCAAAAAAATCTATCAAAACAAGTTTATCACTCTTTATAACTTCATCAATAATTCTCTCATTTTCTATATGATGTATCATTTTAAAACCTCCTTATATTATGCTATCATAAATTATATTTACTGTAAATAAATATAAAATAGTTTTTGCATAAATTAAATTTATAATGCACTATTCTTAAAATAATGATAAAATAAGTTAAAAGGAGAATTAAAATGGATAGTAGACCAATTGGTATTTTTGACTCTGGTATTGGCGGTTTAACTGTATTAAAAGAGCTTGTAAAAATATTACCAAATGAAGATTTTATATATTACGCAGATACTAAACATATTCCATACGGAAATAAAAGTCAAAAACAAATTATAGAATATTCAAAAAATATAGTTGAATTTTTAATTTCAAAAAACGTAAAAGTAATTGTAATCGCATGTGGAACCGCAAGTAGCTTAGCATATCCTTATTTAAAAGAACATTATAATATTCCAATATTTAATATAATAAAACCAATAGCTCAAAGTATTAAAGATAAAAACATTGGAATAATAGCTACAAAATCATCAGTTGCAAGTCATGTATGGGAAAACGAAATTAGTAAATATAATTCTAACATTAACATACATCTTGTGGCTTGTCCTGTTCTTGTTCCTTTAGCTGAAAAAGGATTACAAAACACTTTTATTTCAAAACAATATATTAAACATTATTTAAAAGAATTTAAAGATAAAAATATTACTTCTTTAATATTAGGCTGTACTCATTATCCAATCTTTTATGAGCAAATTACAGAGGAACTTGGAAATAATATAAATATAATAAATGTTGGAACACCTCTAGCAATTGATTTTAAAAAATTTTTATATGATTCATCTTTATTGGCAAATAATACTGGTAATATTACTTATATTGCTAGTGGAAATTATAATGCATTTATGCATAAATTAAACAAACGGAATAGATTATTAGTCTATTCCGTTTGTCAAATAATCTGAAAGTAATATTACTTTGTTTTCATTGTAATTGACCAAATAATTTTCATCAATATATTCTATACCCATTTCCTCTATATCAGCTTGTTCTATAAGATACCAACCTTCTAGGTTTGCCTCATCTTTATATACGGAAGATGCAGGAACACCATATAATTTAGTATTTGCAGGAGTAAGAGTACCTGCTAAATTTAACTGCATACTTATATTATTTACAGCCGTTTTTACAGCAGATAAATTTTCTTCTTTTTTACTATTCTTAGAATTATTTAAAATTTGCAAACCGCCTGTTATTGTTACCCCAGAAATAATTATTATGACAATTATTACAATAAGCATGTTTACAATTGTAACACCTTTATTATTTTTCACACAAATCATCCTCCTAATAACAGAATAAACCTTTTACGAATAAAAAGCAACAAAAAAAGAGATTAAACTTTTTAATTTTAATCTCTCATTTGATTTTATGTATTATTCAGCTGTATAAGGTAATAATGCGATATGTCTAGCTCTTTTAATTGCTGTAGTAACTTTTCTTTGATGTTTAGCACAAAGACCTGTTACTCTTCTTGGCAATATTTTACCTTTTTCACTAACAAATCTTTTTAATTTATCAGCTTCTTTATAATCAATAACTAAAGCTTTATCAGCACAGAATGCACAAACTTTTTTCTTAATTCTTCTTTGTCTTAGCATTCCATCATCATCGTTATTGTTTCTATTGTTAAATTTCTTTGTTCCTTTTTTATCAGCCATTTAACTCTATCCTCCCATCTTCCATATTCTTAAAGATTTAGAATGGTAAATCATCATCAGTAACAGGAGTAAACTCACTAGGAGCTGTATCTGGATTAAAAGGTGCATCTACAGGAGCACCTGTAGCAAAAGGATTTGTTTCAGTCTCTCTTTTGCTATCTGCAAAATAAGCTTCTTCAGCAACAACTTCTGTCACATATACTTTTTTACCATCTTTGTCATCATAATTTCTTGTTTGTAATCTACCGATAACACCAACTTGTTGACCTTTCTTAAAATACTTACTACAAAATTCTCCAGTTTTATCCCAAGCAACAACATTTATAAAATCTGCTTGTCT